>DATEDH010000133.1:0-5629 GCA_035281765.1 Gemmatimonadaceae bacterium
CGATGGATCATTCCATACGCGGCAGATGATCGAGTACGGAACGCAGGTCGTAGGCGGCGTCACGCCTGGCAAGGGCGGGCAGAAGTTCGACGACAAGGTTCCGATTTTCAACACGGTGCACCAGGCAGTGAAGGAAACGGGCGCAAATGCGACGGTGATCTACGTGCCGCCAATGTTCGCGGCCGACGCGATGATGGAAGCGGCCGATGCCGGTATTCCGTTCATCGTCTGCATTACCGAAGGCGTTCCGGTTCTGGACATGACGCGAGTGTATCCGTTCGTGAAGGAGAAGGGCGCAAGATTGCTGGGACCGAATTGCCCTGGCTTGATCTCACCGGGCAAGTCGAAGGTGGGAATCATTCCGGGCCGCATCTGCACACCGGGCCCGATTGGACTCGTGAGCCGCTCAGGGACGCTTACGTATGAGGTCGTCTTCCAGATGACGCGCGCTGGAATGGGTCAGACCACCTGCGTCGGAATCGGTGGCGATCCGATCAACGGAACGAATTTCATCGACTGCCTGGCAGCCTTCGAGGCTGATCCGGATACCGAGGCGGTCGTGATGATTGGTGAGATCGGCGGAACGGATGAGCAGGAGGCCGCGCAGTTCGTGAAGGAAAAAATGTCGAAGCCGGTAGTAGGATTCATCGCTGGTCAGACAGCCCCTCCCGGTCGCAGGATGGGCCATGCGGGTGCAATTATCTCCGGCTCGACTGGAACCGCAGCAGAGAAAATTGCCGCATTCAAGGATGCTGGAATCGGGGTTGCGCAGCGCCCCATCGATGTGGTGCAACTTCTCAAGTCGAACTAACTAAACTCTTACGGGACATATAGATGGCTGGCAACATCACACTTACTATCATCAAGCCCGACGCATTTGGATCGGGGAAGGCAGGGAACGTCATCGCGCATCTCGAGAAGGCAGGGTTCAAGGTTCTCGCTGCCCGGGTCATGCATCTCACGGAGGCGCAGGCGGGCGCCTTTTACGACGTGCACAAGGAACGGCCATTCTATGGCTCGCTCGTGAAATTCATGACCTCGGGTCCGTGCATGCCGATGGTGCTCGAGAAGTCGGGCGCCGTTCTGGCTCTCCGCGATACGATTGGTGCAACCGATCCTGCCGAGGCAGCGGAAGGAACCGTCCGGAAGCTCTTCGCTGAGTCGAAAGAGCGGAATGCGATTCATGCTTCGGATTCCGATGAGAATGCACTCCGGGAATCGAGGTTTTTCTTTTCCGACGTGGAGCTCATTGCAGCAGGCTGATCACAAGTACTAACTACGGAGCGCTCACGCGCGCTGGTAGCTCGTAGCCAGCTTTAGCTCTGAGCGTGGTAGCGTGCTAAAACAGAACTGCGCCGCTGGCCATTAGCTAAGGGCGCAGTTCCGTTTTAGCATGCTACCTGGCTAAGAGCTGGAAGCAGCTACCGGCTACAAGCGCGCGTGAGCGCCCCGTAGTTTTAGTCGTTAGGAGAGCCCTTCTCGCAACACCCTAAATCCGTTATTTTTATAGGCTTATGCTGTCGTTTGACATCCGTTCACTGGAGTCGCACGCAGCGCATGTCGATGGCGAGCTCGCACCGGATGATCCGGTCTGGGAAGAAGGCGATGTGCGCCCGGTAAAACCGATTCTGGTACATGGCCGCCTGTCCGCGGCCGGGCCGGACCGGTTCTACTTCAGCGGACGAGTGAAAGGTGCAGCCGAAGTCCCGTGCCGCCGGTGCCTGAAAGAGGTCGGCGTTGCGGTCGATGAAGAAGCTCACTTCATCTTTTCGTCCGAGGGGGAAGACGCCGAGGACGATCCCGATGTATACGCGTTCGATCCAATGGCTCACAACCTCGATCTGAGGCCGGCCGTACGAGAGACGTGGCTTCTCGCTGTGCCCGGCTACGTCGTGTGCCGCGAGGATTGCAAAGGGCTATGCCCGAACTGTGGTATCGACTGGAACAACGGAACGTGTGACTGCGTTCCTGCAACTGCTGAAAGCCGTTGGGATGCGCTGCGCGCAATACGCGACCAGCTACCCTGAATACGCCTTACAATCAACTGATACAGAATCATGGCCGTTCCGAAGAGACGCACCTCGAAAAGAAAGAAGCGCGCCCGCAACACTCACAAGACCGCTCCGGCAATCGCAATCCAGAAGTGCCCGCGCTGCCAGAGCATGAAGCGTCCGCATCACGTGTGTGAAGAGTGCGGATACTACGATGGTGAACAGCGAGTAGCAGCCAGGGAAGCGTAAGCTTTGGCGCGAATCGCGTTGGACGCCATGGGGGGCGACTTTGCGCCCCGGGCCACAATCGCAGGAGCGCTGGAGGCACTTTCCGAGCTCGATGGTAACCACACCGTTCAGCTCGTTGGACAGACAGACGTAATCGATCGAGAGCTCGCGGGATTGCTATCCGGCGAGCTCTCGCATTGTGCATCGGCGAAAGATCGTATTTCACTCGTCGATGCACCCGATATCATCGATATGTCCGACAAGCCAACCGCAGCATTGCGCGGTAAGCCAAACAATCCGATGGCAGTCGGAATCCGCATGCAGGTCGACGGTAAGTCGGACGCCTTCGTTTCGGCAGGAAATACGGGCGCGCAGATGGCAGTGTCTGCAGTCATGCTCGGACTTCATCCCGGTCTCAAGCGACCGCCGGTCTCTACGATTCTGCCCACATCCCGCGAGCCGATCGTTCTTCTCGATTCAGGGGCAAACGTCGACTGCTCACCGCAGGAGCTCGTTCAGTTCGCATGGCTCGGCGCAGTGTACGCGGAGACACTTCTCGGAAGAACCAATCCTGTCGTAGGCCTCCTGAACGTCGGAGAGGAAGATTCCAAGGGAAATGCGATTGCCAAGGAAGCGCACGCACTTTTCAGGAGTGCGGGGTTCAATTTCCAGGGGAACGTGGAAGGACGGGATCTGCCTCCCGCGGCAAACGATCGCGGTCCGCTCGATGTCGTCGTGTGCGATGGATTCATCGGCAACGTCGTGCTCAAGTTCTATGAAGGAGTGATACCGATGATCGTCGAGATACTCGGCAGAAACCCCGAGATCGACATGCTTCAGGTGAAGAAGGCGTTCAGCACGCTCGATTCATCGGTATACGGTGGCGCGCCACTTCTTGGAGTGAAGGGCGTAAGCATCATCTGTCACGGAAATTCCTCGCCACGAGCAATAAAGAACGCTGTTGGCGTCGCGGTGAGAGCTGTTGAAACGCGAATGAACGACCGCATCGGCGAGAAGCTTGCGGAGATTGACAAGTCGGCCACGGAGAGGGAGATCGCTTGAAGCGCCCCATCGCAGCAATAATGGCGACTGGCCGGGGAATCCCCGAGCGAGTCATGACCAACCACGACTTCGCTTCGATAGGAATCGAGACGTCGCATGAATGGATCGTGGAACGTTCTGGAATTGTCGAGCGGCATCTTGCGAGCGACACGGAAACCACAGCGACGATGGCCGCTGACGCGGCGCGAACGGCGATGGAGCGCGCCGGCGTTCATGCTGGGCAGCTCGACGCAATAGTGCTGAGCACTGCAACTCCGGATCGGCTTCTTCCCGCAACTGCGGTCGACCTTCAGGCAGAGCTTGGCGCAACTCGCGCGGCAGCATTCGACATCGGTGCAGCCTGCTCGGGATTCATCTACGCGATGACAGTCGCCGAGGGAATGATTGCGACGGGCGCTGCCGAAACGATTCTGGTCGTAAGCTCGGAGAAGATGAGCTCGATTGTAGACTGGACCGACCGTGCAACATGCGTCCTGTTCGGTGACGGCGCAGGGGCAGTGATTCTTCAGCGCGCGCGTACGGGCAAAGGCATTCTTTCAACGTTCCTGCGCAGCGATGGAAAACTCGCGGATCTCCTGTATCGACCGGCAGGCGGAGCGAAGATCCCGATGAGCGCACAGGTGCTCGAGGAAAAAGGTCACTTCGTGAAGATGGCCGGGCGGGAAGTATTCAAGCACGCAGTGCGATCGATGGCTGAAGCAGCCGATCGCGCACTCGACGGAGCGCGTCTCACCGGGGCCGACATCGACCTCCTCATTCCACATCAGGCGAACGTCAGGATCATCGAAGCGACGGCCAAGCATTCCAACATTTCCATGGATAAGGTCTATGTGAATGTCGATCGCTACGGGAACACGTCGTCTGCATCGATTCCGATCGCAATCGATGAGGCGATCGAGAATGGCCGGATAAAGGAAGGATCAACCGTGATGTGCGTTGCGTTCGGCGCAGGGTTCACGTGGGGATCGATGATCATCCGCTTCTAGCGAATGGACATAGTTCTTCTTTTCCCGGGACAGGGATCGCAAAAGCCACGGATGGGAAAGGAGCTGTCCGATGCCTTTCCGGAAGCGAGGCGCGTCTTCGATGAAGTAGACGATGCGCTCGACTTCAAGCTGAGCACGCTCTGCTTTGAAGGGCCGGCCGATGATCTCACTGCAACGTTGAATGCGCAGCCTGCGCTTCTCGCGCATGGCGCGGCGGTGTGGGCAGTCGTGAAGTCGACTGTTGGTTCACATGTCTGCGCCGCCGCGGGTCATTCCCTCGGCGAGCACACTGCATATCATGCAGCCGGCTCGACGACACTCGCTGACGCGGCGCGCTTAGTGAGAAGACGCGGCCAGCTCATGTATGAAACAGGCGTGACACGACCCGGCGCGATGGCCGCCGTGCTCGGCAAATTGAATGATTCGATCGAATCGCTGTGTGAGCTTGCAACGCGAAGCGGCGGGCTTGTCGTCCCTGCCAATTACAACACTGCGGAGCAGATCGTTGTCTCCGGTGAAGTTGCCGGCGTCGAACGATTGATGGACCTTGCGAAGCTCAATGGCGCGAAGCGGGCAGTGCGTCTTCCGGTAAGCGGCGCATTTCACTCGCCGTTGATGGAACCCGCTGTCGGCGGATTTTCCGAAGCCGTTCATGCGACCGAATTCGCGGAGCCTGCCTTTCCCGTCTATTCGAACGTGACAGAGCTGCCCTCCAATTCCGCGCAGGATGCACGCGAGCTACTGATTAAACAGCTCACCGCGCCGGTGCGATGGACGGGTGAAGTGACAAAGATGGCCGCGCAATATCCAGGTGCATTGTTCGTCGAGATGGGGCCGGGCAACGTTCTCACCGGACTTCTAACGCGAATTGTTCCGGGTGCAAAAGGGATGGCGTGCGGGACTCCCGCGGATGTCGAAAAACTCATGACACAGCTCACGCAATGAATATCGACCTGACAGGCAGGAACGCAGTCGTCACCGGAAGCACGAGAGGAATCGGCCGCGCCGTTGCGGAAGCCCTTGCCGATGCGGGCGCTCGCGTCGCGGTCGTCGGCCGCGACAGAGAAAAGGCTTCTCAAGTCGCTGGCGAGATTGGAAAGGGCGCAACCGGCTTTGCGTGTGACGTAAGTGACACTGCGTCGGTGGCGCAGCTCATTGCCGATGTCGAGAAGGAATTTGGCGGCATCGACATTCTCGTGAACAACGCGGGCATCACTCGCGACAATCTCGTGATGCGACTCAAGGACGAAGACTGGGACGACGTGCAGAATGCAAATCTGCGCGGCGCGTTTGCAGCGATCAGAGCGGCTGCGCGCGGAATGATGAAGAAGCGCGCGGGACGTATCATCAACATGGCGAGCG
>DATEDH010000134.1:0-2245 GCA_035281765.1 Gemmatimonadaceae bacterium
GGTCGTCGATGAATTTGTTGAGCGCCTCGTCGAACCTCTTGCGAAGCGGATGATTCACATCGTCGCGCACTTCCTGAAACGTGCGCTCGACGCCTTTCACGATTTTACGCAGGATCTTTTCATCGACCGCACCTGGAACCCACCATGGAGATTCAGCTTCGATTCGCTTTCGGATCAGGTCCTCATTCTCGGTTACCGCTCGCGCAGCGAGCTGAATGCCTTCGTTCAGGAGCTCCTGATGACGGTTTCCCGAGGTGATGAGTGAGAGTCCCCTTCCAATAAATGGCGCAACGCGCGCTGTCTTGATACGCTCGAGAATTGCCGCGTCGATCATCGCCTGCACGTCTTCGTCGCGCAGTGATTCCGCAGCAGCGACCAGCCCGCGCGCCGCATGCCGTGCAACTGCTCTGCTGTTCACCGGATCACTGAGAAAGCTTGCGAGACGCTCACCGAGCCGAGCGTCGACCAGTCGGCGCTCGATGACATTCCTGTTCAGGAAGTTCCGCTCGACGAATGCGCCGAGCATTTCGCCGACACGATCTTTTCTGTTGGGGATGATGGCGGTGTGAGGGATTGGCAAACCCATCGGATGCCGGAACAGCGCGGTGACCGCGAACCAGTCGGCCAGTCCGCCGACCATTGCAGCTTCACAGAATGCCTGTACCCAGCCGAGCCATGGATACTGGCTCTGGAAATAATGGGAGAATGCGAAGCCAACTGCTGCGAGGACGAGCAGCGCGGCCGCCCGAAATTTCATTTGCGCGAGCTGCTTTGCCCTGAGCGCCTCGTCGAAGGCAGTTACAGGAAGTGAGTTGTCCACAGGCAGTGTCAAGCTATCGGCCTCGTGTGATTCGATCGAACAGGACTGAACATTAATGTCAACACGGCAAAAGCTGCCAAGAGTTACTTACTTTGTGTTGTAGAGTACTTGACGATACTGTGCAGGGGCTGTGATCTTGCAGAATGAAGATTTGTATGATGGTCAGAGGAGACGAATTGAAATGAAGATCCTGAAGCGGATTCGCGGCGCGATCGGAATGGGTCTGACGTGGGCGGCGGGGTGGGCGGTATTCGGAGTCCTGATCGGCATCAGCAGCCGTCTCTTCCCGAACCTTCTGCCGTGGGATGCGTTCTTCAATGTGTCGATGCGCCGCTTCCCGCGCTCGGGGTCCCGGGGTTCGTCGGCGGTGCCCTCTTCTCGATCGTTCTCGGAATTGCAGGTCGCGGCCGCAAATTCAGCGATCTCTCAGTTCCGGCATTTGCTGCGTGGGGGGCGTTCGGCGGGCTGATGTTGAGTCTCCTCCCTGCTCTTCTCGTCGCGCTTGGATTGGCAAGCCGCGGAGAGGACGGAACGCTCGGAACCTGGCAGCTGACTGTGATGATCGCGATTCCTCTTGTATTGCTGAGTGCGATTTCCGCAGCTGTGTCACTCATCGTGGCCCGGCTGGGCGAGGATGCATCGTCCCACGAATCAGACGAAGACGACCTTACAGACAATGCGCGGAGTCTTCCAGGTCAAGGCGCGTTCACAACGGACAGTCAATCGCGCTCGCATGCGGAAGAAGTCAGTCGGAGCTGACACACTGCATCAGGCACGCAGAAAAATCTTTTGCCCGATCGCCAGTGTGCCGGTGCGTGTGACTGTAGCGTAGACGCCGGCGTTGTTGTCGTTTGCGCTTACCGCGGCTTTCAACATTTCAGGCGCGCGCTGCGCAGTATCGGGATCGATGTTGATCATCGAGCATCGCACATCGTGCATCGTTACGGCAACTGCAGGCGCGTCATCGCCGTCGCCGAATTGGACGATGCCACCAATCCATTCGCCTTCCTGAAACGCGCGCGCATTGGAAAGCCGAACCAGAATGTTCGGCCGAAATCGCCGCACATCTGAGCCGACGCCCGCAATTCGACTGATCTCGTTCACCGTATCGGAAGCGATCAGCGAAACATGAGCGTCATCGAACAGGCCGTTCCTCGAATGCATCATCTGAACACGCATTCCAGAGCGGCGCATGACATCCGCTGCAAGCTCTTCTCCAAACACCGACATTTCACTTCCGTCCGGAGTAAGAACGTGGGTCGGCAGCTCGCCATGAAGCCGCTTCGGAGTAAACACAATCAACTCGGGCAGCTTGCTTGCATTCAGCCATGGGAATCCGCTCGGATCGTCAAGCCTTTGCAGCGCAAGACGCCGGTCACCTTCGAGGCCATGCCAACCCAGCATTGCACTCTCGAGCTTTTCGCC
>DATEDH010000135.1:0-6629 GCA_035281765.1 Gemmatimonadaceae bacterium
TGTCGCAAGAGTCTTGAGAAACGCAGCAGTCGCATTTCCGCTCGGGTAAAACTGCGCCGAGAGAATCGTAGCGAGACTTCCGAAAATGAAGAAGTCGTACCATTCGATCATGGTGCCTGCGGTCGACGCCGCGATGACCCGCCACACGCCTTTTGGCGCTTTCTCTCGTTCCGGAGCAGTTTGCATGGCGCTTATCTTGGTGATGCGCAGTCAATCCGACAACAGCGGAGACCATGAGCCGGTCGATCGACCTGAACGCAGACATCGGGGAGCACGACGGAAAAGACTACCCGCGCGACACCGCGATACTCGATGTCGTGTCCTCGGCCAACATCGCATGCGGCAAGCACGCGGGGTCACTGGAAGTCATGCGGCGCACAGTGGCGCTCGCCTATGAGCGCGGAGTTTCGATCGGCGCACACCCGGGTTATCCCGACCGCGAAGGATTCGGGAGACGCGAGCTCGATCTTCCACCGGATGAGATCGTCGACTCGTTTCACAAGCAGATCGACAACATGATCGCCTGCTGTGAGGCGGAGGGTGCACGTCTCCGGTATGTAAAGCCACACGGGGCGCTGTACAATCGCGCTGCGAAAGACGAGAAGCTCGCTTCGCTGCTCGCCGCATGCGTATGGACAGTCGACAAGTCACTGGTGATGCTCGCGCTCGCTGGTGGAGCGCTCGAGCGCGCGTCACGAGAGCGCGGGCTGGTTACTGCAGGTGAAGCATTCATCGACCGCGGATATCTCGCTGACGGCACACTCGTACCGCGAGATCAACCTGGCGCAATTATCGAAAACCCTCAGCTCGTCGCGAAGCGTGCCGTTGACCTCGCCAATGGGATGGTCACGTCAATTGAGGGAACCAGGATCTCGATCGACGCACGCTCGCTGTGCGTTCACGGCGATGGGGATCGCGCACTCGAGACGGTGAAGATCGCACGATCGGCACTGGAATCCCCAGGATTCACCATCAGGCCATTCGCCCCGTGACTTCCCCACGAATATCACCACTCGGCGACACAGCAATCACGCTCACGTTCGGGGAAGGCATAAGTGCGGAGCTGAATGATCGTGTCGTCGAAGAGGCAAATCGTATTGCAGCGGCAAAATTGCACGGAGTGCGCGATGTAGTGCCTGCGTATGCGTCGCTCACAGTTCATTATGATCCGCTGCGAATTGGATATAGTGACCTTCGCTCGCTGCTCGCGTCATTGTCGCCGGCTATGACGTCACAGATGCAGCGCACACCTCAAACTCACGTCATTCCTGTCAGGTACAACGGTGAAGATCTCGACGACGTCGCGCGTCGCACGAATCTCACCGTTGAGGATGTAATCGGCATTCACAGCAACGCCGAGTACCGGGTGTTCGTCATCGGGTTCGTTCCGGGTTTTGCTTATCTCGGTCCGCTCGATTCGAGACTTGTTGTGGCGCGGCGTGACTCGCCGCGCAAACGAGTTCCGGCCGGATCGGTTGCAATCGCAGAAGCGCAGACTGGAGTGTATCCGGCGGAGACGCCGGGCGGCTGGCATCTCATCGGGACGACCGACGTGAAGATGTTCGATGCAACGCGTGAGTCACCCGCTCTGCTTGCTGTTGGCGACCGTGTGAGATTTTCTCCGCAGTGATATTCATCAGGCGCGCGCCGGCTTACGCCACGGTTCAGGATTCGGGCAGGCGGGGGTTCATGGCGAGCGGTGTTCCGCGCGCGGGCGCGATGGATCTGCTCGCTCTCGAGACATTGAACGTGCTGCTGGGAAACCCATCCAATGCGGCTGCCATCGAATGGGCGCTTACGGGTGGAGAGATCGAGATTGCCGAACGCGTGACGCTTGCCGTTGGCGGTGCTGCCGCGATGACATCGATCAACGGGCGCGTTGTCGAGCCGTATCGCGCGTACAGCTGCAACGCGGGCGATGTCGTTGCGATCGACTCCGTCACGTCCGGGCGGTTTGTCTATATCGCGTTCGCGGGAGGGCTGGACTTGCCCATCGTTATGGGCAGCCGAAGCACTTATGTCCCCGGCGCATTCGGAGGTCTCGAAGGCCGGCGGTTGAAGTCAGGTGACCAGCTTTCTCTTTTGAGAATGGCGCGAGCGCGTCATCACATTACCGCGTCCCTTCCCGCTTCATTGCGGCCTGCAACAGACAAGTCACCATTGCGATTCATTCCTCGAGATTCAGCCGATGAGCTGACACTCAGTGAATGGAAACTGTCATCGTCGTCCGATCGCACTGGATATCGTTTGTCAGGCCAGGCAGTGATCGGCGGCGCATCGATTACGTCGGAGCCCGTTTGCCCTGGTGTGATTCAGCTGCCGCCGGGGGGTGAGCCGATCATCCTCATGGCCGACGCGCCGACCGTCGGCGGATATCGCATACTCGGCACCGTGATCTCGGCGGATCTCGGGCGTCTCGCACAGCTCGCACCGGGAGAGCCGGTTGTTCTGGAACAGATTACAGTCGAAGCAGCTCAGCGCGCGCTTGCAATACAACAGGAGCGACTGGAACAGATAAGAGAGTGGACGCTCGGCTGACTCGTTACGGCGGCGTGAGCTGAAGCATCACTGACACGACACCATCAGCAATCCAGTCGCGCACGCTTTCCGCGTAATGCAGCTCATCGTTGACGAGATGCATCGACGGCGATTTCCACGTAAGGCCATCATCGTTCGATACGAATGATGAAATGTCGATGAGCCTGATTCCCTTCGCCTGAGCAAGCGCCCTGATTTTTGAATTCATGTCAGGTATGCGCGAGCTCTCGGATCCCGGGCGGCGCGGCGGCAGCGTCGTGATAAATAGACGGTTCGCCGGGAGACCTCGCCCGATCCACTCATCGATCATGATCTCGAGATTGTTCCTGATTGCCGTCGTCGACAATCCCTCGAAGAGGTCGTTGGTGCCCATCGAGATGTATCCGAAGTCCGACGTGCGCGGCTTGAATGCCTGCACGCGAAGAACTGCGCCGTTCGGATAGAAATCATTGACCGGCTCTCCACCGCTCCACGGATAAGCATCACCGAGGAATTCGCCTCTGAAGCGCGTCACACCATTAACGACTTCCATCGCATTCGGCGATTGAACGATGCTGCGTCCCGTGCCGGTCGATGTTCCGGTGATTGCGTGATTGACAGCGCGAATAGTTTTGGAGCTGTTGGCCTTCCAGCGGGATTCGATCTTTCCCGCGAGCTGCGTTGCATCGTTGGGGGAATTGGGTCCGAGACGAATCGCAGGGTTAGCGCCGGAGACATACGATGCGACTTTAGGCGACGTAGTGGTGCCAACAAATCCAAGATCGGTATTCGAGTCACCGAACGTCACAATCTGAACTTCCGCTGTTCCAAGCGCGACGAAGATCACCGGATCGCCAGCAAGTCCAGGCACAGACGCAAAGATCGAGTTGCCACCGAGTCCCAGCGTCCAGCTTCCAACAGTTGCAATTCCCTGCGCATCAGTGACTGCATTGGCGCCGCTGAGAGAACCACCGCCACTGCGAATGCTGAACGTGACGCTCACTCCGCCGACACCGATGCCGTCCGCGCCGGTGACTTTGACAGATGGCGGAATTGCAACAGCTGTCCCTGCGTTCGCGCTCTGACCATCGCCCGCGTTGATCGCGATGCGCGTTGGAGGCGGCGCTGCTGCAGTTGCATTGAATGTCACCGCGGGAATGCCGCCGGGAATGCTCGCCTGAAGTGAGTTCGGTCCGAGCGATGGACCGAGCGTCCACGCAACCGTCGCAATACCATCGGCGTTCGTAACCGATGTCGGACTGCTCACACTTCCGCCGCCTTCAGTGACGACGAATGTCACCGTCACTCCGGGAACTGGAACTCCACCGGGATCAGTGACGATGAACGCAGGCACGATCGGCACTGCGAAGCCCGGTCGCGCAGTCTGATTGTTACCTGCGAAGCCCGCAATCGCACTTGGCACCGGTGCAGCTGCTGTCGCCGTAAACGTGACCGGACTTCCAGTCAGTCCGGCTGCAGTTGCGATCAACGTCTGCGTACCTGGTGTCGTTCCAAGCTTCCAGCTTCCGACTGAAGCAATGCCGGCCGCGTCAGTCACAGCGGTTTCACCCGTTACACTGCCGCTTCCTGGTCCGGGAGTGAACGTGACGGTGAATCCCGCAACGAAGTTTCCATTCGCATCGGTGACTTTCACCTTCGGCGGATCAGCAACGTTGCCACCCGCAGTGCCCGCTTGATTGTTGCCAGAGAACACCGCGACAATTGCAGCCGGCCCTGCACCGCCCGCCGCCTGGAATGTTACTGATGCTCCCGTGATCGCCGAGGACGTCGCGCGCAATGTGTTGGGACCAGCAGCCGCACCGAGAGTCCAGCTTCCGACAGTCGCGATTCCCGAAGCATCAGTCGTCGTCGTTGCTCCGGTGATTGTTCCACCACCCGATACAACAGCAAAGGTTACCGGCACATTCGCGATCGGATTGTCTCCGGCATCTGTCACTTTTACCGACGGAGCAACCGGAACCGCCACACCCGCTGCGACTGACTGATTGTCGCCGGCATTGACGACGATCTTCGCTGGCGGGCCAGGCACAACAGTGATAGTTGCCGAGCCCGACTTTCCTTCCGACGTTGCGGTTATCTGTACCGAGCCGGGCGCTTTTGCGCTTGCGAGTCCCGTATTCGCATCGATCGTGAGGATTGCAGTGTTCGAGCTGCTCCACGATACCGGGCGCGTAAGCGTCGTTCCTTCGTTGTCCTTGATAGTCGCCGTGAACTGGCGCGTTGTGACAACCGCCATGTTCGAGAGGTCGCCTGCAACAGTGACTGTTTCAACTTTGGGCTGCATCATCACGCTGAACGTGCCAACGTGATTCACTGATCCCGACACAGTCTTGGCGGAAAGATTGACGGTGCTTCCGACAACCACACGCCACTGCGCTCCGACGAGCTCATAGAGCTGCAGTCCGCCTTCAGGACTGTCCGATGCGACAGTCGACGGGTCGTACTTGATTGTGATTACGATTGGCTGCGCGAAGGTCAGCCCGAGTGGACCGAAATCGAATGCAGTGCCGGGCAACAGCCGCGGATTAGCGGGCGCGTTTGCGGATGTGCCAACGGTGATGCTCGATGTCTGACTGACTGCACCTGCTGGAACGGCAACAGTTACAGCTCCGTCCTGAACGCTGAATGTCGTGCCCGCGGAAGAAACGACCCCGCCGTCCTTCACCGCAACGTCGACACTCGCCGAAACACCTTCGACAGTCGCAGTGACTTTCGCTGTTCCGAGTGCGACACCGGTTACGAGGCCGCCCGCGACGGTGACCTTCGACTCGTCAGAAGATGACCATACCGTGGCGCGGTCGGTCAGCGTTTGTCCCTTTGCATCCTTTGGAACAGCGGTGAGCATCTGCGCACCGCCAGGCACGACCTCTATCGTTTGCGTCGATGCCTGAATCGTTACCGACGCAACCGGGGCCGGCGGCGCGGTGCCTTCGCCGCATCCCATGCCGAGTGCAACGAGGGCAGCGAGAATGCGAAAAAGCGCCTTCGAACGGCGACGCTGTCCTGCGGCTTCAGTTCTCTGAAAGTCGATCGAAGGAATTGGCAATCTGGTATTGGGGCGGATTCAGTGGATCGCGCGCCCTTTGCGATACACATCAACCTGGCGCAAGTTCGATAATCAGCGCGCCGTCAGGACAGCCTTGCATTTTAATGTTTTTGCGGCTCGCAAACAATCCACGGGTGGCGCCACCCTTACGTCCGCTACCGGACAGTTATATCTATCCGCTCAACACTCCAACGGGGCACTCAATGCTGCGGGATTTCCGGAACTTCCTGATGAAGGAGAACTTTGTCGCCCTCGCCCTCGCTGTCGTGCTTGGCGGCGCGGTAGGAAAAGTTGTTCAGGCGATCGTCGACGATTTCATCATGCCGATCGTCGGCAGGATCACTCCATCGGGCGAGTGGCAGAAAGCAACGTGGGACGTCGGAGGAATGAAGTTTGGCGTAGGCGACTTTCTAAGTGTCGCGATCAACTTCCTGATCATCGCGTTCGTCGTCTGGCGTATTTCGAAACTGCTCGAAAGACCTGCTCCTCCCGCTCCAGCGACAAAGGATTGTCCGTTCTGCCGTATGCCGATGGATGCGGCCGCGACGCGATGCCCGCACTGCACGAGCCAGCTCTAGTCAGCCAGCAGCTTCTGCAGTCCCTGCCATTCGATATTGCCACCGCTGAGGACGGCGACGGTCTTTCCTGAGGGACTGACCGCGCCGGTCATCAGCGCTGCGACAGTAATCGCGCCGCTTGGCTCGACAATGATCTTGAGCCGATCCATCAGATGCTTCATCGCGCGGGGAAGCGGATCGTCGTCGACGAGAACGACATCATCGAGATACGCCTGATGATGCATGAAAGGGCGTCCGCCGATTTCGGTTGCCTGCAATCCGTCTGCAAGTCCTCCGGTTGCTTCGAGACGAACAGGTGAGCCCTGTGCGCGTGCCTTGTAAAGCTTCGGAGCGCTCACGGGTTCGACACCAACGAGCTTCACATTCGGCGCCATCAGCTTCACAGCAGTCGCGACGCCTGCACTCAGCCCACCGCCCCCTACTGGAACGAGAACCATCGCGACGTCAGGAAGATCTTCCGCGATCTC
>DATEDH010000136.1:0-3277 GCA_035281765.1 Gemmatimonadaceae bacterium
GTCCTCGAGCTCCTTGTCGATCAGCGCTGCGCGGGTGAAGCTGAACGCCATCCGCACGACCTCGCCGCTTTCCCTGTCGATATAGACAGCCCCGACGGCGCGCGGCTCGCGGTCATTCTTTGGACGGACACGCACCTCATAGACATCGAGCGTCCTTGGACCGAGTCTTATCTGAAGCGAATCGCGGATGGCGTAGTCGTACTCATTGAGACCGGTCTGAGAGAGAGGATGCGGCACATCGCGAACCTCGTCCCCCTCGCCCAGCCTGATGATGTTGGGAAAGTTGTTCTGAACTATTCCGAGGTGATCGCGGTGATAATTGATGTCCGTCGGGAGGAGAAGTGTGTCACGGCGACCCGCAATAAGCTGCTTGCTGAGGTTCGGCGCGTGCCAATACACTTCTAGCGAAAGCTCGTCGGCTTTGACGATCTTTGGCGGTTCGGTGAACCCTTCACCTAACTGGGCAAGAAAAGTCAGGTAGCCATGTGCCGCTGCCTTGTAACTTGTAAGCGCGGTATCGGCGATCTGCCTCGCTCTCCTTTCGGTTGCCTGCTCCACCAGGGCACGCGAGCGGGGATCATTCCAGGTCGCTGATTGCGCCGGAACACGAGCCGGTGCAGCCACTGAAAAACAACAAACGGCAAAGAGCGCTGCAATGAACCGTCGCATCATTATGGAAAGCTACGTTGAGGATGCGGCGGGGCAATTCATCGGATCCCGTGCCGCTGGAGATTTATTGCCAGGTGAGTGAACGATCGTTGTCACAATTCATGGAGATTGCACGCCACAGGGCGGCGGGTAAGAGAGCAGGCGTTGTGCCCGTGTGGCGCGAATCTCTGCTCGATTCCGACACGCCGGTGAGCGCTTATGCAAAGCTCCGCCGCGGACCATTTGGATTTCTGCTCGAGTCCGCCCCGGCGGGCGGCGAAACGTGGGCGCGATACACGTTCCTCGGAACCGAGCCGCATTCCGCGTGGCGGCTGTCCAATGGTCGTGTCTCCGACTGGTCACCCGATGCCGGATGGCACAACGAGCGCACAGTATCCGATCCCCTCGCAGATCTCGATGAAAAAATAACCGGTCGCACCGTCGCAGACGTTCCTGATCTCGGGAATTTCTGGAGCGGGGCGATCGGGTTCTTCGGTTACGATGTAGTCCGTCTGATCGAAAAGCTTCCGGATCGGCCGAAGTCGACGTCGAACATCCCCGATGCTTTGTTCGTTTTCACTCGCTCGATGGTGATCATCGACAATCTGCGATCACGCGCACGCGTCGTTGTCGGTGTCGACGTCGAGCCTGGGATGAGCGACGATCAGCTCGCGCAAATGCACGAGCAGGCAGACGCCGAGATTGCCGAAATCGAACGGCGCCTGCGTGAGCCAAACCCGCTCGCATATATCTCGCTCGATTCATCCGCGCCGCCTGCCACAGGAAAGTCGAGCATCGCGCGCGACGACTTCATCTCCAAAGTCGAGACAATCAAAGAGTACATCCGCGCCGGCGATTGTTTTCAGGCGCTTCTTGCAAGACGCATCGAGTTGAACGCGGACTTCGACCCGGTCACGCTCTATCGCGCGCTTCGCGGATTGAATCCGTCTCCGTACATGTTTCACCTCGTCCTCGACGGAGTCGAGATTGTCGGGAGCTCGCCCGAGCTGCTCGTTCGTCTCGAGAATGCGCGCATTACGCTGCGACCCATTGCCGGCACCAGGCCGCGATCGATGAACAGAGAGCGGGATGAGGAGCTGTCGCGCGAGCTGCTCCAGGACCCGAAAGAAAGAGCTGAGCACATCATGCTCGTCGATCTTGGCCGCAACGACGTCGGTCGGGTTTCGCGATTCGGAACTGTCGAGGTAACCGAATTGATGAAGATCGAGAAATACTCGCACGTGCTGCACATCGTGAGTCAGGTGGAAGGCACACTCGATCGCCAGCGCACGGCGATGGACGTCTTTCGCGCAACTTTTCCCGCCGGAACAATGACCGGTGCACCGAAAGTCCGCGCGATGCAGATCATCGACGAGCTCGAGCCGGTGTCGCGCGGCGCATATGCAGGTGCGGTTGGATACATCGCCGGCGGCGGAGCGCGAATGGATCTCGCGATAACGATTCGAACCTGTGTGATCGCGGATGGGATCGCATCTGTTCAGGCAGGCGCAGGCATCGTTGCCGATTCTGTGGGCGAAACGGAATGGGAAGAAACCGAGAGCAAGGCACGCGCGCTTCTCTCGGCCATTGGTCAGGCGCGGGCGGCGAGTTAGTGGCGATTACCGTCTCGGTTCCGGGATATGCGAGAGTTCGCGTAAATGGCGCTCGTGGCCTCGTCGTCGAATCGTGCAAGAACACGCTCGAGTCTATTCTTTCCGCAGAGACTCTCTACGCATATGCGGGCCGTCAGCCGGATGCGCGAAAGTTCCGTGGCAGGGCGACCGCATACGGAATCACACTGGGCAGCGGCTGCGGAGATGTCGTCGTCCGGCATGCGATGCGCGGGGGCCTGCTTGGTAAGACGGGCTCGGATCTTTTTTTCCCGCCAACGAGAGGTTTGCGCGAGCTGGTGAATTCACTGCGCCTCAAGCTGGCGGGAATCCCAACGCCCGATGTTGTCGCAATCGTGAGCTATCCGGCAGGTCCGGTCCTGCGCCGGAGCGATGTGGCGACGAGAGAAATTCCCGAAAGCCACGACCTGAGCGTTGTGCTTCGCGAAGTTGAATCGGGCGAGCATCGCGATTCGTGCCTTGCCGCAACTGGAAAACTTCTGGGATCGCTCGCGCGTGCCGGCGCTCATCATCCCGATCTCAATGCGCGCAATGTTCTCATCGCATGGGACAATGAGACCGGTGCACGTGCGTTTGTTCTGGATGTGGATCGAATTCGCTTTCATGTTCCAGGCGACCCGATGGTGTCCAACGCCAACCTCGCGCGGCTCGAGCATTCCCTCGAAAAACTCAAGGAGCGGGAAAATCTTCCTGTATCCGACGCCGATCTTGCCGTGCTTCGCTCCGCAGCGAAGGAGAAAGCAGAATGACGGGCAGGCCGCCTATGCGCGTGTGCATCGTCATGATGAGCGCAGTCGGAGATGCAGTGCACGTGCTGCCCGTGATCAACGCGATCAAGCGTGCATCGCCCGGATCATCGATCACGTGGGTGCTGCAGCCAATCCCTGCAACACTCGTGAGAGACCATCCGTCCGTCGATGAGATCATTCTGTTCGACAGAGCGAAAGGCGTTGCAGGCATGCGCGAGGTCATCGCACAGCTTCGCGAGCGCAAGTTCG
>DATEDH010000137.1:0-40197 GCA_035281765.1 Gemmatimonadaceae bacterium
ATCTTCCGCTCGAGACGCAAGAGCTCGTTCTCAGCGCCAAGCGTGCGCGACAGAGATTCGAGAAGTTCCTTGAGCGACCGTGTCTCGAGAATCTTCTGGCGCGTGTCGAACTTCACGACGATGTGTGCTGCGACTCCCCACGCCTGCCGCTCCTCTGATTCAGTGCTCTGTATCAGGCCGACAACTTCGGGGGGGATGCGGCGGTGCAGGGCGACGTACTCTTCGAACAGCGCAACAACACGGTTGGTGAGCGCGCGAATCTCAGTATCCGATTCCGCCTCCGCCCATTCCATCGGAGCGGCAACGGCGCGAATGAATGCACCGCCGGTTACGTAGCGAGTGACTTTTGCGCGCGCGAATCCCTCGACGAGGACGCGCGTGCTTCCATTGGGAAGTCGTGCAACCTGAAGTACGCGGCCGAGCACACCGATGCGATGAAGGTCGGCTGCGCCGGGTTCCTGGGTTTCCCCTTCTTTCTGGGAAACCAGGAGAATGAGCTTGTCAGACTCGACCGCTGCATCGATTGCGGCAAGCGATTGCTGGCGTCCAACGAGCAGGGGAATTACGACATAGGGGAAAATCACTACATCGCGCAGGGGCAGCACTGGAATGCGTGCTGCGGCCTGAACTTTCTCGCCGTCGCGCGTGAATTCCTGCGTCAGCTAGGCTTCCTTCTTACGTCTGTGCGGGGAGATCTCGAGAAGGGGCTGTGTTCCGTTGGTGATGCAAGACTCTGTAACGCGGACTTCGACGACGTCATCGCGGCCCGGCAGGTCGAACATCACTTCCATGAGAACTTCTTCGAGGATTGCGCGAAGACCGCGTGCGCCTGTTCCGCGCTTGAGTGCCTTCTGAGCGATTGCGGCAAGAGCACCTTCGTCGAAGGTGATTTTGACTTCCTCGAGCCCAAACAGCTTGGTGTACTGCTTGGTGAGAGCGTTCTTCGGCTCCTTGAGAATGCGAACGAGCGACTTCTCGTCGAGAGCTTCGAGAGCGACGGTGACAGGCAGGCGGCCCACGAGCTCCGGGATCATGCCGTAGCGAAGCAGATCGTCAGGC
The DNA here is from genome assembly GCA_035281765.1 of Gemmatimonadaceae bacterium. Taxonomy (GTDB): domain Bacteria; phylum Gemmatimonadota; class Gemmatimonadetes; order Gemmatimonadales; family Gemmatimonadaceae; genus UBA4720. Next base: position 1,060 of record DATEDH010000137.1, read on the forward strand.
TCGACCTCGTTGAACATCTGGGTCGAGCTCGCCGCGCTGTCCTTTTTGCCTGACAGGTTATTGAATCCAATCTGTCTGCGGCCGGTGCGCGCCTCGATGATTTTCTCGAGACCGTCGAACGCCCCACCGCAGATGAACAGAATGTCCTTGGTATTGAGCTGGATGTATTCCTGCTGCGGGTGCTTGCGGCCGCCTTGCGGCGGGACTGATGCAACCGTGCCTTCGATGATCTTGAGCAGGGCCTGCTGCACGCCTTCGCCGGAAACGTCGCGAGTGATGCTCGGGTTCTCGGACTTGCGCGCGATCTTATCGATTTCGTCGATATAAACGATTCCACGCTCGCACTCGGCGATGTTGAAATCGCCGGCTTGCAGGAGGCGGACGAGAATGTTCTCGACGTCTTCGCCAACGTAGCCCGCCTCGGTCAGAGTCGTGGCGTCGGCGATGGTGAATGGAACGTCGAGAATTCTCGCGAGCGTGCGGGCGAGAAGAGTCTTTCCAACACCGGTAGGACCGATGAGGAGGATATTGGATTTATCGAGCTCTACATCGTCGTCCTTGAGCGATGTGGAGTTGATTCTCTTGTAGTGATTGTAGACCGAAACCGAGAGCGCTTTCTTGGCCTGTTCCTGACCGATGACGTACTGGTCGAGGACGTCCTTGATCTCCTGGGGGGAGGGGACCTGGGTTATCGCTTCGGAAACCTCGCGTTCCTCATCCTCAGCCAGGATCTCATTGCAGAGCGCGATGCACTCGTTGCAAATGTAAACAGATGGCCCGGAAATGAATTTCCGGACCGAATCCTTTGATTTCCCGCAGAAAGAACAGCGGAGATGCTTATCCTGCGACATAGGCCCGGTTGACTGAGAACGCTGAGGGGGTGTTCATGAACATCTAACAGTGCTTTTCGATACGGTCAAGCATGAATCCACCCTGTCACTTTCGTGACAGGGCTTCTTCCATCTGGCCTCTATAGGAGATGACGTTATCGATCAGACCGTAGGCCTTGGCCTCTTCGGCGGACATGAACCGGTCACGGTCCATATCGCGCTCGATCTGCTCGACGGGGCGCCCTGTATGCTTGGAGAAGAGCTCATTCATTTTACCCCTCAAATACAGAATTTCCCTCGCCTGAATCTCGATATCTGCGGCCGTGCCCTGCGCGCCGCCGGAAGGCTGGTGGATCATGACCCGCGAGTGCGGCAGCGCCGAGCGCTTTCCAGGACGCCCCGCCGCGAGCAGGAACGCGCCCATGCTTGCCGCCAGACCCATGCAATTGGTGTTAACCGGGGACTTCAGGAACTGCATCGTATCATAGATCGCCATGCCCGCCGAAACCGACCCGCCGGGCGAGTTGATGTAGATGTGGATGTCACGCTCCGGATTATCTGCTTCGAGAAACAGAAGCTGTGCAATCACTACGTTGGCGACGTCATCATTTATCGGCGTGCCAAGGAAGATGATGCGGTCCATGAGCAGGCGGGAGAAGACGTCGTAGGTACGCTCTCCGCGGCTCGAACGCTCGATTACGTATGGTGTGTACAGAGTCGGCATTGTGTCAGGTCTCAGTTTGAACTTCGTTCTTGGCCAGTAGCCATTCGAAGACTTTGTCCTCGGTAAGGCTTCGCTCGATTTCCTTTAGGCGGCCGCCTTTTTCGAGCTGGGCATAGAGCTGACCGGGGTTTACCCCGCGCTTTTCTGCCTGCTCCGTTATGCGGTCGTCGAGGTCCTTTTCAGTTGCTTGAAGGTTCTCGCGCTCTGCTATGGTCTCGATGACCAGATCACGCCTTATCTGGCGCTCTGCCATCGAGCGGAATTCGGTTGAGAAGCGCTCCCGCTCTTCCTCAGGGATCTGATACGCTTCCGCATAATTATCGGCAAACTGGCGCACCCAGCTCGGTGGAACCTCGAACGGGTTGGCTCCAATTATCTCATCTACCAGCTTCTGGCGAACTTCAGACTCGACTTCGCGCTTTGCATGCTCTGCGAGATCAGCTCGAACGGCGGTCTCGAGCGCGGCAAGCGAATCGAAATCTCCGACCTCGCGCGCGAACGCATCATCGAGTGGCGGTGCTGATTTTCGCTTCACGTCCTGAAGGCGGATTTTGACCGTCTTGGTCTGGCCGCGCTGTGATTCGTCGGGGAAATCGTCCGGCCACTTCACCGGTCTCTCTACAGTCTGTCCCGGCTCCGCCTCCATGATCAGCTCTTCGATTCCCGATATTGCCTGACCGGTGCCGAGTACGAGCGGATAGGAGCGGGCTTCGCCGCTGGTGTCCTCGCCGGTGGATATCTCGACATTCACCATGTCGCCCGGCATGGGCTTGCCGTCAACCGGGGCCCACGCGGCTCTCTGGTCGCGAATCGATTCGATCTGGTCGCGGACCATTTCCTCTGTAACCGCGACGTTTCGCTTCGTGACGCGGAATCCCGAAGTTCTGGCAAGCTCGAGTGTTGGACGAACCTCGAAGTGAAGCTCGAACGTGAGAGGCTTTCCCTCTTCGAACTTGAGGTCGTGAACGTGCGGCTGCGAGGCGATTTTGAGATCCTGCTTCTCGACTACTTCCTTATAGGCATCGCGAACTATGGCTTCGAGCGCTTCCTGGCGGATGGCGTCGGCAAATTTTTTCCGAACCATCTGCGCCGGTGCCTTACCGGGGCGGAACCCGGGAAGCCTGACGGATGAGGCGTACCGATGGGCCGCTTTGTCTTCTGCGTCTTTTACAGTTTCAGCAGGGACCGAGATCTGGACATGCCGGTCGACTCCCGTCCCCTCATTCTTTGTTATTTCGATGTTCATGCATCAAATATAACCGGGCGTACACACTGGCCTACACGCGGTCTTCGAGCCCTTTTACCCCCGACATGGAGGCGCAGGACGCACAACAATAGAATGTGCCGCTGCTTTCGACTCCGTGGCCGATGATCCGGCATCCGCAGTGTGAGCAGGTCGGGGCCAGCATGTGGATCGCGCACTCGAACGAATCGAATGTGTGCGTCTCCCCGACCATCGTAACCGTGAAGGATTTGTCGTAATTATTCCCGCACACGTCGCACTTTGCCATTGCTGCCTCCGCTTGGGTCCGCCGTAGCTACTGCGCAATTCGGGCCAGCATCGTACCTTAGCGGCGATGTGTGGACGCTCTTCGCTGCATGATGCGCCGGTAAGCATACTCGAGCGCTACAATCTTCCTCCTGTCATTCCGGGATTCACGCCGCGATACAACATCTGCCCGACGCAGGAGCAGTACACGATTCTCATCGATGACGATGATCGTCCAGTCGCCAGGGGAATCAGGTGGGGGCTGGTGCCATCCTGGTCGCGCGACGCGTCGAGTGGTGCGCGCAACATAAATGCGCGAGCGGAATCGCTTGCGGACAAGCCATCGTGGGAAATTCCGCTTCGATCACGGCGCTGCCTCATTCTCGCCGACGGCTACTACGAATGGACCGGAGCGGGGAAGGCGCGCGTGCCGTGGTTCTTTCATATGAAAGAGCATGCGCCGTTCGTGATGGCCGGATTGTGGGATCGATGGAGCGGCAGCGCTGAGCCGCTCGACACGTGCACTGTGATAACGACCGAAGCGGGTTCACGAACGTCGCACTATCACCACCGCATGCCTGTCATTCTTCCATTCGAATCTGCGGACGCGTGGCTCGACCGGAGAACAGGAGTGCGCGACGCATTGTCGCTGCTCGTTCCGTACGAAAGTGACGATCTCGAGTGCTACGAAGTGAGCAAATACGTAAACAGTCCGGCGAATGACTCGCCGGACTGTATCATGCGCGTGGAACGACTGTTATAGCCCGTCTCAGTCGGCGCGCTCGGCATCGAGGTTGATCGACGTTTCCGCAATCTGCGTGAGAAGCTTGTCGGTGTCGCCTTCCTCATCGAGCGTCGTCTGCAGAAGCTCGGCCTGGTCTTCATATCCGAGCTGGCGCGCATACGTGCGCACGCAGCCGTATCCTGCCATCTCATAGTGCTCGACATGCTGCGCAGCAGCGATGAGACCCGCGTCGAGAACGTCGGGTTCGGGCTTGTCCTTGATGAGCTCGCTTGCTTCCTCGATGAGCCCCTCCATGCCTACGCACTTCTTGCCGCGCGGGCTTACGTCGAGATCAGCGCAGATGCGCTCGAGCCGCTCGACGTGCTTTTCAGTCATTTGCGCGTGACGCGTGAATGCCTGCTTGAGCTCGGGATGATTTGCAGCTTTCGACATTCTCGTCAGACCTTTGATGATCTGCTTCTCGGCGCTGTATAGATCCTTGAGCTCTTCGACGTAAAGGTCTTTCAGGGTTTCCATATCCATATGAAATCGCTCCGCTTCAGAGTTTCTGTTGCGGCATGAAAAGGCAATTGAGGTGCCACGGGACTCAAAAAGAAATCGCCCTGCGGGTGCAAGGCGATTTGTAATCCATCGGACAGTCCGCCGGTGCTACTGGCGCTGATACACGGACAGGGTGACTGCGCGGTCGACGAGCTTGTTGCCGCTCTGGTCCTCGTAGGTCAGCGTTAGCTCGAACGCCACGTTCGCGAAGTTGGCCTTTGTCATAGCCGGCTGAAGGTTGTAGAAACCGTTCAAACGATACACGGCGTATTCCTGACCGTTGACGGTCGTGCGCTGAACGAATTCACCGCTTTGAAAGATGTTGGAGGTTCGTGAGCCGTCCGTGCGGCCAACCGTGACGCGGACGTTGCTGACAGTTGTCGAGACGTCGCTGGCGACTGGTGCGTAGAGGTGAATCGTGAATACTTCGAAGTTGACGTTGGGAAGTTGTGATGGAAGAACGTAGTCGTCGACGATGTTCTTGGAGGTTCCATCCTGATTGGTAGTGACTGTCCCGGTATTGATCGCAAAGTTGCCCATCAGGACAGCTTTTGTCTCAGCGTTGGACGACGATCCGGGGATTCCTTCAATTCCACTCGATTCCGTGCACGCTATGGATGCGAGGGCGAGTGCTGCGAGTGCGACGTTCCGCACGGTGAAACGATGCTGCATGCTTTACGGTCTCCAGGTTTGACGAAAGGATTCGGAAACCTAGAGGCGGTGAAGCAGTGATTCAATCGCGCATCGAATCCTGCGGCGCGTTCTTGCGTATGCCACTATTAGTGAGCAGGCGTTCCATAACGTTGAGAGCCGCAGATGCTTAGAGAGATTTACTATTCATTTCTGCCGTATCGCAGTTTCCTCGAGCCAATTTTCGCCGTGTGTGTCATCACGGTTCCGTGCTGGCTGCTGTTTCGATTATTTCGCTATGCGGTCAGCCGACGGTCCGTATCGTTTTGGCGCGAAGTGCTTCTCCTCGTGGCCGTGATGTATGTCAGCGGCATCGTTGCGGTAACGCTCAGTCCAAATCGAAGTTCACGTCTTATATCAGAGGGAAGGGGAGGAATCGACCTTCGTCCCAGTGTTGCATCTCTGACATGCTCATCGCCTGGTCTGCCTGAAGGTTCGACAGCGCAGGCGTTCTGCGTACACAATGCCAGAGGCAATTTCCTGCTTTTCTTCCCGCTGGGAATTCTGCTTCCACTAGTGTGGCGGCGCCTGCGCTTCGGTCAGGGGCTGCTGATTGCCGTTGGTCTCTCGCTAGGCATCGAGCTCGCGCAATACCTCTCGAGTGCGTGGGGGAGTTATCGAGCGGCCGACATCAACGATTCAATTCTGAACCTTGCGGGCGCGGCGATGGGCCTGCTGCTCGTGTTGCTGCTCCGCTGGCGGCCGGCGAATCGGCATAAGCTTGCGCCTGTCTGACCGTCATACGGGACAAAATGCGAAAGGGGGGACTCGAACCCCCACGGATTGCTCCACTGGATCCTAAGTCCAGCGCGTCTACCAGTTCCGCCACTCTCGCAAATACAGAGGTACAGAGGCTAACTACGCTTCGCGTAGTTACCACGCAAGAGATACAGAGACGCAGAGGACGCCGAGAGTCAACCCCTCGGTAATGTCGAAGCCGACGCCGCGTTCCTGCTTGCGAAGAAACTGCTTTGCGCACACTGTTGACTCCCCGCAAACGGAGTGAACCATGCGCAGGATCGCCCTGCTGTCAGCAGTAGCCGGCATCGCTCTCATCGCTGCATGCAGCAAGGCCAAGGATGATGCGACGCCACCGCCGCCCCCTCCTCCTCCGCCCGCTCCAGCCCATCAGGTAACCATTCTCCTGAAATGCGACAATGACGGCGCGAGCATCGATGTTCACCCATGGCGCGTGAAGGTCACCCAGGCCGATGGCGTGATATGGTTCGCGCCTCAGGAAGGCGTATGGATAACGCCAAAAGTTGCCGGGCGTTGGCCGTTCGCTAAGGACACGATCGTCGTCCCGCCGAAAGAGCATCTGACAAGTACGAACTTCAAGTCTGAAGTCGACTCTGGTACATACAGCTACAACATCTCAGGGGTATGCACCACGGCGAGCGGCGCGGACACTGTCGTGCTCGACCCGGACATGATCATTCCGACGAGGATCCAGACCAGGTAGCAGCAGGCAGTAATAATTCGGAGCGGGGACGATGCAGAATCCGGGGACCGATCAGAAAAACGAGAAACTGACCGGTGACCGCGAGCAGATCGGGCCGTACAGGCTCCTGCGCGTTCTCGGCGAAGGCGGCATGGGTGTGGTCTACGAGGCGGCGGAAACCGGTCCGGTCCGCCGCAACGTCGCGATCAAAGTCGTTCGCGCCGGCCTTCGCTCCAACGAAGTCAAAGCCCGCTTTGACGCCGAGCGCCAGGCGCTCGCGCTCATGGATCATCCGGGCATCGCGACCGTTTTCCAGGCGGGCGAAACCCCGGCGGGCGAGCCGTATTTCGCGATGGAGCTCGTGCGCGGGCTGCCGATCGATGAGTTCTGCGACGTACGAAAACTTTCTACGCATGACCGCCTCGAGCTGATCATCGAGGTTTGTCAGGCGGTGCAGCACGCTCATCAGAAAGGAGTAATTCACCGCGATCTGAAGCCGTCCAATGTTCTCGTGATGGAGCAGGACGGAAAGCCGCATCCCAAGATCATCGATTTCGGAATTGCGAAGGCGCTCGGCCTTCATCTCACGGACAAGACATTCGTGACGCTCGCGGGTGCGCCGCTCGGAACTGCGGCGTACATGAGTCCCGAGCAGGCCGAATCCTCCGGGATGGACGTCGATACCCGCACCGACATCTACTCGATCGGCGTCATGCTCTATCTCCTTCTCGTGGGAAGACTCCCGGTCGATCCCGCCGAGAACGGCGTGCACGCATTCATCTATCGTCTGGCATCGGGCGAGTCAACGCCGCCGCTTCCCAGCGCGCGATTCGATTCACTCGGCGAGTATCAGGCGCCAGTTGCAGAAGCGCGTCGCACCAATGTCGAGCATCTTCGCCGCGAGCTGCGGGGCGATCTCGACTGGATCGTGATGAAGGCGCTCGAGCCCGACAGAGCCCGACGCTATGAAACTGTCTCGGCTCTCGCTGCCGACATCGAGCGATTCATCAATCATCAGGCTGTCACGGCGCGGCCACCAACACTCTCGTATCGACTCAGGAAATTCATTCGCCGTAATCGCGTCGCGGTTGCGTTCGCATCGACCGCTGCGATCGCGCTGATGCTCAGCACCGCGTTTGCAATTGCGGGGATGCTGCGTGCAACGAGGGCAGAACGTGTGGCGGCGACTGAAGCAGCGACCGCGCGGCAGGTGAGCAACTTCATGGTCGATGTTTTCAAAGTCGATCGCAATGAACCGACTCGTCCCGATCAGATCACTGCTGTCGAGCTGCTCAGCCGCGGCGCAAAGAGATCGGAGCTCATACTTGCACAGCAGCCCGTGCTTCAGGCGAAGATGATGTTCGCGATCGGGTCCGCTTATTCGGAGCTCGGATTGTATGAAGCAGCGACCGCGCAGTTCGATCGCGCGCTCAAATTGCGCGCGAGCGCCCTCGGGCCAAACGATCCATCTGTCGCTGAAGCCGAAGAAGCGATAGGCCGCGCCAGAATGCTCTTTGGAGATTTCGATACAGCAGACAAGCATTTTGCGCGCGCTCTCGCAATACGTGAGAAGACTGCGGGGCCGTCCGATACCACAACGGCGGCCGTGCTTGCAGGGATTGGCGCACTTCGCTATCGCCAACAGCGCACGGACGAGGCGGAAAATTTCTACAAGCGCGCGATCGCAATCGACCAGCGCGCTACCGACAGCTCCTCGGCGCTTGCGCGTGATCTTGGCGGTCTCGGAATCGTGTACTGGGCAAAAGGTGATTTCGACCGGGCTGAGCCGATCATGCGCCAGAGTCTTGCAATGCGCGAGAAAGTACTCGGCCCCGAACATCCTGATCTCGCACCGCACCTGAACAATCTCGGCGGCGTTTACTGGTCGCAGAAACGCTACGACGATGCTCTCGTGATGTATGAACGCAGTTTGCGGATCTACGAGCGCACGCTCGATCCGATGCATCCCAACATGGCCTCGGTGCTCAGCAACATCGGTGAGACCTACTGGAAGCTGAAGCGGCTCGACGAGGCCGAGAAAATGTTGAAGCGCGCGCTCGCAATCAAAGAGGCTCGGTTGGATAGTGCTGACCCGAGTCTCGCTGTCACTCTAAATGCGCTGGCCGGAGTGATGCGCGACGGTAAACGCTGGAAGGAAGCTGAAGCAGCATATCGACGCGCGCTCGACATCCGGCAGCGAGCATTCAAACCGGGTAATCCGAGTCTGATTGAAACGGTGACGGATTACGCTGCAATGCTCGAGGCCATGGGCAGATCGAGTGAAGCTAAAGCGCTTGCCAGTCGATATGGGGTGAGAGCGACCCCCTGATACTCAGGGATCGAAGCGTTCTACTCGCAGTTGATAATGCGCGCCCGTTCCGGCGTAATAAACCGCCTCGAGAACGCGGTAGTAAACATCATCGCGACCGTCGGTTCGGTGAATCACTGTATACCCTTCCTGAATCTGCGGCGCAACGTTTCTGATCACGATCAGATCCGGCGTAACAGTCGCCGACGTGCGACCCAGCTCAGTTCCATCAGCTTTCAGGACAACGACGGTGTCTTGATCGATCATCCAGGTTCCATGTATGAGTGCATCTCAGGCCGCATAATTTACCGCGTCAATTAGAGCAGGAAGAGAATCACCCGTATTTGCAAAAAAAGGGCGCCTTTTCGGCGCCCCTTTTTTTTGTTTCGTCTCTCTCGATCAACCGCCGATTCGGATATTCACTACCCGGTCGCCGGCGCCTTGCTGAAGCCCATGCACGTTGAGCGAGATGTAGTCGCCGGCCTTGAGCTTTCCGAGGACGCTCTGAAGATCCGCTACGCTCTTGATGGACCGGCGCGGCTGAGGATACAGAACCTCGAAGATCACGTCCTGATCGCCGAGCAGCTTGTTGTATGAAGGCCCGAGCGGAACAACGTCCGTGACGAGCACGCCGCGTCTGCTCGGATCGACTGATGCGCGCTGCGCGATCTCCGGTGGAAGGTTCTGGATAGAGATGCCAAGATCAGTGTTGACGATCGTGCCACTCGCTGGTGCATTCGACGGCGAATTGGAGTTCGAAGTTGGTGTAATGCGCGCAGTTTCCGCGAGCTCGGTCAACGTCACGTCGAAAGTCTTCTTGTCACCGTAACGCATTACTTCGAGGCGAACCTTTTCACCCGGCGCGTGATTGCGCACGATTCGCTGCAGCGTGCTGACACGATCGACAGCCTGACCGTCGGCACTGACGATGACATCGCCTGCCTGCATTCCAGCGCGCTCCGCTCCGGATCCCGATGCGGGATTGAATCCATCGACCTTTGCGCCGCGAATTTCCTTCATGCCGGCGACAGCAGCGTCTTCGGGTGTGACTTCGCGAATGAGAATGCCGAGCACGCCAACGCGAACCTTGCCGTGCTTGATGATGTCTTCCATCACCTTCTTTGCGAGCGTGATTGGAATCGCAAAGCCGTAGCCCGCGTTCACTCCCGTCGGGCTTGCAATCGCGCTCGTGATTCCGATGACTTCACCGCGCTGATTTACGAGCGGACCGCCCGAGTTTCCGGGATTGATCGCAGCGTCGGTCTGGATGAGATCGGTGATCTCGTAATTACCGTTGTCACCTCGACGGCGGAGCAACCCGTTCAAGCTGCGTCCCTTTGCGCTGATGATTCCCGCCGTAACGGTGAAATCGAATCCGAGCGGATTTCCAATCGCGAGCACCCACTCTCCGACGCGGCTGTTGTTGTCATTGCCGAGGGGGAGGGTCGGGAAGTTGTTGCCGTCGATCTTGATCAGTGCGACGTCGGTGGTCGGGTCGTTGCCGACAACGCGTGCCTTGTAAACGCGATTGTCGAGCATCGTGACAGTCACGCGATCAGCGATAGTGGTGCGATCGCTGTTCGTGACGACGTGATTGTTCGTGAGGATGTAGCCGTCTTTCGTGACGATGAATCCCGAGCCTGATCCGGTTTCGACCTGCGGACCCTGCTGGTTGAAGAAATCCTCGAACTCTCTTGGAATCGGCATTCCGTTTGGAGTTCTGCGTGACGTGGTGCTCGGGCGGCTTTCCACCGAGATCGACACGACTGCGGGCGTTACGTGATCGGCAATCTCGACGAATGCGTTGCTCGCCTGAACGAGCGGCGCGACAGACTGCGCATCCGGCTTGCTTTGCGCAAACCCGAGTCTGGAAAGATTCAGCCCGCCTGATGCGATAATGAGCCCGCCGAAGAACGCGGCAACTACGACCGCGATCCACCGGGCGCGCGAAGAAAGTGCAGACATATACTCCTTGCCTCTGTTGGTTTCGCTTACTCAGAAAATAAGACACCGGCCGCCACCCTGAGGTTGCGGCCGGCGCTTTTTTTTACCCCTACTTCTTGTCGTCCACGATCTCGTAGTCAGCTTCGACTACGTCGTCGGTGGCCGGCTGAGCGGCCCCGTCGCCTGCGGGCTGGCCTGCTTCGCCTGGGGGCGCCGATGCCGTCTCCTGGGCCTGCTGCTGATAGAACGACTGTCCTGCTTCGCTGAACACCTTGGTCAGCTCCTCCTGAGCGGAGCGGATCTCGGTCATGTCATCGCCGCGCAGCGCTTTTCTCGCGCGCTCGATGGCCGAGTCGATCCGGCCCTTGATCTCGGGGCTCACCTTGTCGCCCCACTCCTTCACGTTCTTCTCTACTTCATACGTCATGGAGTCGAGTCTGTTCCGCGCATCGATGTTCTCGCGCTGCGACTTGTCGGCCGCGGCGTTCTTCTCCGCGTCCTTGACCATGCGATCGATCTCTGCATCGGAAAGTCCGCTCGAAGCTTCGATGCGGATCTTCTGCTCCTTGCCCGTCGCCTTGTCGCGCGCGGTCACGTGCAGGATTCCGTTTGCATCGATATCGAACGTGACTTCGACCTGCGGCATTCCGCGAGGTGCGGGCGGAATACCCGTGAGCTGGAACTTGCCGATTGTCTTGTTATACGTGGCAAGCTCGCGCTCTCCCTGAAGAACATGGATTTCCACCGTCGTCTGATTGTCGTCAGCGGTCGAGAACGTCTCGCTCTTCTTGGTCGGGATCGTCGTGTTACGCGGGATGAGCACCGTTGTAACTCCACCGAGCGTCTCGATACCGAGCGAAAGCGGAGTGACGTCGAGAAGGAGAACATCCTTCTGCTCACCGGTCAGCACTGCGCCCTGAATTGCCGCGCCGATCGCAACGACTTCGTCGGGATTCACTCCCTTGTTGGGATCCTTGCCGAAGAACTTCTTCACGATCTCCTGGATCTTCGGAATACGGGTCGAGCCGCCGACAAGAATCACTTCGTCGATTTCATTCGGCTTGATGCCCGCATCCTTGAGCGCCTGCTCCATCGGAGGAATCGTGCGCTGGATGAGATCGTCGACGAGCTGCTCGAACTTTGCCCTTGTGAGCTGATAGTTGAGGTGCTTCGGTCCCGACTGGTCAGCCGTGATGAACGGAAGATTGATGTCCGTCGACTGGGTCGTCGAAAGCTCCATCTTCGCCTTCTCGGCCGCTTCCTTCAGGCGCTGCAGAGCCATCGGATCCTTCGAGAGATCGATTGCCTGGTCCTTCTTGAATTCGGCAACGAGCCAGTCGATGACGCGCTGGTCGAAATCGTCTCCACCGAGGTGAGTGTCACCGTTGGTGGATTTGACTTCGAACTGCCGTGAGCCTTCGACGTCGTAGAGCTCGAGAACCGAGATGTCGTACGTACCGCCACCGAGGTCGAACACTGCGACCTTCTCGTCTTTCTTCTTGTCCAGACCGTAGGCGAGCGCAGCAGCAGTCGGCTCGTTGATGATTCTCAGGACATCGAGACCCGCGATTTTGCCTGCGTCCTTGGTTGCCTGACGCTGCGAATCGTTGAAATAAGCGGGAACCGTGATGACTGCCTTCTCGACCTTGTATCCGAGGTAGTCTTCAGCGGTCTGCTTCATTTTCTGGAGGATCATCGCGGAGATTTCGGGCGGGGTATAGCGCTTGCCCTGAACCTCGACCGTGGCGACGTCGTTGGTGCCGCCGTTGACTTTATACGGGACGCGCGCGGTCTCATCTTTTACTTCGGCCATCTTGCGGCCCATGAACCGCTTGATGGAGAAGACCGTGTTCTGCGGGTTGGTTACTGCTTGTCGTTTTGCGATCTGGCCGACGAGTCTTTCGCCGTCCTTGGTGAAGCCGACGACGGACGGGGTCGTCCGACCACCCTCGGCGTTCGGGATCACGACCGGGTCACCGCCTTCCATCACTGCAACGACGGAGTTGGTGGTTCCGAGGTCGATTCCAATAACTTTGTCTGCCATTTGAGCCTCTGAATGTTTGTGCAGGAAAAACTTGGTTCTGATAGGGGCAAGGCTTACGCCGTATTTTTCTGCCATAATGGCTGGAAAGAGGGCACAGAGGGAGCGGAGATGGCAGAGGGGAGGCACGGAGAAGACACGCAGAGATGCAGACAGAGATATGCACGGAGAGGCCTAGTTGATCCCACTTAGCGACGAGCATCGAACCATCAGGACCCCGGTGATGACCTATGCGATCATCGCCGCGAACATTCTCGTCTGGTTCGTGGTCCAGGGAGCGGGGTTCAGCGAGCCGCAGCTCGCCGCCAGCGTCTGCAATCTCGGGATGGTTCCGGGCGAGCTCACGCGTCTCTCTCCGCTGGGTACGGCGGTGCCCCTCGGCGACGGGATGGCGTGTGTGGTGGACAACCAGGCCGTCAACATTCTGACGCCGCTGATCTCCATGTTCATGCACGGCGGGTGGATGCACCTGCTCATGAACATGCTGTACTTCTGGGTGTTCGGGAACAACATCGAAGACAGCATGGGAAGCCTTCGCTTCCTCGTTTTCTACGTTCTGTGCGGGTTCGCTGCTGCAGCGGCGCACATCTTCGTTCAGCCCGCGTCACCGATTCCGACGGTGGGAGCTTCGGGCGCAATTTCAGGAGTGATGGGCGCTTATCTCGTACTTTACCCGACGATCCGGGTGAGAATGTTCTTTCCGCCGTTTTTCATATTCAGCGTGCGTGCGTGGATCGTCCTGATCTGGTGGTTCGCGTCTCAGGTGCTGAGTGGTTTGCCGGAGCTGAGCAGCATGCGCCCGGAGATTTCGAGCGGCGTGGCATTCTGGGCGCACGTCGGCGGCTTCGTTGCCGGACTGCTCCTCGTAAAAATTTTCGAGAACCCGCGGCTCGTCGCCCGGAGATCCGTTATCGCGTGATGTGAAGTTTGCGCTGCTTCAGGCAGGCGTGATCGCCCGGTCGAGCTGAACTCGTGGTGTTCCACGTGGTGTCATGACCTTGTGACTCGGAACCTGCGCGGGGAAGAACACACTGATCGTAGTTCCAACACCAACGGTGCTTTCTGCGCTCACCGTTCCGCCGTGTGCTTCGGCCATGTGCTTGACGATAGCCAGGCCAAGTCCGCTGCCGCCGGCGGGACGCGCGCGGCCGGTGTCAGCGCGATAGAGCCGCTCGAAAATCCGGGGGAGATGATATGGAGTGATGCCTTCGCCCGTATCGCGCACGCGAAGCCACGTTCCATCGGTGTCGCCTTTCACTGCTGCGACAATCTCACCGCGCACGGTGTGACGTAGCGCATTCTCGGAAAGATTCCCGATGATCTGACGCACCCATGTGGGATCGGCCTGGATCACAGCATGCTTCGGATCGACTTCGCTGCGAAGCTTGATGTTCTTCTGTTCTGCCGCGGGCCCGATCGCATCAAATATGTCGGCAATCATCTCACGCAGGTCGACGCGCTCGAGGCGTGGAATCCAGCTTCCCGATTCGATGCGGGAAAGGTCCAGCATGTTCTCGACGACGCGCTGCATGCGATGTGTATTCGAGAGAATTGCGCGGGCAAACTGCTTGCGTGATTCCGGCGGCGGATCGTGGCGCGCGAGTGTTGCAGCAAATCCGCTTGCAATCGTGAGCGGTGAAGAGAGCTCGTGCGAGACATTCACAATGAATTCGCGACGCAATCCCTCGAGTGCCTGAAGCCGGGATGAGAGCTGCTGCAATGATTCAGCGAGATCTCCGATCTCTCCCGGTGCGTCGATGCGCGGATGGCCCTCGAATTCGCGTCGCGCTAGCGATCGTGCTATGTCGCGAAGCTGAATGACAGGCTTTGACACGTAACGCGCGAACACGACTGCAAAGAGCGCAGCCCAGAGAAGCGCCACAAAGCCTGCGGTGACGACATCCTGACGTGCCTGATCGAAGATCCGGTTCAGCGATGACATCTCGACGCCAATGCGGACGATGCCTCTCTCAACAGGTACTGCAACGAAGAGATCGGGACTGCCATCGTTGTCTGCTTCATCCACGGACACACCCATCTCGCCGCTGAGCGCCTGCACCACTTCCGGGCGGTCTGCATGCGTGCCGACAGGCTTCACCGTCAGCCCGCCTTCGGTGGCATCAGCGACGATTATTCCTTTCCTGTCGATGAGCGTGACGCGTCCGTCGAGTGCTTTGCTTGCGCGGTCCGCCGCATCACGGGGAGATTCGCCCGCGGCCCAGTGCCCAGCGATAAGCTTCGCCTCGCGACTAAGCTCGGCGGCACGCTCGGCGACGATGCGGTCTTTCAACCGCATGTCGACGATCGCCATGACGAACGCAGTCATGATGGTCACCAGCGCCAGCGAGAAGATCAGGAGCCGGTGAACCAGTTTCATGTGGGCGGGGCGTTGTCGGGTGAAAGTCTGTAGCCGTAGCCGCGCACCGTCTCGATCATGCGTCCTGCCGGACCGAGTTTGGTCCGCAGGCGCTGGATATGAACATCGACAGTACGGGTCTGCATATCGGGCTCTGCACCCCAGACCGCCTGGAGAAGATGCTCGCGGCGCTGAGCGAGTCCGCGGCTGTCTACCATAAGAAGGAGCAGGCGGTACTCGGTGGGAGTGAGTCCGACATCCATCCCACGGACGCTGACGCGATGCCCCGGCCGGTCGACGACGATTGGTCCGATAGTATCCGCTTCTGTCGGAATCCGCGGTGCGCGAGCGCGCCGGAGGATCGCCGCAACCCGCAGTACCAGCTCATCGGGGTTGAATGGTTTTGTGAGATAGTCGTCCGCGCCGAGTGACAATCCCCTGATGCGATCTGAATCTTCGCGAAGGGCAGTCAGCATGAGGAAAGCGGAGTTCGCGCACCCCGGGTCGGCCCGTAGTGCGGTCATTACATCGAATCCCGACATATCGGGCAGCATCAAGTCGAGAATGATGAGCGCGATGCCGCCGATCCGTGCCTTTTCGAGGGCTTCGGCGCCGGACAAGGCGGTGATCGGGTGATATCCGGCTGCTGACATGTGATACGATGCCAGGGCGAGGATATCCGGCTCATCATCTACGATAAGAATGCGATCGCTTACAACAGGTGTTGTCTGCATGGCAACATATGTTATGGCTTACATAACCGAAGCGTCAATGACTTCCTGCGCCCAGCCGGGGGGCGGTAGATTCCACCCCGGCCGGAAAAACCGGCCTTTGAGCCTGTTAACCGACCGGGAGTCCAACTTTGAAGCTCATCCCTCGCGACGACCAGTTCTACACACTTTTCGCTCAGGTCGCATCCAAGCTCTCGGGATCAGCGACGCTGCTGCACGAGCTGTTCAAGGATCCGCACAAGCTCGACCAGAACGTCGCCCAGATAAAGACGCTCGAGCATGAGGCGGATAACCTCACGCACGATACGATCGACCGGATCAACCGGACATTCGTGACGCCCTTCGACCGCGAAGACATTCACGCACTCGCGGGTCATCTCGATGAAGTCGTGGACCTCATCGACGGATGCGCGCGGCGCGTGTCGATATTTCACATCAAGGAATCAAGGCAGCACGGTGTTGTGCTCTCCGATGTTCTCGTGCGCGCGACGCGCTGCATCGAAGACACAGTGAAGAAAATGAAGGACCCGAAAGTCGTGACTGCTGCCAACCGCCAGCTCAAGATGCTGGAGGAGGAAGGCGATGCGCTGTATCACGAGGCGGTCGAAAAACTTTTCAGCACGGCGACTGATCCGATTGAAGTCATGAAATGGAAGGAGCTTTACGACAAGCTCGAAGACGCAATCGACCAGTGTGAAGACGTGGGCAACACGCTTCAGAGCATCGCACTCAAGAACTCGTAATCCGTGGTTTACTACGTCGCGGCGATCGTACTGACCGCATTCATATTCGATTTCATCAATGGATTCCACGATTCCGCGAATTCGATCGCGACGATCGTGGGCACGCGCGTGCTCAATCCGCTGGCGGCTGTCGCGTGGGCGGCGACGTTCAACTTCGCAGCAGCGTTCACGGTGGGAACCGCGGTGGCGAAGGCCATCTCGAAGGGTCTGATCGACCAGAACATCGTCACACCCGAGGTCGTGCTAGGCGGGTTGATCGGGGCGATCATCTGGAATCTGATAACGTGGTTCTACGGAATTCCTTCGAGCTCATCACACGCGCTTATTGGTGGTTATGCCGGAGCGGCGGTGGCGCGCGCCGGCTGGGATGCGATCACGTGGGGAACGAAGTGGATCCAGACGCTGTCGTTCATCGTTGTGTCCCCGCTTGTCGGCGCGATCGCGGGTTTCATTCTCATGATTATCGTCTACTGGATTTTCCAGAAGATGGCACCCGCCCGTGTCGACAGGTTCTTTCGTGTCGCTCAGCTTGCGAGCTCCGCGCTCCTGTCACTCGCGCACGGTGGTAACGACGCGCAGAAAACAATGGGAATCATCGTCGGACTCCTTGTCGCCGTCCGCCCCCTGATGGAAGCGCAGACTGGCTGGGCGCATCACCTCTATCTGGCTACCGACAATGTCCCGCTATGGGTAGAGATGGGAGCGTATACAGCGATATCGCTCGGCACCTTGTTCGGCGGGTGGAGAATCGTGCACACGATGGGTTCGCGAATTACCAAGCTGCGGCCGGTGAACGGATTCTGCGCCGAGACTGGCGGTGCGCTCGCGATCACGATTGCGAGTCATTATGGGATTCCCGTCAGCACGACTCACACGATCACGGGATCGATTGTCGGTGTTGGCGCGACGAATCGTGTATCCGCGGTACGATGGGGAATTGCCCGGCGCATCGTCTGGGCGTGGCTGGTAACGATTCCCGCGTCGGCGATCATGTCCGCGCTGGCCTACCTCGTGCTCAGTTTATTTATAAAGAGGTAGGACGTGGCACTGGATTCATCGCTGTATATCAATCGTGAGCTGAGCTGGCTCGAATTCAACGCGCGGGTGCTGAACGAAGCGTTCGACGCGCGCAATCCGCTGCTCGAGCGTCTCAAATTTCTCGCGATATTCAGCACCAATCTCGACGAGTTTTACATGGTGCGCGTCGCGGGATTGCGCCGTCAGGTCGCTGCCGGAATGCAGGCGCCTGCGCCGGACGGGATGTCACCGCACGAACAGCTTGCTGCGATTCATGCGCGAGTGAGCGAGCTCATCAGCCAGGGCAGAGCCGTTCTGCACAACGAGCTGCTGCCCGCTCTTCGCGAACATGAGGTGAAGCTGGTCGAGGTCGACAGCCTGAGCGGCGATGAATGGAAAACCATAGACGATTTCTTCGAGTCTCAAGTCTTTCCGGTTCTCACTCCACTCGCCGTCGATCCAAGCCATCCCTTTCCGTACATCTCGAATCTCTCGCTGTCACTTGCCGTTCAGCTGAAGGACCCGGAAACGGGCGCTGAGGAATTCGCGCGCGTCAAAGTTCCCAAAAGCCTGCCGCGATGGGTTCCTACAGGCGTGAAGCACCACTTCGTGCCGCTGGAAAAAGTGATTGCAGCGAATCTGTCAGCGCTTTTTCCGGGAATGGACATCGTCGGCTCCAACGTGTTTCGCGTAACGCGATATTCGGATCTCGAGCTCACGCACTCGGAAGAGCCGGAAGACCTGATGGCGATGATCGAAGAACAGGTTTTCCGCAGAAGATTTGCCGAGGTGGTGCGTGTCGAGATCGAATCCGGCACGCCACAGGATCTGAGAGAGCTGCTGCTGGACGAGCTCAAGGAGGATCAGGCAGAGGACCTGACGCTTCCCGACATCGAGCTCGTCGAGACAGGGCCGTTGCTGGGACTTGGCGACCTGATGGCGCTGGCGTCACTTGACTGTCCCGAGCTGCATGATCCGCCGTTCAATCCATTCGTTCCGAAGGAGCTGCGCGATCCATCGCGATCGGTGTTCGACGTAATCCGGCAGAAGGACATCATGGTGCACCATCCATACGATTCCTTCTCGGCATCCGTCGAAGATTTCATCGCGGCGGCGGCAATCGACGAGAATGTGCTCGCGATCAAGATGACTCTGTATCGCACATCGGGTGATACCGAGATTGTGCGCGCGCTTACAGAGGCGGCGGAGCGTGGAAAACAGGTCGTTGTGCTCATCGAGCTTCAGGCGCGGTTCGACGAAGCAAACAACATCACGTTCGCGCGCATGCTGGAGAATTTCGGCGTGCATGTCGCGTATGGTCTTGCAGGGCTCAAGACGCATACGAAGACGGCGCTCGTGGTGAGAAAGGAAGGCGATGGAATCCGCCGCTACGCTCACATCGGAACAGGGAACTACAACTCGAAAACAGCGCGCATATACACGGACATTGGATTATTCACTGCGAGTCCGTCGCTTGGCGCGGACTTGAGCGACCTGTTCAACGCGCTGACCGGTTTCTCTCGTCAGAGACTCTATCGCAAGCTCATCATGGCGCCGGCGAATATGCGGTCGCGCTTTCTGGAGATGATCGAGCGAGAGGCGAAGCATGCTGCGGAAGGGCGCGGCGGTCGCATCATCGCAAAGATGAATGCGATCGTCGATCCGGAGATAATCGGGGCGCTATATGATGCTTCGCGCGCAGGTGTGCAGATCGATCTCATCGTGCGCGGCATCTGCTGTCTGCGCCCGGGAATCGAAGGCGTGAGTGATCACATCCGAGTGATCAGCATTGTGGGGCGATTTCTCGAGCACTCGCGAGTGTACTATTTCCGCAACGCGGGTGAAGAGGAGTTCTATTTCGGCTCAGCCGACTGGATGCCGCGCAACTTCGATCGACGCGTCGAGGCCGTCGCTCCAGTCGAAGATCCGGATCTGCACGAGCGTCTCCGTTCGCTGCTCGATACCTGCCTCAACGACAACCGGCAGGCATGGGATCTTCAATCGGACGGCTCGTACGTCCAGCGGCAGCCGAATGGGGAGCCGGAGCATTCAGCTCAGGCGATGTTCCTTCAAAACAGCTGGGGCAAGATCAGTCCGGCCTCGTCCCATCTCCTTCGGCGGTAAACGCGCCACCGCCGGGAGTGACTATCTCGACAGGCACTCCCGCTATTTCCGAAAGCAGCGCCGCTTTCTTGGTCGCGCCCCAAAGCTCCAGCCTTATCGAAGCGCCATCGCGCGCAACCGGAATGATTCGCAGTGCACGATCGAGCCAGCGCACGCGAATGTCTGAAACTGCCGCCGTGTGACCGCGATCGAGTCCGTCTGCAACGCGAAGGATCGCAGCCAGGCGTCGGACTCGCGCTTTCTCTGACTGCCCAAGGGGACCGAAGTTGCTGTGCGACCGCCGCGGTTCCGCACCGCGATGGTAACGCGCGACATTAGCAATGACTATCTGCTCGGTAGGAGTCATGCCGAGCAGATCGGCGTGAGATATGAGATGATACGAGTGCTTGTGGTGCTTGTCGTAGTTGATCGTGTACCCGATGTCGTGAAGCAGCGCAGCATCGGCGAGAGTACTGCGATCTTCAGGAGTGCATCCGATTTTCGCGCCGATTGAATCGAACAACCGGAGCGCGAGCTTCTGAACCTGGCGCGCATGCGGAACTTCATAGTGCGATCGTTCTGCAAGGTCGCGGACTGACCTTTCACGCGCTTGGCCTCTGTCTGCCGAGCGGGGCTCGACACGTGCGAGATCGAGAAGAATTCCTTCGCGGATACCGTAGCTTGAAACCGCAAACGTCTTTGCCTCGAGGCGCGCGATGACCTCCGCCACTGCGGCGAGTCCTGCGACGATGATGTCGGATCGTGCCGCATTGAGACCCGGCACACTCTGCCGCTCCGCAGGTGAAAGCGCTGCGAGATAGTCGATGATATGCTCGAGCTCGCCGCGCTGAACGATTGTGCCGTGCACCGTGCGCGCGGTGCGAACGCCCTGACGCGCGAGAACAA
Source organism: Gemmatimonadaceae bacterium (assembly GCA_035281765.1). GTDB lineage: Bacteria > Gemmatimonadota > Gemmatimonadetes > Gemmatimonadales > Gemmatimonadaceae > UBA4720. The sequence goes on from DATEDH010000137.1 coordinate 21,668, forward strand.
TTCCGGCGAGGTTGGTAAACGTGCCGCCCGAGCCAATTACCTGACCACCTCGCCAGTCGCGCGCCGAGAATTCCTTCTTCAGACCTTTCTTCACGCGGCGGCGAAGCCTGCGCATCGCCTTCGCGGTGATTCCGCTCGAGAAATATCTCTCCGTCAATCGAATTGCACCGAAGGGAAGGGAAATGAGCCGTTCAACGAGACCGTCGGCGCTCAGTGCGATTTCCAGCGAGCCGCCGCCGATGTCGATCACGGCGGCGCGTCCCGAGTCCAGATCGAAATGCGCCTGCGCGCTGCGGAAGCTGAGTCGCGCTTCCTCTTCTCCGTCGAGTACAGCGACATCGAGACCTGTTTCGAGCTTCACACGAGAAAGCCATTCCGCGGAATTGATCGCATCGCGAACGGCGCTCGTTGCAATTGCGCGTGTCCGCTGTGCGCCAAGCTGAGTGGCGAGAGCGTCCATTCTTCCGATGGCCTGAATCGCTGCATCGCCTGATTCGCGGCTGAGCTCGCCTGTTTCCTGTATGCCTGCACCGAGTCGCGGCGCGGCTTTCATTTCGTCGACAACTCTTATCGTGCCGGACTGCGAGACGTCCGCAATGATCTGGCGAATCGAGTTGCTTCCGATGTCGATCGCCGATATGCGAACGTCGCCGTCCGCTTCAGTCCTCGAAGTGGTGCTTGCTCTGTTTTCCTTCGGCGAGATAGACGGCATGCTTCAAAATCGGGCGACGAAGTGCGCGAACCACGTGTGGCTACGCGAAACGGGAGTCCCTTTCAGTGGACTGTTTTCCTGATAGTCGAGCGACGCCGAGACTTTACTGGATAAATCCCACGACAGTCCGACGATGGCTACTTCGTATTTCGTGCCGCTGTCTGTGTTGGTGTTCACGCGATCGTATCGCCCGATGAGCGAGAGCGGGTGCGGCGCGGGCTCGCGACGAAACGGGCGCACTGCGCCGTAAGCAGACCATAATGTGCCAGTACTGTCGATCACTTCGCGTGGAGATGAAAGAGTATTCGCGCCGACCTCACCTTCTTCCATTCGCGACGCGTATTCCGCGCCAAACGTGAACCTCGGGTTGAGGTTGCCCACATGAAGACCCCAGCGGTTGCGCGCGAGAGATGATCCAACACTTCCAACCTGTCCCTCGCCGCCGTCGACGAACCTGCTTGCTGTTGCGCCTTTGTATCCCCAGGCTGTCAGCGCGACTCCATGGAGCGGCGAGAACTTGTTACCGGCCCATGGCGTAACAGTGAGTCGCGCGGCGTAGTCCTTGAATCGATCCACTTCGCGCGATGTATACCCGGGACCATTCGTGATCGTCGCGTAAATTTGACCGAGCTTGCGAGGCAGCGTGATAGTGTTGGCAATGCCGGCATCCGCTGGCGAGACATAGGCTGCGCGGTCGGTTGGGCTCAGCGCGATGAAGCGCGGCCAGTACTGCTCATCGTGCTCGATGAACGCAGTCTGCAGCAAACCAATCTTCGCGCTTGCCTGCCAGTCGCGCCCGTTCAGGTAGTTGTACTGCAGATAGGCGAACTTTGCGCGAATGGTCCAGCCGCGGTAGTACGAGTCGTTACCAGACGTCGCCTGCTGAAATACGTCAGTCGTCACTCGAACGCCAAGCCGGTCGCCTGCGGGAATACGGAAAGTGAGATAAACGCGCTCGATCTCGAATTTGTTCGCCGACTGTGCCGGGCCGTCATCGCCTCGATATTGGTAGTTCGCGAACATCATTCCCGAGAAGTCGAGCTGGGGACCGACGGGCTGCGCTCCGGCTTTTGCGCTGTCGATTGCAGACTCTCCATTTACCTGCGCCGAAATCGTCGCAGGTACGAGGCAAAGGAAAACGGCAATTCGTCTCGCAATCATGTTATCTCGCAAGTCGTACGCATCTTTTGACGGAGGCGGTGGCGCGTCTAGCATAGCCAAGGCGATCTCCCCCGCGCTAGCTTGCAGTCTCAGATCAAAGACAAAAAAACGAATCGGGATGAAAACTCTTCGCTTCGCAGCAATCATCGCGGCAATCGCCGCATGCGCTCCCTCCACGCGTCCGGCCGGACAGACTCCGGCATCCGGACCGTTCGAGCTTCTCGTGCTCGGCACAACCGACGTGCACGGCCGCATACCGTCGTGGGATTACTATGGGGATTCCACCGAGTCGATTCGCGGACTCACGCGTGCAGCGACGATTGTCGATTCGATAAGGGCCGCCAATCCCGGACGCGTAGTTCTCGTGGACGCAGGCGACCTGCTTCAGGGAAATCCGTTCGCCTACATCGCGATGAAGCAGTTCGCCGACTCGGCCAACCCGATCATCGCTGCGATGAACGCAATGGGCTACGATGCCTCCGCGATAGGCAACCACGAGTACAACTACGGCGTGCCGTATCTCGAGCGCGCCGTCTCGCAGGCGAAGTTCCCGATGCTCTCGGCAAACACGTTCAAGCCCGACGGCACGCTCAAGTTTCGCGCATGGACGATGATCGAGCGCCAGGGCGTAAAAATCGGAATCGTTGGAGCGACCACCCCCGGAGTGATGGTCTGGGATGCCGAGAATGTCAAAGGGAAAGTCAACCTGACGGACATCATTCCGGCGGTGCGCAAAGCGGTGCAGGAAGTGAAAGCGGCGGGTGCGAATGTAGTAATGGTCACCGTGCACTCGGGTCTCAACGAGCCAGCCAGCTACGACACCGTATCGACTGGGCTTCCGAGCGAAAACGTATCGGAGAGAATCGCGAAAGAGATTCCGGGCATCGACCTCATTGTGTACGGACATTCGCATCGCGAGCAGCCTGACCTGCACATCGGCAACACGCTTCTCGTTCAACCAAAGAACTGGGCGACGAGCGTTGGTGTTGCACACCTCTCATTGACTCGTGAAGGAGCGAGCTGGCGCGTCGCGTCGTCGCGTGGTGAAGTAATTCAGTCGCGAGGACACGCGGAGAGTGCGCGAATTTCCGCTGTGGTCGCTGCGCCGCATCGCGCTGCTGTTGCCTTTTCGACAACTGTCATTGGCAACACCGCGGTCACATGGCGCGGCGATTCTGCGCGACTGATGGACACCCCGCTTATCGACCTGATTAACGAAGTCGAGCGAAAAGCGGCAAAAGCCGACCTTGCCTCGAGTGCAGCGTTCACTCTCGACGCATCGCTGCCCGCCGGTCCCATTACCGTCGCGCGCATTGCGCAGCTCTATCCTTACGACAATACGCTGCGGGCAATTCGTATCAGCGGTAAGCAGCTCAGGGATTATCTGGAGTATTCAGCGAGATACTACACGCGTGTAGAGAACGGGAAGCCGGTTCCTGATCCGGAAATAGCCGGCTACAACTTCGACATGGTCACCGGCGCCGATTACACAATCGATCTCAGTCGCCCGATCGGCTCACGCGTCACGGCGCTCACATACAAAGGTCGCGCAGTAGCTCCAACTGACAGCTTCACGTTCGCCCTCAACAACTACCGGCAGACGGGCGGCGGTGGTTATGCGATGCTCAAGGGAGCACCGGTTGTCTTCGACCAGCAGCAGGAGATAAGGCAGCTTCTTATCGACGAGCTGCGATCGAAAGGGACGCTCGATCCAAAGGACTACTTCACGCGCAACTGGACTCTCGTCTATCCGGGCTCGCCTGATTCGTCACCTGCCTCGACTCCACCGACCGGGCCGACGCTCCGGGTAATCTCGACAAACGATTTTCATGGACGACTCGAGCCCACCGCCGACGCAAATGGCGTATTACACGGTGGCGCTGCATACACTGCGGCGGAAATCCAGAAGGCGCGTAGTGAGTGCCGCGGCTGCGAGATAATTCTGGTTGACGGCGGCGACCTGTTTCAGGGAACTGCGGTCTCGAACCTCTCCTACGGGCGTCCGATCGTAGACTACTACAATAGAATGGGGTACACGGCAGCAGCGCTGGGAAACCATGAGTTCGACTGGGGTCTCGACACTCTCCGCGCGCGAATTCGCGGACTCAAGCTGCCGTTTCTTTCTGCCAACACGCGTTACAAGGACGGGCGCCGCGTGCCGTGGCTTCGCGACGACACGATAGTCGTGCGAGGCAAAACCAAAGTCGGGATTATCGGCATTTCGACGCCTGAGACAGCAACGGCCGCGCGGCCAACGATTGTCGCTCCATTCAAATTCATGGATCCTGCGCCGGTGATCGACGACAGGGCAAGAAAACTTCGCGCTCGCGGAGCGAACGTCGTCATCGTGATCGCGCACGAGGGCGGTTTCTGTAACGCGAACAACAACTCAGCGGATTGTACGGGTGACATCTTCAAGGTAGTCCCGCGGATAACGGAGAAGGTCGATCTGATCGTCTCCGCACACACGCACGGACTGGTGAATACCGTGGTGAACGGAATTCCCCTGACACAGGCGCGTTGGGGAGGGCAGGCAATAGGCATCGCGGACATTCCACTCAACAGCGCAGGCGGAGCCGCCGGTCCTGCACGGACGGAAGTGCGCTCGGTGAATACGGCGTCGATTCAGTCGTATGCTCCAATCGATTCGCTCGTTGTGCGCGCGCTCGCCGACGCAGGCCCGCTCCTGACTCGCCGAATCACAACACTGACAACGGCGCTCACGAGAAGCGGCAGTCAGTATCCGCTTGGCAATCTCGTGGCGGACTCGCATCGATGGGCAGGCAAAGGGGACATCGCAGTGATGAACAACCGCGGAATTCGAACTGGAATGGCCGCGGGCGAAGTCACGTACGGCAAACTTTTCGAGATCGAGCCGTTTGGAAATACGCTAGTCAGCGTTCAGATGACGGGCGCCCAGATTCGCTCATGGCTTGAAAAAATCCTCGGCGGAACTATCGGCGTGCATGTGAGCGGTGTGACCGTGGCAATCGACACAACGCGGGCGTCTGGATCGCGAATAGTTTCACTCCGGCTGGCCGACGGCCGTGAGCTGTCCGACAGCAAGACATACAAAGTCATCATGAACAACTTCATTGCCGAAGGCGGAAGCAACCTCGGCCCGCCTGCGGAAGCAAAGCAAACTCCGCTCGGCATAATAGATATCGACGCGCTCGTCGATTACATCAAGACTCTCAAATCGCCTCTCGTGGCGCCGGCAGAACCGCGGATTACACTTACGAAACCCGGCGGCTGACCTTCTCACGCGCCTGCGCTTTGACTATCATGGCGGATGCTGACTTCTGAGCAACTGAGACGCATCCCCAAGGCGGAGCTTCACTGTCATCTCGACGGTTCCGTCCGCCCCGCCACGCTGCTGGAGCTCGGGCACGAGTACAAAGTGAAGATGCCCGAAACTTCGGCGGATGCTCTTCGCGATTACATGCTCGTGAGCGATGCACGATCGCTCGAAGATTATCTGAAGCGCTTCGAGGTGACTGTCTCAGTGATGCAGACAGCCGAAGCGATTGAGCGTATCGCGTACGAGCTCGGCGAGGATGCGGCGAAGGACGGAGTCAGATACATCGAGGTGCGCAACGCGCCGATTCTGAACAGCCGGGGAAAGCTCGACATGGGCGAGGCGCTCGAGGCACAGCTTCGCGGACTCGAGCGTGCACAGCAGGATCACGGAATCATCGCGCGCTCGATCGTGTGCTCGCTGCGGCAGCTTCCTCCCGAGACTTCGCTCGAGCTTGCACAGCTGGCGGTTGCGTACAAAAGCCGTGGAGTAGTTGCATTCGATCTCGCAGGAGGAGAAGCGGGATATCCTGCATCGGCGCATGGTGATGCATTTGCCTACGCTCGAAAGCACAATCTTGCTGTGACGATTCACGCAGGCGAAGGCGATGGCGCGCGCTCGGTGCGCGATGCAGTTCACAAGTGCGGCGCGGACCGGCTCGGTCACGCAACGAGGCTCATCGAGGATCCGGAGCTCACGCAGTACGTGAACGACCGCCGCATCGGGCTCGAGATTTGTCTCACGTCGAACGTGCAGACGCATGCCGCGAAATCGTACGAGACGCACCCTCTGCGATCGTACTTCGAGAAGGGAATGAACGCGACGCTCAACACGGATAACCGTCTCATGAGCGGAACGACACTCACCGACGAGTACATGTACGCGGCGAAGCATCTCGACTTCACGTTCGACGAGCTGTGCACACTCGCGCTCAATGGTTTTGAATCGGCGTTCCTACCATGGGAACAGCGCGTCGCGCTTCTCAAGGAAGTGTCAACGGAGATGGCCGGCCTGAGCGCGGAAGCAGCGTGACCAGTCAATACGGACGCCGCGCAGCAGATTCCGCCGCGCAGGCAATTCGTGATCGCGTTGGCGATATCTCACCTGAAATTGCAATCGTCCTTGGATCAGGACTTGGCGGACTTGCAGAGCAGGTCGAAGATCCGCAGCGAATCCCGTTCGGCGAAATTCCAGGGTTTCCCACCGCGACTGTACAAGGTCATGCAGGGGCTCTCGTATACGGAAAGCTCGGTGTACGCAATGTCATCGCCCTCGCCGGACGATTTCACATGTACGAGGGACATTCTCCGCAGCTCGCGGGCTTTCCAGTGCGTGTGATGCACGCGCTCGGTGCGCCAATCTACTTCGCGTCGAATGCCGCAGGGGGAATACGCCGCGACTTCTCCGCGGGTGACCTGATGATCATCGAGGATCATATCAACCTGACGGGCCTCAATCCGTTGACCGGTCACGTCGAGGATGGTGATGAGCGATTTCCGGACATGACGCGCGCATACGATGCCGATTTGCGCGCGCAGCTCAAAGCTGCGGCGCAGAGAACGGGAATCGACGTGAAAGAGGGCGTCTATCTCTGTCTGAGTGGTCCTTCATTCGAGACACCGGCAGAGGTGCGGATGCTCGAGCGGCTCGGCGCGGATGCGGTAGGAATGTCCACCGTGCCGGAAGTAATCGTTGCGCGCGCGATGGGAATGCGCGTTGCCGGAATGAGCTGTATTGCGAACGCAGCATCGGGAACGACAGCGGAGCCGGTGCTGCACGCCGACGTGCTGGATGTCACAGCGCGCGCCGCGCGAGGATTTCAGTCGATAATTCGCGAATTCGTCTCGGCGCTGCCGGCGAAGTGATTCAGCGGGCCATGCCCGCTTCCGATATTCGGCGCCGTGGCAATAGCTTCGTGCACGAAGTCACTCGCCAATCGTACAGCATTGCTGAGCGACTGACCCATCGCGAGATAAGCAGTGATTGCTGCTGATAACGTGCAGCCCGTTCCGTGGGTGCTCTCTGTCTCGATTCGCGGGTGCGTGATCTCCGTAAATGACCCGTCATAAAGCAGGTCGATCACTTCATCGCCGGCGATGTGACCACCCTTTATCAGTACAGCCCTGGCGCCGAGATCATGAATGGCGATCGCCGCCTGCTCCATCTCAGCGGTGTTCTTCACTCGATGACCGGATAGTACTGCGGCTTCGTCAGCATTGGGGGTGACGAGATCAGCGAGCGGAATGAGCTCGGTCTTGATCGCGTCGACAGCGTCCGGCTCGATGAGCATATCACCTGACGTAGCGACCATCACAGGATCGAGCACGTAGTTGTGAAGATCGAAGGCGCGAATTTCTTCAGCGATCGCATCGATTATCTCTGCACTGCCGAGCATTCCGGTCTTGAATGCTGCGGGCCTGAGGTCGGATGCAACTGCCTGTATTTGCGCGCGCAGAATTCTTGCCGACACGGGCTCCCAATCACTTACGCCAATCGTGTTCTGCGCGGTGATGGCCGTGATTGCCGAAGTTCCAAATACGCCGAGCTGATGGAACGTCTTCAAGTCGGCCTGGATGCCTGCACCTCCTCCTGAATCGGAACCGGCGATGGTGAGAGCGATCTTCATTACAGGAAGATAGAAACAATAGCCGTTAAATGCCGAGTGGGCTGACCGCTTTGCAGCAGTCAGCCCACTCGGCATTCAAGTGATATTGACCTACTGTCTTGGTGCCGGCAGTGACTTCACCCGGGCAACGAACGAATTGTAGTTCGACGTATTTCTCGTTCCATTGCGGGAAGCCGCGGGCAGGGCGTTGATAGTGCGCTGAGCCGCGTCGATGCGATCCTCCTCGAGCGGGTGCGTTGCAAACCATCCTTCAACCGCTGATGGACGGGTGCGGCGCTCTTCGAGAAGCTTGCGGAACATCGTCACGATGCCTTCGGGGTTGATGCCGGCGCGAACGGTGTTCGTTACGGCTTCCTGGTCCGCTTCGAGCTCGTCCTGACGCGAGAACCGCGCAAAGACTGCACTTCCCGCGATGTTGATGCCGGCCTGCGCAACCTGGCTGTTGCAGATATTCGTGAGAATGCACGCGAGCGTGACGCCGACGTTGGCGCCCTGCGCTTTCTCCATCTGCTGAATGCTGTGACGTCTTACAACGTGGCCGATCTCATGGCCGAGCACGCCTGCAAGCTCATCCATTTGAGTGGTGCGCTCGATTAGTCCACGATTGACGTAGATATATCCGCCGGGGACTGCAAACGCATTCACCTCGCGCGAGTCGACGACGTAGAAACGCCATGGCAGATCGGCTCGCGAAGTACGGCTCGCAATCTGATCGCCAAGGACATTCACATAACGGTTGATCTCAGGGTCACTGACAATTGGCAGCTGAGCGTTGATCTGCTGCGAATATTCCTGTCCCATCTGCACTTCCTGCTGCTGGGACACGCCGCACGCAGTCATCGATACAGCAAGCGCCAGAGACGCAAAAATTCGTTTCATTTGAGCTCCCGCGGTAAATTGCATGCCGCTGCAAAAAGCAAGTCCTATTCCATTCCCATACCCGATAGCTGATTGAGAGTTCTCACCCTCGCGCGTGACCTTAAGCGGCGGAAGTCCAGGGAGAAGCATTCGCTGTTCGTGGCCGAAGGAGTGCGCTCAGTAGAAGAGCTCGCTGCGTCGCCGCTGGAAATCGTCGGCGTGCTCGCTGCGCCACAGCTTTCGGATGCGCCGCGAGGTGTCAGGCTCAGAGAAATGCTGGCCGAGCGTCACGTTGAGGTCACAGCAGTCAGCGAGATCGAATTCAGAAGCGCTGCGGAGACGGAGTCGCCTCAGGGCGTGCTGGCGATTGCAAAAATCCCCGAGTATTCGCTGAGCGACATCGCGGCACGGGCGCGATTGAGAATCCTTGTGCTCGATGCGGTGCAGGATCCCGGCAATGTGGGAACGATCCTGCGGACTGCCGCAGCATTATCGGTCGATGCGACTGTTGCCCTGCCGGGAACGGTCGATGTTTGGAACGCGAAAGTCGTAAGAGCTGCAATGGGTGCGAGCTTTCGCGCTCCGGTTCTTCAATGTTCTCCCGACGAGCTGTTCGAGTTTCTCGATGCGCAGGGAATCGAATTGTGGGGCGCCGAGATGGATGGAGTCGCCGTCGGCTCGGCGGATGCGCCGGGAAAGCTTGCGCTCGCAGTTGGAAACGAGGGCGCGGGCCTGTCGTCTAATGTTCGGGCGAAGTCATCTCGCCTCGTCTCGCTGCCCATCTCGAGCGCAGTGGAGTCATTGAACGTCTCGGTTGCAACCGGGATTCTACTTTACCAGTTAAGAAAAGAATGAGATCAGTCTGGGCGATCTACAGCTTCCTGGTCGGAGCGTGTTTTGGGTCGTTTCTCAACGTTTGCATTTCGCGGTGGCCCGACAATCTCTCCGTCGTGCGGCCGCGCTCGCGTTGTCCCAACTGCGGTCACCAGATCACAGCGATGGAGAACATTCCGATCTTCAGCTGGATTTTCCTTCGCGGAAAATGTCGCGGCTGCGGAATGCCGATCTCGTTTCAGTATCCGCTGGTAGAAATCATAGTCGGGCTCGTGTGGATGCTGTGCTATCTGCATTACGGTTTGTCGTTCGCGGGTGCACGTGTCGCCATGGTCATCACTGTACTGCTCGGAATCGCAATCACCGACATGAAGCGGTACCTGATCCCGGATGGCTTCACGGTTTTCGGGTTGGTATGGGTGATGGTGACTGCGCTCATCGCGCTATTCATCGGAGACAACGGGCCTTTTGCCGGTGCCTATGATGCGCTGCTCGGCGCGTGCGTTGGCGCAGGAGCGATTGCAATCGCCGGCTGGCTTGGCGAGCTCGCACTCAAGAAGGAAGCGATGGGATTTGGTGATGTAACACTGATGGCGATGGTCGGCGCTGCAGTGGGACCCAACCGCGCGCTCGTGACGATCTTCATTGGAGCACTAATCGGGGCGGTCGTATTCCTCGCGGTTGTGTATCCTATTTCGTGGATGCGAGCCAAAAGAACAGGCGCTGAATTCGATCCGCCTCTCGTTCCCTTCGGCGTTTTTCTTGCGCCTGCGGCGGTCGTTGCATTGCTTTGGGGCGACCAGTTGATCAACGCATACACCAGCTATTCCGGACTTTGATGCCGACAACAACGAACATCATCGCCGCCCTCGCGGCAGTGTTGCTCCTTTCCGCATGCGCGGAGAAAAAGACCTCCAGCTACAGCGGTCCATTCGGGAAGGAAGTCGGTGAATCAGTTCCCGCGATCGAGAAGGCTGTCGGGCTCAAGTTCAAGACGCCGCCCAAAGTCGAGTCACGCTCAAAAGCGCAGGTCCGTGAATTTGTAACTGCGCAGATCACTGATCCGCTCGCGGCGCGCGAAATGGGGGGAATGTCAGAGGCATACAAGCGGCTCGGCATGATTCCCGATTCGCTCGATCTTCGCAAATTCCTCATAGACCTTCTCGAGGAGCAGATCGTCGGCTACTACGATCCAAAGACGAAGGTGCTCTACGTAGTGAGCGACGCTCCGAAGGAAACAGCGAGCCTCACCATCATGCACGAGCTCGTTCACGCGCTGCAGGACCAGTACATCAGTCTCGATTCTACGCAGCACATCGAGGGAATGAACGACCGGCAGTCTGCTGCTCAGGCGGTATTCGAGGGGCAGGCGGTGTTCGAGCAGATATCTGCAATGATGGGCGGTCCTGGTGTGGCGATGAATCTGCCGGGCGGATGGGATCGCGTGCGCGACATGATTCGCGACAACCAGAGCTCGATGCCGATATTCGCGCGCGCGCCAACCGTCATACAGGAAACATTGATCTTTCCGTATCTGAGCGGCGCCGAGTTCGTTCGCAATTTCAAGGATCGGAATCCTGGCAAGTCGGTTTACGACGACATGCCTGTCTCGACCGAGCAGATCCTGCATCCGACAGCATTTTTTGGAACGCGTGACGCGCCGACAATAGTGACGCTCCCCGCGCTTCGCGGCGTGACGCCCACATATCAGAACTCACTCGGCGAATTCGAAACACGTCTTTTTCTCTTCACTCATCTCAAGGATCAGAACGATGCGGTGCAGGGTGCGTCGGGGTGGGATGGTGATCGGTACGCGCTGTTCGACACCAGTGGCGGGAAAGGCATTGCGTGGGTCACCGTGTGGGACTCGCAGGCCGATGCATCGGAATTTTTCGACCTGCTCGGCAAGGTTGCAGTCAAGCGTCACGAAGCGACGACAACTTCATCTGCCGGCTCGCTTTCCAGGGTTTACACAGGAAGCGGTCGCTCGGTAACGATCAGCACCGAAGAAGTCGGTGGCCGGCCTGTCGTGCTGTACGTCGATGTTCCAGCAGGCGCCAATGCGTCAGTGCTGGACTTGAACGCCATCACGCTCAAGCAATAACGATCAGTCGCGGCTAATCCTTTGCGATCCGGATCGTGTCATCCGGATGCTCGTCGCGCGGCGGCGCCTTGTCCTTCTTGCGAGGCGCCGGCTTTCGCGGCGGAGGCGTATCGGCGAGCTCGCCGGTAGACTTTGGAAGCAGCATGACCTGCAGCACTTCATCCATGGTCGAGACGAACGTGAACTTCATCTGCGTGCGCACTTCTTCGGGAATGTCACGCAGATCTTTTTCGTTGGGGGCGGGCATCACAATACGCCGAATGCCTGCGCGATAAGCAGCAAGAACTTTTTCCTTCACTCCTCCGATCTCGAGCACTCTGCCGCGAAGAGTGACTTCACCAGTGATCGCGATGTCACGTCTGATCGGGCGCTGACTCAGAACGCTGCCGATAGCGAGCGTGATTGCGGCGCCAGCGCTTGGTCCATCCTTTGGAATTGCGCCGGCAGGGAAGTGAACGTGCAGGTCGCACTCGCGGAACTCATCGCGCTCGATTCCCAGCATCTCCGCGCGCGAACGGACGTACGAATATGCTGCGTCGACCGACTCGCGCATGACGCTTCCAAGCTGGCCAGTAACGGTCAGCTTGCCGTTGCCGGGCATGCGCAGCGCTTCGATGAGCATCAGGTCGCCACCCGTTGCTGTCCATGCGAGGCCGGTTACAGTGCCAATCTCCGGCTCCTGCTCCGCTGACTCGAGCGTGTAGCGTGGATTCCCGAGTATCTCTATCACCCGATCGTTATCGACAACCCACGCGCCCTCTTCACCTTCTGCCTTGCGCCGCGCACGACGGCGCATGATTGCAGCGAGATCGCGCTCGAAGTTGCGCAGTCCTGCCTCGCGTGAATACCGGCTCGACACGAATCCGAGAACTTCATCGGTGAATACGAGATCCTTGTCGGTGATGCCGTGCTCTTCGAGAAGACGCGGAATGATATAGCGCCACGCGATTTCGACTTTCTCTTCGACAGTGTAGCCTGAGACCTTAATGACTTCCATTCGATCGCGCAGCGGCGCGGGGATGTCGTAGATGTTGTTCGCCGTGCAGATGAACAGCACCTGTGACAGATCGAACGGCACGTTGAGATAGTGATCGACGAAGTTCTGGTTCTGCGACGGATCGAGCACTTCGAGCATCGCTGCAGTTGGATCGCCTGATGCTCCGCCGCCCGACATCTTGTCGATCTCGTCGATCATGAACACGGGATCTCTCACCTGCACACGACGCAGCGCCTGAATCAGCAGTCCCGGAAGCGCTCCGACATATGTGCGTCGGTGCCCGCGAATCTCCGCTTCATCCCGCACGCCGCCGACAGAAATGCGGTAGAACTCTCTCCCGATGGCTGTCGCGATGGCCTCTCCGAGCGAAGTCTTCCCAGTGCCCGGAGGTCCTGCAAAGCAGAGAATCGGGCCGTGCGGATCATTCCCGCGCAGCTTGCGCACCGCGAGGAACTCTATGATCCGCTCCTTCGCCTCGTTGAGACCGTAGTGCCCCTGATCGAGCGTCGCCTCGACTGTCTTCAAATCGATGTCGGTCTTTCCGGATGTCTTGTCCCACGGCAGTGACAGGAGCCAGTCGAGATAGGTTCGAATGACCTGATATTCACTCGATGCAGGTGATAGCTGCCGCAATCGTTCCGTTTCGCGTCGCGCTTCCTGCGCAGCGCGCTCGGACATTTTTGTCTCTTCGATTTTGCGAAGAGTCTCAACCGCTTCCTTTTCGCCGGGATCAGTCTCGCCGAGCTCGGCTTGAATCGCGCGCAGCTGCTGTCGGAGATAAAACTCGCGCTGATGCTGCTCGATTTTAATTTCGGTCTGCCGCTTCACATCCTCGACGACGTGCGCGCGGGCAACTTCGCGCTCGAGCCGCGTAAGCAGAAAGCGCAGACGCTGTCCGATGTCGAGTCGTTGAACGATCTCGTCCTTATCGGAGATCTTGAAGTTCATGTTCGTCGCCGCGAGATCAGCAAATCTTCCGGGATCGGACACGTTCATCTTCAGGATCGCCGGCACTTCATCGGGGATTCGATCGACGAGCTGAGCAAGCGTATCCGCAGCAGTTACAACACGTGTGACGAGATCATCGACTTCGGCCGGATCAGGCGGGATCTCCTTTGCGCATTTCACCGCGGCGACGGGATACGGAGTTCGCTGATCGATTGCATCGATAACGATTCGACGGAGGCCCTGCAGCGTTATCTGAACCGTCTCGCCCGGAAGATTGATACGCTCGTGAACCCGGGCTGCGACGCCGACGCGTCCAACAAAAGTGTCGAGATCTACGGGCTCCTCATGATCGCCTGTAGCGACAACCAAGGCGACAATCAGTCCCGCTCCAGGATTTTCCTTGAGCAGGGCCAGGTTTTCCGGGGCGCCCATCTGCACCGCGATGGTACCGAGCGGGTAGACGATGGTCGAGCGAAGCGCCATCAGCGGTAGCGATGGCGGGATCTCCGATTTGAGGATTTCGTCTTTACGCTGAGTCTTGGCCATTCCTGAACTTACGGTGACAGCAAGGCCTCAGCCATCGCACGGCGTGTGCCTCAATCGCGTGTGAGTTACTGACCAGCCAGCTCCGCCGGTTTACGATCGAGTAAGTCCTTGAAAGCCGGCTGGTCGCGCAAATTATCCAGTGTGGAGTCATGTTCGATCCACTTCCAGTGGCCGAATCCGTGATCGATGGCCCTCGTCAGGGCCGCGACTCCCTCGGCCGGCATCTGCAGCAATGCATAATCGCACGCAATGTTGTACAGGACGGATGGATCGTCCGGCTCCATGCTTTCGGCGCGGCGGACCCAGTCCAGGGCCTTTTCCTTTTCACCGAGCTCGATCAATGCAGCCGCGCCCATGTAAAGCGCCCGAGGGTTGTCGGGATTGAGCTCGAGGTGTTTTCGAGCCGCGTCATAGGACCTGCGCGTAGCCTTGATCGAGTCGTCCGTCTGCCTTATGTCCGCGTACACCCCGGCAAGAAGAATCAAGGCTGCAAAATCGTCCGGGCGCACTGCAACAGCGCGCTCATACCATTTGGCTGCTTCATGCGGCTTACCCTGCGCCACGCAGGAGCGAGCATAGAAGTACGCTGCCTCGAACGATTTTGGACTAAGGCGCATCGCTTCCTCGAATTCGCGATCAGCCTCCTCAAACCGGCCGGTGAGTGACACTGCCAGACCACGCGATGCGTGTGCTTCCGCGAGATGTGGCGCCAAGTCGAGCGCGCGCCGGCTGGCACTGTCTGCTTTCTTCAGATTCTCCGCTGACGCGTCAAAATATTGATACAGAAAAGAGCAGCAGTCCGCGACGCCGCAATGCGCGAGCGCATATCCCGGATCGAGCTCGATGGCCCGCTCGAAAAGCTGTCGCGCGAACTCATGCGACCGCCGACGATGCTGATGGAAAAACTGGCGACCCCGCAGGTAGAACTCGTAAGCGTCGATATTGGTTGTCGGAACATTCTCTATCGCCTTTTTTTCATCTTCGCTCAGCACTACCCTGAGGGCCGACACAATGCTCGACGCGATTTCATCCTGGATTGCGAAGACGTCCTCGAGCTCGCGGTCGTAGCGCTCGGCCCACAACTGGGAGCTGTCGGTTGTACTTACGAGCTGCGCGTTGAGACGGAGCCTCTTGCCCGCTTTTCTGATGCTGCCTTCGAGAATCGTCGAGACCTGAAGCTTGCGGCCGATCTCGCGAATGTCGTCGTTCTTCCCCTTGAACGTAAAAGACGAAGTTCGCGACACGACTCGCAGCGCTTTCACCTTTGACAACGCGGTGATGATCTCGTCCGCGATTCCATCGGCGAAGAAATCACCTTCGGGATCGGCGCTCATGTTGGTGAAAGGAAGGACGGCAATCGACTTTGTGTTGCCGGGACCAGTGAGCGGACTTCCGTCGGGCGTGCTCATGTGGCTTGCGACAAGGGCACGCGCAAACTCCACCGTGGTGGCAAAGCGGTCCCCTGCATCCTTCGCGAGAGCCTTGAGCATCGCGCCTTCGACTTCGTCCGGGGTCTTTTCGTAAACGGACTTGAGTGAAGGGACGGGGTCAGTGAACCGCTTACTGATCACGGACTGCGCAGTCGGTCCACTGAACGGCTTTTTCCCGGAAAGCATCTCGAATAGAACACACGCAAGACTGTACTGGTCGCTTCTGCCGTCTATCT
Source organism: Gemmatimonadaceae bacterium (assembly GCA_035281765.1). GTDB lineage: Bacteria > Gemmatimonadota > Gemmatimonadetes > Gemmatimonadales > Gemmatimonadaceae > UBA4720. The sequence continues at coordinate 37,418 of DATEDH010000137.1, forward strand.
TGCTCTCACCAGCCGCCTGCTCCGGGCTCACGTAAGCGGGAGTACCTACTACGGTGCCTGTCTGAGTGAGCGTGTCATTCGCTGCCGAGCTGACAGCCTTACCGATTCCGAAATCCATCACGACCGCTTCCCCATCCTGGAGCATGATGTTTTCGGGTTTGATGTCCCGATGAACCACGTTCTGGCGATGCGCGTAGTCGAGCGCGGCAGCGATTCCCCGAACGAGCTGGAGCGATTCCTCCATTGGAATCTGTCCGTCCCGAAGAAGCCGATCGCGAAGCGTTTCGCCTTCGACCACGGGCATCACATAGTAGAGGAACCCGTCGGCATTTCCCGAATCGAACAGCGGCACGATGTGAGGATGATTGAGCCGCGCAGCAACCTCGATCTCGCGCAGGAACCGCTCGGGGCCAATCGAATTGCTCAGCTCGGGGTGAAGCACTTTTACCGCGACTCGACGGTTGTGGCGCGGATCGTGGGCGAGGTACACAGTTGCCATTCCGCCGCGTCCGAGCTCTCGGTCGATACGATAAGACTTCTCGATTGCGTCTTCGAATGACTTCATGTTTTACGCTTCCGCGTCAGCTGGTATCCGCGCGAGAAGCTCTTTGAAACCTGGTTCATCGCGGAGCGAGTCAAGATCGCTGTCGTGCTCGATCCACTTCCAGTGCCCGAATCCATGGTCCATCGCTTTCCTGAGCGTAGCGATCGCCTCTGCTTTCTGGTCTTCGAGCGCGAACGCGCACGCGATGTTGTAAAGCACCGAGGGATCATCAGGGTCCATCGCAAGCGCGCGCCTGTTCCAGTCGCGTGCCTTGTCGGTCTCACCGAGCGCTGTGAGGGACATGGCGCCCATGTAGAGGGCCCGCGGATCGTCCGGGTTCAGCTCGAGATGTTTTCTCGCAGTGTCATAGGCGCGGCGTGATGTCTGAATGAAATCTTCCTGACGCCCGAGTGAATTGTATGCGGTGGCGAGGAGCGCGAGTGCGGCGTAGTCATCAGGCCTCACTGCGATTGCGCGCTCGAACCACTTGGCTGCATCCTCGTTATTGCCTTGAGCGACACACGACCTCGCGTAGAAATAAGCGGCCTCGAACGATTTCGGATTCAGCTTCATCGCCATCTCGAACTCGGTGTTTGCTTCTTCGAAGCGGCCGCTCAGGGAAACTGCAAGTCCGCGCGACGCGTGTGCCTCTGCCAGACTCGGCGCGAGCTCAAGAGCGCGTCGGCTTGCCGCATCCGCGCGTCGAAGGTTGGCGGGCGATGCGTCGAAATACTGATAGAGGAACGAGCAGCAGTCGGCGAGACCGCAGTAAGCGAGAGCATACGTTGGATCGAGCTCGATTGCGCGCTCGAACATCTGGCGGGCGTATTCGTGCGACTTGCGACGATGCTGGTGAAAATACTGCCTGCCTCGAAGGTAGAAGCCATATGCTTCGACATTTGCAGTTGGAACATTCTCGATGGCTTTCTTCTCGTCATCGCTCAGCACCACTCGAAGAGCATTGACGATGCTGCCTGCGATTTCATCCTGAATTGCAAACACGTCTTCGAGCTCGCGATCGTATCGCTCTGCCCACAGCTGCGCATTGTCCGACGCGTTGATGAGCTGCGCTGTGAGCCGTAGTCGCTTGCCCGCCTTGCGAACGCTTCCTTCGAGAATGGTCGAGACCTGAAGTCTTCGCCCGATCTCGCGAATGTCTTCGTTCTTTCCCTTGAAGGTGAACGACGACGTGCGTGATGAAACCTTGAGCGCCTTGATCTTGGAGAGGGCATTAATGATCTCCTCCGCGATTCCATCCGCGAAGAAATCCCCTTCAGGATCGGAGCTCATGTTGTTGAACGGCAGCACAGCGATCGACTTGACCTTCTCCGAGCCGGGCGTGAGCGGGCTTCCATCCGGCGTTGTGAGATGTGAAGCGACGAGCGCCTTCGCAAAGTCCATCGTGGTCGAGAAGCGCTCTCCCGCTTCCTTTGCAAGCGCACGCAGCATTGCGGTCTCCATGTAATCAGTCGCTTCGGGGAACACATCGCGAAGCGAGGGTACCGGGTCGCTGAAGCGCTTGCTCAAAACGGCTTGAGCACTCGGGCCGGTAAAAGGTTTCCTTCCCGAGAGCATCTCGTATAGAACGCAGCCAAGCGAGTATTGGTCGCTTCGGCCATCGACGAGATTCTCACCGGCCGCCTGTTCCGGACTTACATAGGCGGGAGTTCCGATCATCATGCCGGTCTGGGTGAGCGTGTCACCCGCAGCGACGCTCACTGCTTTTGCAATTCCAAAATCCATCACGACTGCTTCGCCTTCCTGCAGCATGACGTTTTCCGGCTTGATGTCGCGATGCACGATACTCTGGCGATGTGCGTAATCGAGAGCCGATGCAATCCCGCGCACGATATTGAGAGATTCCTCGAGGGGAATCTTGCCGTCTCTCAGCAGCCGGTCGCGCAGCGATTCTCCCTCCACGACGGGCATCACGTAGTAGAGAAAACCGGCGGCTTCTCCCGAGTCGAACAATGGAACGATATGAGGATGATTCAGCCGCGCCGCGAGCTTGATTTCGCGTAGAAACCGGTCCGGACCGAGTGCGGAGCTCAGCTCGGGATGGAGAACTTTCAGGGCGACTTTGCGGTCATGCCTGAGATCATTCGCAAGAAAAACCGTCGCCATTCCGCCGCGGCCGAGCTCACGATCGAGCCGGTAACGCGAAGCCAGTGCTGATTCGAGACCCTGATGCAACCGCTGCTTCTCCCGTTTAATGAGCGCGAAGCAATAATAGCTG
>DATEDH010000138.1:0-17957 GCA_035281765.1 Gemmatimonadaceae bacterium
TCATTGCCTGAAAGCGCGAGCCGCGCGCCGAGAATCTTGTTGATGATGATCGAGCCGTTGGGCTTCTGTAGACGTTCGACAAGAATGTGGAACTTGTCGCCGACCTGAAGATCCTTGCTCATGTCGACACGGTACTCGAAGATGTCGGCAAGAGAAAACGCCAGCTCGGCGCGTGCCGAGCGGGGCAGTGATCCATCATTCGCCTTGTCGAGCGCCGAGAAAAGACTCGACTGAATCGTTCCGCTCACTGTGAGCGTATCGATCGTTTCCTTATTCGACGCAAGCACGATAACCGGCGCGACTTCGTACGATTCAGTCGCGACTGGCTGCGGGGATTGTATTTGTGTTCTTACGAGATCACCCGGCTTGCGGGTGAGCGGCGGCGTCATGCGCACCGCGAGGATCGCGAGGATTCCTACAACCGAATACGTGATGACACGTGCACTTCTAACCGTCAATCCATCTGTCTCCGAATGAAGGTCGGGATCTCCATGTCGCTGAGATCCTGACCATTGCCATCGTGTCTCTCTGGTGTTGACGACGGGGCTGATAGAGGGGTAACACGCCTGGCGAGCTCATTCGGCGACACAACTCGATTGCTTGTGGGCGTAGCGATTCTGTTACGAACGGGCAGCTGAATTACCGGCGTCCCCGAAGCTGGACCCTGTGTCTGCTGGGCCTGCTTCGCGAGATGCGGATCCTTCTGCGCGTTCGCAGCGATGTTTGCGGGTGACTTGTCGAAGCCGGTTGCAATAACCGTCACGCGACATTCGCCCTGCATCGCCTTTTCATTCACCGTTCCGAAGATGATTTCCGCATCTTCGCCAACGGCGTCCTTCACGATCTCTACGATCTGGTGCACATCGCCGAGGGTGAGATCGTCACCACCGGTGATGTTGACGAGAACGCCCGTCGCACCCGACACTGAAACGTTGTCGAGGAGCGGAGACGCAATCGCCTGCTGCGCAGCATCAGTCGCGCGGTTCTCGCCGCGGCCGATGCCGGTGCCCATGAGAGCCGAGCCGCCTTCCTGCATGACCGTGCGCACGTCAGCGAAGTCGACGTTCACCAATCCAGTGACGGTGATCAGCGTCGAGATTCCCTGAGTGGCGTGCAGGAGAACTTCGTCGGCCTTTTTGAGAGCTTCGTGGAAAGGAATTCCCTTTCCGACAACAGCGAGAAGGCGCTCGTTCGGCACGACGATCATCGTGTCGACATACTTGCGCATCTCGGCGATGCCGAGCTCGGCCTGGCGAAGGCGCTTGCGGCCCTCGAAGAGGAATGGACGGGTGACGATACCTACTGTGAGCGCTCCAGCTTCACGTGCCAGCTCGCAGACTGTCGGAGCCGCACCCGTACCTGTTCCGCCACCCATTCCGCAGGTGACGAATACGAGATCTGCGTTGGTGAGAACGCGCGCGACTTCCTCGCGGTTCTCCTCTACTGCCTGCTTGCCGATCTCGGGACGCGCGCCTGCGCCAAGTCCGCGAGTCAGCTTTTTTCCGATTTGAATTTTTACGTCGGACTTCGAATTGAGCAGAGCCTGAGCGTCGGTGTTGATCGAGATGAACTCGACGCCCGACAGCCGCTCTTCGATCATTCGGTTGACAGCGTTGCCACCACCGCCGCCAACTCCCACGACCTTCATTCGTGCGTTCTGGGACGCGCTCTCCTCGAACTCGAAATTCATCAGGTCTGGTGCTCCGGATCTACTTTGGTTGGGTGAAGCGGACGGCCAATATATATGCGCTTCCCCACGCTATCCAATAGCGGATTGCAACCTCGCGACAGATTTTTTCCGGAGGCGTGCAGCAGGCGATTTCCCACATCGCCCAACGACCTGAAAACTATTTGATGTGGATAGATTCAAATCGTGTTGCTGCTACGCTTTGCAGTCGTTATCGCATGTCCTAAAAGAAGTCCTGTAACCAGGTCTTAACACGCTGCGCGAACTTGTCCATATTGGGCGAGGAAATGGCCCTTCTCCGGCCCCCTGCCGACGCTCCCGCAATGGCCAGACGATTGGCTCCATAAAGGGCCAGGCCGACCACTGTGGAGAATCGTGGAGCCTCCACCGAGTCGCTCAGGCCGCCGATATTCTGCGTTGGCACACCAATGCGAACACCGGTTCCGAACACGTCGGTTGCAAGCTCTGCAACACCGAGCATCGCTGCCGCGCCACCGGTCACAACGATTCCGCCGCTCAGCCGATTGGCGAAACCGGCGCGCTGAATCTCAGCGTGAACGAGTGAGAATATCTCGTCGATCCGCTGGTGGATGATGTGCGCGAGAACCTCGCGCGGTATGTGACGCTCGCCCTGCGCAACCGTGCTCGGCAGCTCGACGATCTCATCGGGGCTGACCATCGGCTCGTACGCGCAGCCGTATCGCTCCTTGAGGCGCTCAGCATCTGATTGAGTGACGCCGATTCCCTGAACCAGGTCGCTCGTGACGTTGCTGCCGCCGTAGTTCACTGTTGCGAGGTGGCGGATTTTCCCTTCGTGGAAAATCGCGATGTCCGTTGTGCCGGCACCCATTTCGACGAGCGCAACACCAAGCTCCTTCTCGTCTTCGGTGAGAACGGCAAGCGCGCTTGCAAGCGGCTCGAGCACAAGCTCCTTGACGCGATATCCCGCGCGCTCGACCGACTTGCGCAGATTCATCGCCGGAGAGCTTCCGATCGTCACGAGATACATCTCGGTCTCGAGTCGGGTGCCGATCATTCCGATTGGATCCCGGATCCCGTGATTCTTGTCAACCGTGTATTCCTGCGGGATCGCATGGAGCAGCTCGCGGTCGCCCGGAATCGGCTGCGCCCTCGCAACATCGTTGGCGCGTGCGACGTCAGCGCGGGAAATCTCATCGCCGTTCACTGCTACGATGCCCGTGCTCGTCATCGCGCGCACGTGCTCTCCCGCGATGCCGGCATAGATCGACTCGATCTTGGCGCCAGCCATTCGCTCGGCGTCTTCGATTGCTTTCTTGATCGAGCGGGTCGTCTCTTCGATGTCGGCGACGATACCGCGGCGAAGGCCCGTCGTCCTGGCCTGGCCAACACCCAGAATCTTCAGCGATGTCTGACGGTCGAGATCGCCAGTAGCCTCCGCGATAACCACCGTTGTTTTCGCGGACCCTATATCGAGCCCGGCGATGACACGTTCAGGATTCATTGCAGCCTTGCGATCACCTGATCGCGGTAGCGTAGATCGAGCTCGGCGACATTTGCCCGGCGCCGCATCAGGTCCGACTCGACGGGAAAGATATCTGCCAAACGTCCAACTGACACCCCCACGAGTGCGCGAACGCGCAGCACATTGCGAGAGGGCGCTGCGGAATCTGCACTCATCGCGCCAGGAACGACAGAAGAATTTCCATCCAGCGGAGCGAGCTTCATCACTATTGCATCCTTTCCATCTCTCGATACTTCACTGATGCGCCGGTAGATCATCGGGTTTCCCGCGCGCGTCTCGGTGAGAAAGCTGAGTATCGCGCGATCGCGCTGAATTGCGATCGGTAAATCCATGTCGATGTGCGATGGATCGATCGGCAGGACTACGCCCGAGCTGTCGACGGGTTCGAGTCCGCGCGGACTTGGAGCAAGTGCGACGGGCAGATTCTCCCTGATCTTCACGACGAGCGTTCCTGGAAGCCGCCGTTCGATTTCAACGCCCGCAACCTGCGGCATTCGCTGGATGCGCTCCGCAAGCGGAGCTGTGTCATCCCACACCGAGCGCGCTGTATCGACGCCGAGTCGCTCTATTACCGTGTCCGGGGAGAGATAACGCGTTCCTTCGACAGCAACCGACCTCAAGCGAAAGAATTCCATCTTCGATGCAGCGCGCCGGGCAAGCCATGACGCCGGCGCGATGAGAACGAGAAGCACGATGAGGGCAACAAGCTTCCACCGTCCAGACGGGCGCGGCGCTATCGGCTCCTGTACAACGGGATCACTCACTCTTTTTCTCGAGAAGCTCGAATAGCTCGGGACCCGTTTTGGTGATGTCGCCCGCACCGATCGTGATTACAACGTCGCCATCGCGAACAGTCTCTGAAAGCGCGGACGCGGCTTCCGCACGAGGGCCTTCCCACTGCGGCGCTTTACCCGCCTGCCGCATGCTGTTCGATATCAGCGCGGAAGAGACACCCTCCATCGGCTGCTCGCGCGCCGGATACAAGTCGCACAGAAAAACAACATCGGCGCGCGAGAGCGACGAAGCGAATTCCGAATAGAAGTCGCGGGTCCGCGAGTAGAGATGCGGCTGGAAGACAGCAACGATGCGGTTTCCCGGAAATGCGGTCCGGGCTGCCTGCAGCGTTGCCTCGATTTCGGTTGGATGATGCGCATAATCATCGATGATGATCACTCCACGCGAGTCTCCAATTCGCTGAAATCGACGCTCGACACCGGTGAATGACCGCAGGCCTTCGCGCATTGCCGGAAGCTCGATGCCGAGCGCGAGACCGGAGCCAATTGCAGCAAGAGAGTTTTTTACGTTGTGAAGCCCGGGAACAGACAGCTGAACCTTTCCGAGGAGCTTTCCATCGTAAAAACAATCGTATGACGAACCGCTTCCCTGCGACTCGATGGCAGTTGCAACGAGCCGCGCGTCGTCCGATTTGATTCCGTATCGAATAACTTCCGCAGTGCTCGGAGTTGGAATCGACGTCGCTCCCGTGTCATCGGCACAAAGCACGATAGCGCGGGCGGGACGAACGAACTGGGCAAACGCCTCGCGAATCTCGTCGATGCCACCGGGATAAATGTCAAGGTGGTCAGCCTCCATGTTCGTCACGATGGCAACTGTGGGAACAAGCGCATGAAAGGAGCGGTCGTATTCGTCCGCCTCGACAACGAACAATTTTTCACCGCCGCTGCTCAGGTTTCCATTCCACGCGCCAACTCGGCCGCCGACAATTCCCGTGGGATTCAATCCGGCGGAAGTGAGCGCCTGTGTCGTCATGACCGTCGTGGTGGTTTTTCCGTGAGTGCCGGCAACAGCGACGAGATCTCCGACAGAAACAGCGCGCCCCAAGGCTTCGGCGCGTCGCGTGACTGGAATTCCAAGCTCGCGCGCACGCTCGAGCTCGGGGTGATCGCGTCGCACTGCAGATGTGACCACGATTTCGGACGCACCGTCCACATGCGATGGATCATGGCCGTGCATAACGCGCACTCCGATCCGTTCCAGATCGGCTGCAGCTGCTGTTGTCGTATCGCATCCCGTTACTTCGATGCCGCGCCTCACAAAAAGCTCGGCGAGCGCGCTCATGCCGGCGCCAGCGACGCCGACAAAATGAATCGGACCGGTTTTTTTCTCTATGGAATCTGACTGCATCACAAGGCGATCAATGTAGGATGCTCAATATCGCTCGCTCAAGACATTTTGCGCGATGCGATCGAGAGAATCTCGCGCGCGATCGTATCTGCTGCCTCAGGTCGCGCTCGCGCGGCCACCGCTCTCGATCGCTCGATGAGCACAGCAGGATTCTCGACGATTCTGCGCACCGCCGTATCGAGCGCTTCTGGAGTCAATGCACTCTGGAGAATCATTTCTCCTGCGCCCGCGGCACTCAACGCGCGTGCATTTGCGGTTTGGTGATCGGCGGCAGCCGTTGGAAGCGGGACGATGATCGGGGGAATTCCCCACGCGCACAGCTCCGCAGTCGCCATGGCGCCGCCGCGTGAAAGTGCGAAGTCCGCCGCGGCGTAGGCGTGAGCAACCGGTGACAGGTACGGCGTGATGCGCACCCTCTCGCTCGCGAGCTGCGCGTAATCATCGAACGTCTTCTGGCCTGTTGACCAGATGACATACAAGCCTGATGGAATCCCTCTCCTTATCCATTCGGCGACAACGTCATTGATTGCCTTTGAGCCCTGGCTGCCTCCATAGATCAGCATGACTATTCCGCCATCGGGCGGAAAGTCCCACTGTGCGCGTGCCGTTGGACGGTCGATTGGCATTGCCGGAGGAGGCTCGATCGGGTTGCCGGAATCCATCAGGCGTGTATTCCGTCCCGGTCTGAGCAGCAGCGCAGCTTCCGGAAACCCGAGGTGTATCTGCGCCGCGTGGCCGGCGAAGAAGCGCGTGGTCAATCCCGGGAAACTGTTCTGCTCCTGCACGATATATGGGATCCCATGCAATCTTGCGTAGCCAAGCGCAAGACCTGAGGCATATCCCCCAGTGCCCACCACGACTGCAGGAGGTGATACCTTCACGATCCTGCCAATCTCCCGCCAGGATGAAACGGCACCGCGCAGCGTCTTCCAGTTTTCCCACGGCCGCGATCGGTAGAGTGGATGCAGATCCAGGAGCTCGTGCGGGAATTCAGTTTTCGGAAGAACGTCTTTCTCGATTCCGCGGCGCGCTCCAATAAAAAACGGATCGACGTCGGGATTCATGCGCTTCATTGCGCGCGCGATGGCGAGCCCCGGATACAGGTGACCGCCGGTGCCGCCCCCCGCGAAGATCACTCGCATTTACGCCCTGCTCAATGCAAATGACGGATCCGTCGCTCGCGAGCCGATGACCTTCTCACGTGTGCTGCCGATGTTGACGAGGACTCCAGTCATGACGAGTGACAGAACGAGATTCGATCTGCCATACGAGATGAACGGAAGGGTGAGTCCGGTCGTCGGTAAAAGACCGATTGCGACGCCGATATGCAGAAACGCTGTGATCACCACAGTCGACGTTATTCCGACTGCCGTCAGCTGAAGGAATGGCGATCGTGCCTTGCGCGCGATCCTGAATCCGAGAAATGCATATGCGGCAAACGCGAGAATGAGAACCGCAAGCCCGATGAATCCCCACTCTTCGCCGATCGATCCCGCAATGAAATCATCGTATGCGAGCGGAAGAAAGCCCAGCTGCTGTCTTCCCTTCCCGAAGCCGAGTCCGGAGAGCTGACCCGATCCAACCGCGATCAGCGATTGTCTCAGCTGGTCGCTGACATGCTCGGGCGCACCTTTCGGATCGAAGAACGCCGTCATTCGGAGGAGAACGTAATTGAGTCGCTGCATCTGGTTCCACAACAGTGGAATCGAGATGATGCCGAGCACAACGAAGTGTCCGATGCGCACACCGCCGGCGAAGAGAATGATTCCCATGATCAGCGTGTACATCATTGCGACCGACAGGTCGGGCTCGAGTGCAACGAGCACATCCAGAACGCCGACGATTACGAGAAACGGGAGCAAGCCCTTGGTCAATCGCCTGAGTGTATCTCCCTTTTTGACGACGAGCATCGATGTCCAGAAGATCACTGCCAGCTTTCCAAGCTCGGATGGCTGCAGCGATGATCCGATGAGAAAACGCCGCGACCCGTGAACGCGGGGCGCAATCGATTCAGTGAACGGCAGGATTACGAGCAGAAGAAGAAAAATGGCGGCCAGCATGATTGGCCAGGCATATCTGCTCCAGACATCTGCATCCACTTTCGCAAAAACCGCGAGCGCAGTGAGGCCGACGCCGATCCCCGCAAGCTGGCGGAGAAAGAAAAAACTGCTGCTCGTTCCACGCGTCTGCGCGTACAGCGAGCTCGCGCTGTAGACTGTGGCCAGTCCAAACGCGAGAAGGCATGCGGTGATCAGAAGAAGGAGCCGCGCCTCGGGCCCCATGTACCATCTATATCGTACGTCTGCGACCGATGTCGCCATCTACTCTCCGAGCGCGATTTTCCGGAATCGCTCGCCGCGCTCTTCGTAGTTGTGGAACATGTCGTAGCTCGAGCACGCCGGCGACATGAGTACCGCATCGCCTGGCTCGGCGCTTTCGCGCGCATGCTGCATCACTTCCTCAAAATCAAGGCCGAGCAGCTCGACTGGAACCACATCGCGAAGATCTTTCTCAACGATAGGACCAGCTTCGCCATAGGCAATGATTTTTTTCACGTTCTTTCTTATCGCATCGGCGAGCGGAGTGTACGGCTCACCCTTGTGCTTTCCACCGAGAAGAAGAATCGTCGGCCGCTTCATGCCGGCAATCGCAACGAGAGCGGAGCTGACGTTCGTCGCTTTCGAATCGTTGATCCATTGGACTCCATTCACCTCGCCAACAATCTCGAGCCGGTGATGGAGTGCCTCGAATGACTTGAGCGCATCAGCGATTCCCTTCCTCGCCTCCTCATCCCGAAATCGCGCATCAGCGACGGTTACAGCGAGTGCAGCCGCGAGAGCGTTCGCGACATTGTGGTCGCCGAGCAGGCTGAGCTGCCCGCGCTCCATCAGCGTCCCCTCGCCGAGCATCAGCTTTCCGGCGGCTTCATCGTACCAGGCATCGGCCTTGTGCTGGACGGAGAATCCAAACTTCGAACCCTTCACGGGTGCCGCCATCTGCTGGACGCGCTCGTCGTCGACGTTGAGCACCCAGTTCGACCCCGCTCCTGCATTCTGGAAAAGCAGCGCCTTGTCCGCGTAATACTCCTCTTCGGTCGGATATCGATCGAGATGATCAGGACTCAGATTCGTGAGAACGCCGACAGTCGGGTTCAAGCCCGGAGTATCATGCAGCTGGAACGACGACATCTCGAGCGCTATCCAGTCAGGGCGCACATCGCGTCGCGCGTAATCCGAAAGAGGCGTGCCGATATTTCCCGCATCGACTGCACTTTCGCCAAGCCCTCGAAGAATGTGTCCGATGAGCGCAGTCGTTGTCGTCTTGCCGTTGGTCCCGGTGACGGCAATCACCCGAGTGTGCGTAAGATATCCGAGCGCTACCTCTACCTCGCTGACGAGCTTTCGCTTTGCTTCGCGCGCAGCCGCAACAGGCGGAGCTTTTGGATCGATGCCCGGCGAGACCACAACCATTGCAGCGCGTGCGATTCGCGGCAGGTCGTGACCACCTGTATCTACCGCTGCGCCTATATCACGCAGCTGTCGCGCGAGGTCTTCGACTGCGAGCGATGTCCCCGCATCAGACACGTAAACGCGCCGCCCGTCCGCAAGGAGAAGTTTCGCAGCGGCCGCACCACTTTTTCCAAGTCCAAGGATCGCAACCTCGCGGTCGCGGTCAACAGCGTCAGTCATCTCAGCTTCAGCGTGCTCAATGCGACAAATGCGCAAAGAATTCCAAGAATCCAGAATCTCACTACGACCTGGCTCTCGTCCCATCCGCCCTTTTCAAAATGGTGGTGCAGCGGAGCGAGCCTGAAGACTCGATGCGACTGAGCGTACTCGAGTCCTTTGCGCTTGCGATTGATCTTGAAAACGGTTCTCTGAAGGATCACTGAAATCATCTCGGCAACAAATACACCGCCGACAATGAGAAGCACGAATTCGGATTTTAGAAGAATCGCGACAACGCCGAGCGCACCGCCGAGTGCGAGCGACCCGGTGTCTCCCATGAAAACCTGCGCCGGATGCGTATTGAACCAGAGGAATCCGATGCACGCGCCCATGATCGCCGCGCAGAAAACCGTGAGCTCGCCCGCCCCGCGCAGGTAGAAAACCTGGAGATAAGCCGACGCATCGATGCGGCCAATGACATACGCAAAGAGAGCGAGTGTCAGAACAGCGATTGCGGTCAATCCGGCAGCAAGTCCGTCGAGACCATCAGTGATGTTCACTGCGTTGCTGGTCCCAGTGAGAACGAACGTCACGAACAGCACATAGAGCCACGCAATCGCCGGCTCGATGAGGATGTACTTGTAGAACGGGAGCGTTGTGGATGCACCGGGCAGCGTCGAGAGCGGATACTGCCAGATATACCATCCGAGCGCGACGCCGATGGAGATCTGACCGAGCAGCTTATAGCTCTCGATCAGTCCGGTGTTCTTCTTCCCTGCCTGTCTCTGCTTGAGCTTGAGGAAGTCATCGACGAAGCCGATGAATCCCATCCACAGCATCACGAACATCGCGATGAGCACGTAGCGATTGTTCAGCTTGGCCCACAGGAATGTCGGAATGAGTGTTGCCGCCAGGATGATCAGGCCGCCCATCGTCGGCGTGCGTTTCTTTTCCTGATGGCTGTCCGGGGTGCCTTCCCGAATTACCTGATGCAGCCGCATCCGGCGCAGCCGCTGAATGATCAGCGGCCCTACTATAAAAGAGACGAGCAGCGCAGTCACCGCCGCGCCCGCGGCCCTGAATGATATGTAGTTGAATATCCGCAGGAATCCGAAGTCCCCTACGAGAGGGACCAGGAGATAGTTGAGCACTAGCTGTTTACCCAGGTAGTGATGTGCGGTACCAGCTGCTCCAGTTGAACTCCTCGCGATGCCTTCAATAGAATAACCGCGTTGCGGCTCACGCGTGGCGAAAGCAGCGGCCAAAGGTCTGCAACGTTTTCCGCCAGCACAAGCCTCGAATCGTCCGGCGCCACCCGGCGGAATGATTTCACGTATTCGCCCACACCGCCAATGACATCTGCGCCTGATTCCACCGCAAGGCGGCTGATATCGTCGTGGCAGCGGTCCGACGCATCGCCAAGCTCGCGCATCGTTCCGAGGACGATCACCCTCTGACGGTCGTCTCCGACATTTTTCAGAAGATCGATCGCGGCCCGCGTCGATCCCGGATTTGCGTTGTAGGCATCGTTGATCAGCGTGATCTCGCCGATCTGCTCCCACGCAGTCCGCATTTTCGGCTGAGGCATCGACTCGATGCCGGCAGCCGCTGCTTCATCGCTCACCCCGCATGACCGCGCGACGGCGATTGCGAGCATGGTATTCCGCAGGTTGTGAATTCCACGAAGCGGAGGGCGGATCGTAACATTTCCGAGCGCGATCGTGCCAGATCCGTCCTGTGCAATTGACCATGCATCAGGTTTAACATCTCCATCATCGAGCCCGGCTTCGATTACCTCGACGGCGCGACTGCGCGCAGCCGCACCAACCTCGGGCTGAGCCGACGGTGCAATTGCGATGCGAACCCCGTCGAAAGCCGACGCTTCTTCACGCAGAACGCCTTCGAGGTCGCCGAGTCCTTCGAGATGCTCCTCGCCAATCGACGTCACAACGGAAATGTCCGGATCGATGATTTCGCGGAGTATCGCAACTTCACCAGGGATATTCGTTCCCGCCTCAACTACCGCGATCTCGCAATCCGAGGGAATGGAGAGCAAAGTGAGGGGAACACCGATGCGATTGTTGAGATTGCCCGTCGTCGCGTGAACCTTCATGCTTCGGCCGAGTGCACTTCGGATTATGTCCTTTGTGGTTGTCTTCCCATTGCTGCCGGCAACCATGACAATCGGTCCTCCCCACGCGCGCCGCCAGAAATTCCCGAGTTGTCCAAGGGCAACGAGTGTGTCGGGAACACGAAACACCGTGACACCATAGTCCCTCGCGGACGGCTTCGAGACGACGATCGCGCTCGCTCCATTTTCTATTGCGCTCTCGAGAAAATCATGACCGTCGAATTTTTCGCCGACCAGCGCGACGAAAAGCTGGCCTGCAGAAACCGAGCGCGAATCTGTCGTGATTCCGCGAATCTCAGGCGGTGTGTTCGGCTCTCTTGTGTGTATTGCATTCTCGAGCGCCGCGGCAACCCGGTCGATGGTCCAGAAATTCAAGCGGCGCTTCCCGCGAGCAGCTCGCGCACGATCGCCTTCTCATCGAACGGCAGCTTTGTCGTTCCGATGATTTGATATGTCTCGTGTCCTTTGCCGGCGAGGAGAACCACATCGCCATTACGCGCTTCATCGAGAGCGCGCTGAATCGCCGCCTTGCGCTTTGTAATGCGCTCGTGGCGCCCCGGTGTCATCCCCTTCTCGATGTCGTCCAGTATCTGCTCAGGATCCTCGGTGCGCGGATTGTCGTTGGTGACGATTACAAGATCAGCGCCGGCCTGGGCCGCGCGCCCCATCTCCGATCGCTTCCCACGATCGCGATCGCCTCCACATCCGAACACGAGAATCAATCTCCCGCTCGTAAATGGACGAATTGCGGCAAGCGCGCGCTCGATTGCATCAGGTGTATGCGCATAGTCGCGCAACACGGTTGGATCCTGTGAGATGACCTCGAGTCTTCCGGGAACCTGCGGAAGGTGAGCGAGACTCTTCGCTATCTCATCGAGCGATAGTCCGAACGTAATTCCAACCGCCGCCGCACCAAGCGCATTGTGAACGTTTACGTCGCCGATCAACGGCAGTGTCACATGCGCCTGCGCACCGCCGTAATGAAGGTTCCATCTGCTTCCCCTCGGCGAAAATTCCACGTCGGTTCCACGCACCTTTGCGCGTGCGCTGATCCCGAATGGAATCTTGCGACGCGAATCAGGAAGCACTTCCCAGTTGCGGTCGTCGATGTTCACTGCCGCAGTTCCATCCGGCTTCAGATAGTCCATCAGGCGCGCCTTGGCAGCGAAGTAATTCTCCATCGTGCCGTGGTAGTCGAGATGGTCGCGCGTGAGGTTGGTGAACACAGCAGCATCGAAGCTGAGTCCATCGATGCGACGCTGATCGAGGCTGTGCGATGAGACTTCCATCGCGACCGTTTTCACTCCGCGGTTTACGAGCTCACGCAGCACACGTTGAAGCTCGACGGGTCCCGGCGTCGTCAGCTCCGAGCCGCCGGGAACTACTTCAGCATCGGATCCAAAGAGCACGCCGAGCGTTCCAATAGATGCGGCGCGTGATCCGGGGCGATCGAGAAGATGCCGGAGTATTCCCGCCGTCGTGCTTTTACCGTTGGTCCCGGTGATTCCGATCATTCGGAGCTCATGCGATGGATCACCGAATGCAGCCGCTGCTGCAGTTGCCGCAGCTTTGCGGCCTTCGCGCACGACTATCGTTGGCAGCGACGTGCGGCTTGCATCCTCGACCATTGCCGCGGATGCACCGAGCTCAGCTGCGCGAGCGAGAAAATCGTGTCCGTCCCGAACAGAGCCCTTCACCGCGATGAAGAGCGAGCGGTTTTTTACCTGACGGCTGTCGTCTGCGATTGCATCGAACGACTGTGGAAGGTTGCCGTTAATGCGCACCAGCAGGCCTTCACGTTCGAGGGCAGATGTAATTGTCTCGAGGTCGAAGTGCATCGCGGTCAATGCTGGAGTCTCACCACGCTGCCTGCAGGCAGCATTGTGCCGGCCGCAGGAACGGTAGGCACACCGAGTGACGTCGTGAGTGTCACCCGGAAGCCCGCTCTATGCAAGGCGCGAACCGCAGTCCGGGTCGGGAGACCGCGCACATCAGGGACGGCTCGCAACGAGCGGTCCACCACGGGCTTCTTCGCCGCAAACGGGAGAGAAATCACGCGCGCTGGAGACGCGGTGGGCTCGGGCGCCGGCTCCATGACAGGAGGTAATACGGCGGCAACGGTTTCCTTCGCGGCCGGCTCGGCTGAGAATGTATATGCCTTGTTCTCCTTTTTCCGGGATTCGGTCGACAGCGGTACCTCCCGCTCGACATTCGCCAGCTCGGCGCGATCGAGTGCTGCGTTCCTCGCTGCAATCGCCGCCCTCAGCACGACAGACGTGACAGGCGCCGCTACTTCACCGCCGTAATAAGCGTTCCTCGGCGAATCCATCTTGACCACGACGACATATTGCGGCTTCTCCGCGGGAAACAATCCCACGAACGACGCTGTGTAATTTCCGGCGACATACCGGCCTTTCTCTGTACGACGCGCCGTTCCGCTCTTGCCTGCGACCGCGTACGACGCGAGATCAGCTTTCAGCGCAGTACCGCTGTCGACCACTGAGCGAAGCAGCTGCAGCACATCGTCAGCCACTCTTTCGCTGAAGACCCTGCGAATCACGCGTCGCTTCGCCTCATATACGACGTCACCGTTTGCCGAGCGAATCTCCTTGATGACATGCGGCTGAATGAGCTCCCCGCCATTTGCCAGAGACGCGTACGCAGTTGCAAGCTGGAGCGGTGTGACGCTGAGCTCGTAACCCATAACGACTGATGCTGCAGACACTGCGCTCCATCGCGCCGGCTCGCGAAGTATTCCGTCCGATTCTCCCGGAATCGGCACTCCGGTTCCGACACCAATGCCGAGATCGCGAAGCAGCTCGTATTTCTCGTGCGGTGTAAGCCTGCTTCCAAATCCAACGATTCCGATATTGCTCGAATATCTGATCACATCGGCAAGACTCATCTGCGCTGCCTTGTGAACATCGTTGATGGTGCGGCCGTTCAGCACGAGCTGTCCGTTGTGGGTGTCGATGATCTCTTCCTTTCGCGCGCGACCGCGATCGAGAAGCGCTGCCGCGATGAACGGCTTGAGAGTGGACCCAGGCTCGAACGGCTCCGTCACGCCGGTGACCGACATTGCTTTCTGTCCGACACGCCGGCTCGCCATCGCGAGCACCTCGCCGCTCGCCGGATTGAGCACGACAATGTCGCCGCCGGTCGCCTGCAAGCTGTCGACGGCGCGAGCGAGTGCCCGCTCGCAAATCTCCTGAAGATCGCGATTGACGGTGAGAGTGATGTTGTCGCCGGGCCGCGGCGCACGAGTCCACGAATCCGGAGTGTCGAGACGTCGCCCTCGTACATCGCGCGCGATCGGCGCGATCGCGGAATCACCGCGCAGCAGGCTGTCGAGCGATTGCTCGATTCCGCCAAGCGGTTTCCCCTGCGGATCAAGCGATCCGACAATTCGCTTTATTCCCGCTGCATTGGTGTACTCGCGGATCATCACCGCTTCCGGATGCACGCCGGGCATCGACACTAACGTTGCAATATCCGACGCGACAAACGTCCCCGGCAGCGTGAACCATTTGTCGCTCTTGTCGAGCGCGGCTTTCACTAGCTGGCTGCTGATTCGCAAATCGCGCAGCGACCGGGCGAGACGCGGCGCGTCCTTCACTTCCCGCGGCGCGATGCTCACGCGAAACATTTCCCTGCTTTGCGCGAGAACATTTCCCGCAGCGTCGAAGATGTTCCCGCGCGGCGCAGCGACGGACCGATTGTTGAACTGCTGGCGCCGCGCTTTCTCAGCCCATTGCTTGCCCTGAAATAGCTGAACGCGCGCGGCCTGACCGATCAATAGAACGGCAAACAGCGCGAGCATCAAATGGATGACGCTTACGCGGCTAAGGCGTACCATCCGGAGCGGCCCTCAGCACGACCATTTGAGATTCATTCGGCAGATGCATGCCGAGGCGCCGCTCAGCCAGCGGTACGATTACAGAGCGCGATGACGCATCGCGAATCTGCTGTTCCAGTCTCACTCTTTCACTTTCGAGATCGGCCTTGTGCCTCTCGAGTCGAGTGAGCTCGAGTCCTTCCCTGTGCCCGTAGCTGCGGCGAGTGATCACCGCAGCAGAGACCATGACGAATGCAATCAGGCCGCCCGCAATTATCCAGCGGCCGCGCTTTACACCGCTCTTCGCCATGCGCGGAGCCGTGCGCTGCGTGCGCGGGGATTGCGTGCGATTTCATCTTCGCCCGCCGTTATGGGCTTTCGTGAGATCAGGCCGCCGAGCGACCGGCCGCGACACGTGCATTGGATCTGCTTTGGCGGACAAATGCAATCGAGCGACCATTCACGCATCGCATGCTTCACTATGCGGTCTTCACCCGAATGATAGCTGATGACGGCAAGCACTCCATTGTCTGCGAGCTTGTCTCGCAAAACGGGCAAGGCTGTCTCGAGACCATGCATCTCGTCATTGACCGCAATGCGAAGCGCCTGAAAAATCCGCGCGAAATCGCCCGGCCCTGACCGCGGGCCAAGTGTTGCGCGAATGGCACCGACGAGATCGTCGCTTGTTTCGAACTGACGATTGCCGCGCCGTCGTACGATCTCGCGCGCAAGCCTGCGTGCCTTGGGCTCATCGCCGTATTCGCGGAAGAGCGCAGCGAGCTCCTCTTCGCTCGAGTCGTTGAGAATTTCCGCTGCGTTCGGCCCGCTCGCGTCGTTCATCCGCATATCGAGCCGCGAGCCTTGTCGAAACGTGAACCCGCGCATCTCGTCGTCGAACTGGTGCGATGAAACGCCCAGGTCGGCCAGAATGCCGTCGAATTTCTGATGTGCGTGGGGGAGCAACCGGTCTGCCTCTGCGAAGTTGCCCAATATAACGCGAAACCGCTCTTCAACCTCATACTGAGAAAGCCGCGCGCGCGCCTCGGCAATTGCATGCGGGTCGCGGTCGATTGCAGTGACGTCAGCACCGGATGCAAGAAGGGCGGCGCTGTGTCCGCCGCCCCCCAGTGTGCAATCTAGAACCGTTCGAGCCTGTTTGAATAATCCAACTATTTCATCGACAAGCACCGGCGCGTGATAAGCGCTGTCCCACGCGCCCGGTGCCCCATCCGTCACTTGCAGAATCTGCGGATCTGGTCGTCCACTGCAGGTGTGAACTGCGGGATCGCAGTCAGGAGCTGCTGCGCAGCATCCTTGTAAGCCTGGAGTCCGGCAGGAACGTTCTCCTGCGCGATTCCAAAATTTTCCTTGGCGAGACGCGCGAGCGTGCAGCTCTTGGTATCCTGCGCTTCGTTCACTGCGCTCTGTCCAATGAGGAATGCAGATGCACCAGCAAGGAACTGAGCGTCGGTCGAGGTGTCGAGCTGGTTGGAAAGCGTCAGGAACTGCACGGCTCTCTGAAGATCAGCGCGATTCTTGGAAACGTTGCCTGCCTTGTAGGCGTCGCTTCCCGACTTGAGCGCAACCTGCGCGAGCGTCTTTTTATCTCCGCCGCCGGCTGCTGCCAGCTTGAGCGTATTGAGCACCGAGTCTGGCATGTTCATGGCGCTCAGAATGAGTGCCTTCTGCGCATATCCGCCCTCGACCTTCGGATTGACTGCGAGCGCGCGATTGATCGCAGTGAGTGCCTGAGCGTTCTGGCCGGCCTTGCTCAGCGTTGCCGCCTGCACGACGAGAAGGGTCGTATTTGTCGGGAATTTCGCAACACCCTGCGACACGATCTGCGCGGCGCGTGCCGGATCGATCGACGCAGCAGCCGCTGCACTTCTAATGAAGTACGACGAGTCTGCGAGAGCCGTATCCGCGCGGGCCATTTCCTCGCCCGTGCTGAGCGCTTTCTGGAACTGATTCGCGGCAAGGAACACGCGCCATCCCATGTTGAGGGTCTTTGGATCGCCAGGGTTCTGCGCGATCGCCTCCTCAACGATTGGAACCGCCAGGTCAGCCTTGCCTGAGCGAACGAGACTCGCGATGACATCCTCGCGAAGGCGGTCATTGCCCGGATCCGCAGCCATCAGGCGGATAAGAACCGGAATTGCCTTGTCGGTATCGTTCCGCTCCTGATAAATCTGGGCCGCATAGCGAAGCGCCTGGATGTTGCGCGGATCCACTGCAATGATCCGGTTTGCGACTGCGAGCACTGAGTCCTTCTGACCCAGCCCGTTGTACGCGTTCACCAGGCAGACCATCGCAATCGTTCCGTTCGGATACTTGCTCAACGCGTTGCGTGCGAGCGTCACTGCCTCGGCGTGCTTGCCCTCGCGGAATGTCATATAGCAGTTTTTCTCGCCGGCCAGCTGCTCACGCGCCTGCTGATACGTCTTCGAGATCTGCGATGCCGCCTGTCCGATATTTCCGGCCTCGACGACGGGAAGCGGCTGGCCAAGAGTCTGATCGCGGGAGAGAATCATTCTCGCCTCGACTTTCACGCCGGTCGGCGTCTTGGTTACCACACCGTCGACATACTCATCAGCGCGGAGCAGCGTAGCGAGCGCCTTTGCGTCGTTTGGCTGGAGCGCTTCGTTGGTCGGATACCCGGACGCCTCGAGCGTCTTGGCGATATCACCCTTTGGAATGACGATGAGCTTCCTTGCATCCACATCTCTCGTGATGCGGTTGCGGAGCTCATCGGCTGCCTTGACGCCGAGTTCCTTGTCGGCGCTCTGGAAGGTCGCGACCATCACGCGCGGAACAGGGGCTGGCGGATTACGCTGCGCCGAGGCTCCCGTAAGGGGCAGCGCTGCGACAGCAGCCATTGCCACGATCACGCGTGGACGGAAAACATATTTGTGACCCAAGGTCAGGCTCCTTGCACTCAAAGTCCTAGTCTCCAATGGTGAACATTTGTAGGTACACCAACCAGTTTC
>DATEDH010000139.1:0-2705 GCA_035281765.1 Gemmatimonadaceae bacterium
GATTCGAAACTGTAAATCAGCTCGGTGGTTATTCAGTGAAGGTGGGGCGGGGAAGAACTATCGCGCGCTATCGTCTCGACAGCGTGAGCGACGTGAGGGAATGGCTCACCGACGGTTTGACCGGACGAACGGATCTGAACTCGAGGACACATGGGGGTGCATGATCTCGCGCTGATCGGCAACGGGACTATCGGTCTCCTGGTAGATGGAGCTGCACGCGTAGTATGGGGCTGCTTTCCGCGCTTCGACGGCGATCCGATTTTCTGCTCGCTGATGAGAACGGAACGGAACGGTGAACATGACTTCGGTCACTTCTCGATAGAGCTCGAGAATCACGTGTCCACGGAACAACATTACGTCCGTAATACTGCAGTTCTGTCGACTACGATGACCGATAAATCCGGCGGCTCGATAGAGATCACCGACTTCGTGCCGCGCTATCGGCAGTACGGAAGAATGTTCGCGCCGATGATGCTGGTGCGGCAGATCAAGCCATTGTCAGGGAATCCGCGAATCAAGGTGATGCTGCGGCCCGCGCGCGATTACGGCGCCGGTCATATGCAGCGAAAGCGCGGCAGCAATCACGTGCAGTACACCAGCGACAACGTGTCGCTGCGTCTCACAAGCAATGTCCCGACGACCACGCTGCTCGAAGAAAATCTCTTCTTTCTCGACCGGCCCGTGACGATGATGCTCGGCCCCGATGAAACGGTCGGTGAAGCAATCGTCGAGCTCGGACGCCACATGCTCGAGGAGACGATCGACTTCTGGCGAACGTGGGTGCGCGCGCTTGCGATTCCGTTCGAATGGCAGGACGAAGTCATTCGCGCCGCGATTGCTCTCAACCTCAACGTATTCGAGGACACGGGAGCGATCATCGCTGCTGCAACAACTTCAATTCCCGAGGCGCCGGGCACGAAACGCAACTGGGATTATCGCTACTGCTGGATTCGCGACGCCTACTTTGTCGTCAACGCGCTCAATCGCCTTGGCGCAACGCGAATCATGGAGCGATACCTCGGATTCACGTTGAACATCGTTGCAAGCGTGAATGAGGCGAAGCTCAAGCCGTTGTATGGAATCTCAGGCGGCGAGGTTCCTGAAGAGCGGATTGCGCCGGCACTCGACGGATACCGCGGGATGGGCCCGGTTCGAATCGGTAATCAGGCATTCGATCAGGTACAGCACGATGTTTACGGTGCGGCGATCCTGGCAGCGCCTCACATCTTTTTCGATCGTCGCCTCGACAAGTGCGGAGACGCAGATCTCTTCAAGCGTCTCGAGGTTCTTGGGCAAAACGCCGCATCGTTGTTCGACAAGCCTGATGCGGGAATCTGGGAGCTGAGAGGCACTCAACGAGTGCACACATTCTCGAGCGTCATGTGCTGGGCAGGATGTGACCGGCTTTCGAGAATTGCAACGCATGTCGGGCTCGCTGATCGCGCATCGTACTGGAGAAAAACCGCCAACTCGATGAAGGAGGTAATTCTCGCACGCTCGTGGAACGACAAGCTCAGGAGTTTTGCAGGAACGATGGACGGCGACACTCTGGACGCGAGCCTGCTGCGGCTCAACGATGTCGGTTTTATAGACGCCGACGATCCACGTTTTCTCGGGACGATTGCCGCTGTCGAGCGCGAGCTGAAGCATGGGAATTTCATCTATCGTTATACCGAACAGGACGATTTCGGATTTCCCGAGAACGCGTTTGTCGTCTGTACGTTCTGGTATATCAATGCGCTTGCCGCAACAGGTCGGCCTGACGAAGCGCGCGAGCTTTTCGAGCACATTCTTTCGTGTCGCAATGCGCACGGATTGCTTGCCGAGGACATCGACACGCGAACGCACGAGCTGTGGGGAAATTTCGTGCAGACCTACAGCATGGTCGGGATCATCGACTCCGCATCGCGGCTATCCAGGCGATGGGAAGACGCGTACTAACTGCGCGGAACCAGAATTCTCGCAGCGAGCGGGTCGACTGTTACAACGAACGGCCCCATCCCGATCAGCTCGCCATCGGCCTGTCCGATGTACGGCGGATCGGTCTCGATCGTGAAGCTCGAGCCCGACTGGTAATAGATGCAGGGATCGGGAGTGAAATTCTTTCGCGCCATCTTATATAGTATGCGGAGCGCATCGAGCGGATTGCGCGGGGAATAAACGCAGGCGTTAAGCATTCCATCATCCCGCTTGATGCCATCTCCAAATGAGATGAGATCACTCATCACTGCACCAAAGTTGGCGATGAGTACTGCCGATGCTCTCATCGTGCGCGTCTCACCGTCGATAGTGAGCCGCACTGTGAACTTGTCGAGCCGGGCAAATGCCCTGAGCGCTCCGACGACATAAGCAAAAAAGCCAATCCGCCTTTTGAGCGGACCAGGTGCGTTGGCGATCATCGTGGCATCGAGGCCAACGCCCATTCCGATTGCGAATCTCTGGTCGCCGTTGACGACGCCCAGGTCGATGCGTGCCTCCTCGCCGTCGAGAAGGCGGGGAACTGCTTTCCGGATTCTCGCGGGAGTGCGGAGTGTTCGCGCGACGATGTTCCCGGTTCCGCCAGGAAGAATTCCAACTGGTGGGCCAACATGCGCGAGTGCGCCGACGACTTCGATGGCAGTTCCATCGCCGCCGAGTGTGAATACTGCGTCGTAGGATGACGCGTGAGCGGCGGCGAGCTGAGCTCCGTGACCGGGCGCATTGGT
>DATEDH010000140.1:0-7991 GCA_035281765.1 Gemmatimonadaceae bacterium
CATCTGCATTCGCATGCCTTCGAGATTCGGTACGTACATCCCTCTCATTGTTCCTGGCATGTCACCAAATGCGCCAAACGCGCCGAACTCACGTAGGTCGGAAGCGCGGCCGACGGTTACCTGCACATCGCGAATTCTCCCGCCCGACCAGACACGAATGGCTGCCGTCTGACCTGGATTCAGTTTTCCAACTTCGCGAGTGAGCCGGCGCATCGGCAGCTGCGATGCGAAATCGTCGCCCGCATCTGCTGAGCTTACGCGCAGGTCGACACCGTTGATCGAGACGAGTCTGTCGCCTTCGACAATTCCTGCTTTCTCGGCCGGACCATTGGGCACGACGCGCGCAACGAACAGACCGAGGCTATCGCGTGCGGTACCCGTGGCGTTGGTCTGAACTCCGATCGCGGGCCTTTTCTGCAGCACGGAATCGAAGCTCATCTTACGGAACACGCATTCGGTTTTGCCGTCCGTCGTTACGCAGCCGTCGCCGTCGCGACCGATTGCTGCCTTTGGCTCCTTCTCCTTCTTCGGCTGTTTCTGCGCGTTCACCGTGGGGACAGCCCCGAGCAGCGCTGCAGTAGTGAGCACGGAAAGCATTAAACGCATTTTCATTCTCCAGTCACAATAGGTTCGTGCTCGTATGACATCGATTGACCGCTTAAAGGTTGCCCGGTGCCGTATCGGACGCCGCTCGGGCATATTTGACCAATGGCAAGTACCATCGAGCCCGACGTCCATACATTCGAGCATCACTGGCAGGATGAAGCTGATGCCGCCTACCTGTACCGCATTCTCGCTGAAGCCGAGAGCGATGCGCGCAAGAAGGACATCTATTCGAGGCTCGCGGAGGTAGAGGACCGGCACGTCGTCGTGTGGGGTGACCTCATGAAAAAGCATGGTCATCCACCGCCAAAATTCCGTCCCAGCACCCGGGCCCGTCTGCTTGCTTCACTGGGAAAAATGTTCGGCCCCGGATTCCTACTGCCGATGCTTCTGCAGGAGGAAGGCCGTGAGGTAAAAGCATATCTCGACATGCATCGCGCGACGCCGAAGGGCGCGCCGGGCGGCGGCGAGGCGCTGACTCTAGCGAAAGAATCGGCGGAGCATGCGACGACTCTCGCGGGGATTGCGGGAAAATCGGGTGAGCCGTGGCATCGCACTGAGTCAGGCGGCTTTCTGCGCAACGTCGTGTACGGTTTCAACGATGGACTTACCGCGAACTTCGGCCTCGTTGCCGGAGTGCTCGGCGCATCTGCGGCTCAGCAGCATGAGATGATCATCGTTGCGGGCGTTGCCGGTCTCATCGCGGATGCTCTATCGATGGGATCGAGCGGTTATCTCGCGGCAAAGAGCGAGCGCGAAGTCTATGAATATGAAATCGCGATGGAGCGCGATGAGATCGCGCTCATGCCCGAGATCGAACGGGATGAGCTTGCGCTTATCTATGAAGCGAAGGGCATCGACCCCGCTGCTGCGCATGCGCTTGCAACACAGGTAATGGCCGATCCCGAGCGCATGCTCGAAGAGCAGGTGCAGGAGGAGCTCAAGATCGGCGAGCAGACGATCTCGCCGCTGCGTGAAGGATGGGTGACCGGTCTCGCAACCGCGTTCGGTGCGATCATCCCGGTGTTCCCATTTCTCGTAACGCAGGGACAGACCGCGATCGTGTTGTCATTTGCGCTGTCGATGCTATCGCACTTTCTCGTTGGCGCAGCGCGCTCGGTATTTACCGGCCGCGGAGTATTCCGGTCAGGCTTCGATATGTTCGTTGTCGGTCTCGGAGTCGCAATTGTCGGCTACTACGTTGGCGACTGGATTGGAAAGATCCTGTAGTTTTGGCGCACGGATTCACACAGAAAAACAGCACGGATTAGAAACGGGGCACGGCTTATGTCGTGCCCCGTTTCTAATCCGTGCTGTTTTTCTGTGTGAATCCGTGCGCCAAAAACCTGACAGAATCCCGCTATACCACGATATTGAGCAACCGCCCCGGCACGAAGATGATCTTCCGCGGTTCTCCGGTAACGAACTTTGCAATTGCAGGATCGCCCATCGCGGCTGAGACTGCAGCATCTTGATCGATATCGCGCGCAACCGACAGCTTGCCCCGCGTCTTACCATTCACCTGCACGACGAGCTCGATCTTTTCTTCCGACGCAAGCGACGCGTCATACTGCGGCCACTTTGCATTGAAGACGCTGTCCGTATGACCCAGCTTCTGCCACAGCTCTTCAGCGATGTGCGGAGCGAACGGAGATACGAGCTGAATCAGCGGCTCGACCTCGCTGCGCGCAGGAGTTCTCTCGCCGCGGCGCAGCGTATTCATGTATTCCATCATCGCTGCAATCGCCGTGTTGTAGCTCAGCTTCGGAACGTCATCGCCGACCTTGCGAATCGTCTGGTGCAGCTTGCGCATCACCTCCGGATCACCGCTGCCATCGCTCATCGCGTTTACCGATGCCCACAGGCGATCCAGGAATCTCTTTACGCCTGAAATGCTCGCGTCGCGGAAATCGCCGCCTTCCTCGAACGGGCCGAGGAACATGAGATAGGTGCGGAATGCATCTGCGCCCCACTTCTCGATGTAGTGATCGGGAATCACGACGTTGCCGCGCGACTTCGACATCTTCGCGCCGTTCCTGATGATGAGTCCGTGCGCGCGGAAACGCGTAAACGGCTCCTCGAACGTGAGATATCCCATATCGTGCAGCACCATCGTCACGAAGCGCGAGTACAGCAGGTGAAGCACAGCATGCTCGTTGCCGCCGATATATGAATCCACCGGCAGCCACTTCTGCGTGATGCTCGCGTCGAATGCAACTTCGTCGATACCGACGCTCGGATAGCGCAGGAAATACCACGCGCTGTCCAGGAAGGTGTCAGATACGTCGGTCTCTCTGCGCGCCATCTTCCCGCACTCGGGACACGGCACGCGGTACCAGTCCTCATGGCGCGCGAGTGGCGACACTCCCGAATCATCGGGCTTGAAATCGTCCACATGAGGCAGCACAACAGGCAGATCCTTTTCCGGAACCGGCACTGCGCCGTGATCATCGCAATAGATGATCGGGATCGGCGGGCCCCAATATCGCTGGCGCGAGATGCACCAGTCGTGCAGCCGATAATTGACGAACGACTTGCCTGCTCCCTTTTCCGCCAGCATCGACGTTATCTCACGCTTGGCTGTCGCGACAGTCATTCCATCGAAACTGCCGGAATTGACGATCATCCCGTGCTCGTTTTCGGTGAACGCGCTGTCGAGCGGGGTCGATGGATCTTCGCCTTCCCCGCAGACGACCCTCACAATCGGCAGCCCGAATACTTTCGCAAACTCGAAGTCGCGCTCGTCGTGACCTGGAACGGCCATGATCGCACCGGTGCCGTAATCCATCAGCACGTAGTCGGAGATCCAGATTGGAATCTCCTGCCCGTTTGCCGGATTGATCGCATGCGCGCCGGTGAAGACGCCCGTCTTTTCAGTCGTCGTCTTGCGGCTCACCAGATCCTGCTTCGAGCTGCGCGCGACGTACTGATCGACTGCGCTCTTATATAAAGTGCTCGTCAGCTTCGGGACGAGAGGATGCTCGGGTGCGATGACCAGGTATGTCGCGCCAAAAACTGTGTCCGGACGAGTGGTGAATACACGAATCTCATGCTCTTCACCGTTGCGCTTTGCAACGAATGAGATCTCCGCGCCTTCCGATCTGCCGATCCAGTTTCGCTGCGCAGTCTTCGTTGTCTCGGACCAGTCGAGCGTGTCGAGATTCGCGAGCAGGCGCTGCGCGTAGTCACTGATCCGGAAGAACCACTGACTGAGAAACCTCTGCTCCACGGGCGTGTCGCACCGCTCGCACGCGCCGCCGATAACCTGCTCGTTTGCGAGAACAGTCTTGCAGCTCGGGCACCAGTTGACCGCCGCCTGCTTTTTATAGGCGAGGCCGTGCTTGAGCAGCTGCAGGAAGACCCACTGCGTCCACTTGTAATAATCCGGATCGGTGGTCGAGAGTGACTTGGACCAGTCGACCATGAGTCCCGCCCTCTCCAGCTGGCGCCGGAAGTTCGCGATGTTCTGGGGAATCAGGTCCATCGGATGCTTCCCGACCTTCAGGGCGTAGTTCTCAGAATGGATGCCGAACGCATCGTAGCCCAGGGGCTCGAATACGTTGTGCCCCTGAAGCCTCTGGAATCGTCCATATATGTCGTTCCCAACGAAGGCGAACAGGTTGCCCACATGGAGCCCTTCCGCCGACGGATATGGGAACATCATCAGCGCGTAGAAGGGGTCGGGAGCGTTGGCGATATCGGTCGTGTTTATCGCACGATCGCGCCAGGCCTCCTGCCACTTGAGCTCGACCTGGGAGGGGTCATAGCCGGCCGTCTCCTCAGTCACGTTGGGATTCACCGCGTTGTTCATGGTTACAAAGTAGCGTCACCGTCAATCACCGTCATCACTGCCAATGCACCAGTTATCGCCGATGGTACCGAGCATCGAGCTCGGCGACAGAGACCGGGCTTACACCCCCTCGTGGGATGGCATCCCCGTAGTCGAGGTCAAATCACGCGGCGTGTTCGGCAAATTGAGCCTTCTTGCTCATCGCCATTCTGCCTTCGCAGTGGTTTTCTCGATTTCGACCGTTCACCTGGGAATCGGGTGGATGGCCTATCGCCTGTTCCACCTGCTGTCCCCCGACGTCCAGGCCGCATTCCTGGCTTCTGCCGATGTTCGCTGGACGCTTCTCGTCGGAGCCGTTTGGATCGTCGGCCTCATAGCGATTACTTCTGCGTTCGTACTGCGCATTACCCACTCTCAGATCAATGCGCCGATTGGCGAGATGGCGCGCGTGTCCGAGGCAGTGGCTAACGGCGACCTCGCAATAGGGTTTACCCCGTCCTCAGCAGCGAACGAAGTCGGACGATTGAGCCGCGCAACTTCTGCCATCATCGTCGCATTGCGGCGATTGGCCGCAACGATGCGCGCGTCAGCAAAAGACGTCACGTCTTTGTCCTCCCAAATCACGGTTGCTTCCGAGAATATGGCGGCAGCAGCGCAACAGACTGCCGCCACTTCAAGCGCACTGAGCCAGGAATCGAAGGAAATGGCTCAAACCATCCACGAAATCGCGGCCGACGCCGCCAAACTGGAAGAAGTCTCGGCATCGTTGCGCGGGCGTGCCCAGGAAGGTCTGCGTCGAGAGCGAAGGCTGCGGAGCCTGGCCCAGGAAAACCGGGCCCGGCTCGATGAAAGCTCCAAGGGCCTCGAGGCACTCACGTATGACGCCAGCGCCAGCGCGGAGTCGATCGAAGCGCTCGCGACAGCGGTGGACGAAATCAGAGCATTTCTAACGCTTGTCCAGAAGATCTCCCGCCAGTCCAAGCTCCTCGCACTGAATGCAGCGATGGAAGCCGCACGTGCAGGTGAACAGGGTGAAGGATTCGCCGTCGTTGCCGATGAAGTCCGCCGCCTCGCCGCCGATTCGGCCGAAGCAGCAGAACGCACTGACCTCCTCGCGCGTGCAATGGCGGAGCGCGTGAACCGGTCGCGCGAATCAGCGGCTCGGACGCTGTCCACAATTCGCATGGTAAACGACGCGACTCATCACGGTCGCCAGTCGTTTCTACAGGTCGAGCAGGGCGTTATCGACGCGGAGAAATGGAGCTCCGCCATTGAAGCAGCAGTCGAGGAGTCGGGCCGCCTCGTGATCGACATGACCCGCCGCCTCGACAATCTCGCACTCGGCACACAGGGCTTTGCGAGCGCCGTACATCAGGTCGCAGCAGCAACCGACGAGCAGAGTGGAAATATCGATCAGATCGCTGCAGCAGCTAATTCCCTGTCGTCAGTTGCGAGAAAAGCGGTGCAGCTCGCAGGGACGTTCCGACTCGGAGATACGAACGCAGCTTAGGTCGTAACTACGACTCCTCCGATTTTCCCTCGAATACCGGCTCCATCTGCATGGTCTTTGCGCCGTTCTCATCGCAGATAGCGTACGATCCAACTCCCGGATAAAACCCGACACCGGCGTAGCGGCCCTGCTTGTCGAGCCCGTAGAAGCTCATGCCGAACTTTGGCAGTCCGCGTGAATTGATGAGTCGCTTTTCTATAGTGTTTTTCTGAATGCGCTTGCAGGCATCGACCATTGCGTCCTTTGGATGCATTCCGTGCCTCATGTTCTCGACGATCATGAACGATGCACAGCTGTACAGGTTCGCCTCGCCGCGACCGGTCGATCCCGCAGCACCAACGTCGTTATCCACGTAGAGACCTGCGCCGAGTATAGGTGAATCACCCACGCGCCCGGGAATTTTCCACGCGAGACCACTCGTTGTAGTCACGCCGCATATCTCGCCTTTCGCGTTGATCGCATCGCAGTTGATCGTACCGTAGATGTGCTCGATATCATAAAAACCTTCGTGAGCCAGGTCCCTGCGGATGCGATCCTCCTCCTCGGATCTCGATTTGGGATCGAGATAATGCAGCGGATCAGTCCGCCGCTTCCATTCGAGCCACGCGTTGCGCGAGCGCTCGGTGTTCAGGTCGTCTTCAACTGTGAATCCCATCTTGCGGGCAAAATCCTGCGCGCCTTTTCCCACAAGAAGGTGATGATCCGTATGCTGCGATACCGCGAGCGCCACGCGCGATGGAGTTCTTACGCCTTCGATACAGGCAACGCCGCCCGCCTGTTTCTTTGGCCCATGCATCACGCACGAGTCGAGCTGCACTACCCCGTCGGCATTCGGAAGTCCGCCATATCCGACACTCGTATCAGTCGGATCGAGCTCGACGATGTTCACCCCGGCGACAACTGCATCGAGAACATCGGAGCCGCTCGTTATCATCGAGAACGCTTTTTCGACCGCGGTCTGCGTTCCGCCGTTCCTGTATCGGTTCCCGTTACCTGATGCAATCACAAGCGGCCTGGCAGCGCGTCTCGTGATGACGTTTGGAGCTTCGACAGGAAGCTTGAGTGCAATTCCAGCGGCTGTGCCGGATACGATGAATTCGCGTCGGTTGATCATCGCGGTATTTTCCACTCCAGAATGACAACCGACAAGACCAGAAAAGAGCACGACCTGCTCGGCGATCGTGAGGTGCCCGACGAAGCGCTCTACGGAATTCAGACACTTCGCGCATTGGAGAACTTCCCGATCAGCGACGTGAGGCTGCGCGAATTTCCCACGCTGGTTAATGCGATCGCCGCTGTAAAAGAGGCTGCTGCAGAAGCGAATCGCGAGCTTGGATTATTGAGCGATCCTGTCGCGCAGGCGATCATCGATGCATGTCGCGAGATTCGCGCGGGCCAGCATCACCGCCATTTCAAGATCGACATGATCCAGGGCGGCGCCGGCACATCGACCAACATGAACGCGAACGAGGTGATCGCAAATCGAGCCCTCGAGATTCTCGGACACGCGCGCGGCTCATACGAAATCATCAGTCCGAACAGTCACGTAAACCTGAGCCAGTCCACCAACGACGTGTATCCGACGGCGATCAAGCTCGCGATGCATTCGAGCATCACTCATCTCAAGGAGCAGATGGGCGCGCTGGCCGGAGCATTTCTTCTCAAGGGCGAGGAGTTCAGCGAACACCTCAAGATGGGCCGCACGCAGCTTCAGGATGCAGTGCCGATGACACTCGGCCAGGAGTTCGCGGCATTCGCTCACACGATGCTCGAAGACATCGATCGGCTGACTGAAGCGCAGTCGCTGATTCGAGAGATCAACATGGGCGCAACTGCAATTGGCACCGGGATCACCGCAATTCACGGCTATGCCGAAGCGGTGCGTCGCAACCTTTCGCAAATCACCGGTCTCGAGCTCATCACGGCGCCTGATCTCGTCGAGGCGACCGCTGATACCGGAGTGTTCGTTCAGTTATCGGGAGTTCTCAAACGCTGCGCTGTAAAACTGTCGAAGATCTGCAACGATCTTCGTCTGTTGAGCTCCGGACCGCGCGCCGGCCTGGGCGAGATCAACCTCCCGGCGATGCA
>DATEDH010000141.1:0-5243 GCA_035281765.1 Gemmatimonadaceae bacterium
ATACGAGCACTGATGCGGCAGCCATCAGCGTTCCCTGAAATACATCGTTGTAGATACCGGCGAGTATTCCCCCTGACACGCTGTAGGCGAGCGTCACTCCCATACCAATCCAGATTCCCCAGCCGATGCCGACGCCGAAAATCGCGTTGATCACAACGCCCATCGCGAGCGCATTTGTCGCCATGTATCCGACAATGCCAACGAGCATCGCGACTCCCGCGAGTCCCTGCGCGCCGGGCGATCGATAGCGCGCTCCAATTGCGTCCGGAACGGTGAGCAGGCCGCGCGCTTCGCCGAGCAGACGCATGCGCTTCGCGAGGACCCACGCTCCCATGACATTCGTGACCGCGGCGGGAAGCACGATGAACATCGCGCCAAGCCCGACTGTGTACATGAGACCTGGCCCGCCGACGAATGCAAATCCTGAGACAGCCGTCGATACAGACGCGACTGTGAGAGCGATCAGACCTATTCCGTGACCGGCAACGAAGAAATCGCTTGCCGTACGCGTGCGGCGTGCAGCCCAGACGCTGATGGCGATGATCCCCGCGAAATAGGCGAGTCCAACACCGACGACTAGCGGCTGTTTGACGTGAGGCAACGATGTCTGGAGCAACAGGTGGAAAAAGCTGCTCAACTGGCCTCCTCATTTGCCCACGCGCGCGTTCGCTCAGCGACTTCTCTCACGCGTGCAATGTCGGCCTCGCTCAATGTCTGAGTCTGAAACGTCAGCGCATATGCGATCGGCAGTACGAACGTCGGAAGTAATCCAACACCATAGATGAGAATCGCTGCGCGCAGCGGGAGCCCGAAGGGCAGTTGTGCGCCTTTGCCCTCCGACTCAGGCAAAGCGAGAGCAAGGCAGAACCCGCCTGCCAGCACTATGAATACAAAGAGAAACGGGATCTTCAGCGATCCGATTCCATTGCTCCCGCGCGCAGCGCCAAGAATCATGATTGCAACCAGCGCTGCAGGAATTCCGATCGCAAGAAGCCACGGTGCCCATGCTGGTGCGCCACTTGTCCTGAATGCAGATGCGTATGCTGCGCTTATGCCGAGTATCGCTGTGAACAGGACAGCGCGGGCAAATCGTCGGGTAATGTCTGTTTTAGCTGCCATGTGCCGCGATAAAAGTGGCGCATCGCAGCACGCGCCGTCAAAACAACGATACGACCTCGTGCGCGACATCCTGAAGGAACCGGACCGTCGTTTCAGGAAGTGAGAGTGTCACACCATCTACGACCGCAGTTCGGGGAAGCGCTCGCGCATCATGGCCAGTCACTTTTTCATATATGACAAGAGCAGCGAGGTACGTTCCAAGCGGGGCGGGATGATACCCGTCGGGTCCATACAGATTGATAGACGGATCACGCTCGAGAGCAACGCGCCATGCTTCGCCGGCGGGAATGAACACGCCGCCTTCTACAGATTTCGACGCAGCAAGCGATGATGCTCGCACCGCCGGAAACTGCTGCGGGAAACCTGATTGTGGCCACGTCATCATCTGAGCGGTTCTTCCACCGGCCGCTTTGACAATGGGATCGAGAGCTTTCGTCGCGATGATCAGCGTGTCACGGTTGATAGCGGTTGTCGTCGGGCCCTGCTGAAGCACGACGAGCTCCCAGGACTGAGACTTGATCACATCAATGGCGTTGCTCATCCCCATTGCATGATCGATCACTGCAAAGTTCGGCAACGCCACCTCACCGACGCGGATGGTGTCTCCCGCAGCTTTCGCGAGCGCTGCGACAGTTCCTGGAAGATTGTTTGTAAACGTGAGACTATTCCCGATGAAAAGCACATGATGTCCTCCTTCCGGGAGCACTCCGATCTCCGGCGGCCCTTCAACGCTCAGGCACGCGGCGAGCGCCGGCGCGATTGCCACCATTCCCCACCGATACAGCCTTTTCACACTACCACCCTGCTCGGCGCCGATGCATACGCGCCCGGCGTCACACCAAATATTTTTTTAAATGTGCGAGTGAGGTGGCTCTGGTCGCTGAATCCGCAGGTGAACGCAATCGTGGAGATCGCCTCACCGTCGAGAAGCATCTGCCGCGCGCGATTGCAGCGGACCTGAGTGAGATACGCATGTGGCGTCATTCCCGTCGAACGACGAAAGCTGCGAATCAAATGGAAAGGGCTCATCGCGCATTCGACAGCGAGCTCCTGCAGCTTGATAGGACGCGTGAAGTTGTCGCTGAGATATGAGCGCGCGAGAGAAACTGCCCGAGGTGCGAAAGCCCTTATACTTCCAGGCGCTCCTCCTCCATGTCGGTCCACCACCGTACGGAGCACCTCGAGCAGCTTCTCTTCAGTTCCAAGTGTTGGTCCATAACTCTCGAGCCGAGCGTGGAGTGCGTCGATCTCGGCGGCGAGGGAGCGATCGTCGATTACAGGAGTTGCGAAGTCGGCTGAGATCGTTTCCGATTCCAGAGCAGCGTTCATCAACTCGGTCGACGGATAAAGAGAGCGATACGTCCAGCCATGACCGCGAACCGGATCTGCTGAATGAGTTGCGTCGGGCGCGATGGCGAGCATGCAGCCAGTGTTTGCAGCCGACGACGAACCGCGCATGCGGATGCTGCCGTTCCCTTTGCCAAACGCACCGATCGTGAACCGGTCATGCGAATGACGCGGAAAACTGTGATCGTATTTCTCGAACCTGAAGAGGTCGAGAATACCGATCGACAGCTCGACGCGCGTAACCGTGACGCTCATGACAGTAACGTTGACACTCGCGCTGTTGAGCGTCTATAGAGCTTTGTACGAACGGTGTAAGGTTTCAGATAGAGCGCGCAACTTTGTTCAAGCCATCGCGCGGAGGTCAGGGCACTGTTCAGTCGAACCCAAACGGACTATTCGTGTTCAGAATCGCCGAAGGCTTATCGATCATTGCAGGGATCATCGCAACCAATGGTGCAGCACCTGCCGATTCAGCGATGTTCCGCGGTGGCGCGGAGCACAGTGGTATCTACGCGTCGGCTTCTACACCTGCGCTCGGCCAGGTTGCGTGGAAGTACAGAACCGGTGCAAAGATCCTGTCCTCGCCACTCGTGCATGGCGACGCGGTCTATATAGGCAGTGCGGATCACAATCTCTATGCGCTGAACCGCACATCGGGAGAGCTGAAGTGGAAATTCGAAACTCGAGGAGCGGTCAACTCATCTCCCGCAATTCTCGATGGGACTGTGTTTGTCGGCAGTCTCGACGGTCGGCTTTACGCGATCGACGCGCAAACGGGAAAGGAGAAGTGGCACTTCTCGACAGCCGGAGAACGTCGCTTCACAGCGCCGGGGATTCATGGAGCGAATCCAAGAACAGAAATGATGGCAGACCCGTTCGATGTCTTTCTCTCATCGCCTGCAGTCAGCAACGGGACGATTTACTTCGGAAGCGGTGATAACAACGTCTATGCACTGAACGCTTCGGATGGAAAGGAGAAGTGGCGCTTCAAGACGGGCGACGTCGTGCACGCGTCACCCGCTGTATCAAATGGTACTGTCTATATCGGCAGCTGGGACCGGAACATGTACGCACTCGATGCAAACACCGGCCGTGAGATCTGGCGATTTCAAACCGGCAACGACACAACGATCTACAATCAGATCGGCATCGCGAGCTCGGCCGCAATTGCCAACGGAGTTGTCTTCTTCGGATGTCGCGATGGTCACTTCTACGCGGTTGATGCAGCGACGGGAAAACAGCGCTGGTCACACGACAACAAGATGGGATGGGTCATCGCATCGCCAGCCGTTCGCGATGGCGTGGTTTACTTCCCCACTTCTGATGGAACGCGCTTCAAGGCGCTCGACGCATCGACAGGTGCGCTCAAGTACAGCATCGAAAACAAGGCAGTTTCCTTTTCGTCACCTGCTCTCGTAAACGATGTTGTGTACTTCGGCTCCTCGGATGGCTGGCTCCATGCTCTCGAGGCGGCAACTGGAAAAGTGAAAGCCCAATTCCAGACCGATGGCTCGAAGGCAAATGCCGCGAAGTACACCGATTCGACGGGACGAATGAATTCCCGTCTGTTGTATCCCGATATCACGCTCGATGGCTTGATCATCGGGATCGACAGGATGTTTACACTTGGATCAGTCCTGTCATCTCCAGTTGTCGCGGATGGCATTCTTTACGTCGGCAGCACCGACGGAAATCTCTACGCGCTTCGCTGACTTGTCTGATATTGCGTCACCATGATCCCTGAGCCATCCTCAATGCCATGGCTCAGGAGAAATTTCGAATTGCAATTGGATCCGACCACGCGGGGTTCCGATACAAAGGTCTGATCATCGACATGCTGCGCGAAGCAGGTCACGATGTCACGGACATGGGCACGTACTCGGACGAAGCCGTCGATTATCCATTGTTCATTCGTCCCGTCGCTGAATCAGTTGCCAGAGGTGAGCACGATCGTGGAATTGTGCTTGGCGGATCAGGCAATGGTGAGGCAATCGTCGCCAACCGGGTGCGCGGCGTTCGCTGCACTCTCTGCTGGAACGTAGAATCAGCAAAACTCGGCCGATCGCACAACAATGCCAATGTCCTCTCGATCGGCGAGCGCATGGTAAGCGTCGACGAGATGCGCGCGATAGTGGAAACATGGCTCGACACTCCATTCGAGGGCGGGCGTCATGAGCGCAGGATTCGAGAGATCGACGAGATCTAGCGCATTGCAGAGGATCGTTGCTCTGCTTGTCGCCATGGTGTTCTGTGGCGTGACTGCTCACGCACAGCAGAGCTTCGTGGTTCGTGTCGAGACTGGTGGCGCTCCGCTCAACGGAGCTCTCATCGCTCTCGTAGGGGCGGACAACGCTGTCGCCGCCGAGCGACTGAGCACTGCCTCCGGGTCTGCGTCGTTCGATGTGGCTCCAGGTCAATACCGCGTGAGGGTTCGACGCATTGGATATCGTCCATTCTATTCTGATCCTGTGACGATCCCGCGATCGACGCCGCTTGTGCTGACCGTTGAATCTCCGAGAGTCATGCTTCAGCAGGTTGTGGTCGGAGCTTCAGCTCAATGCGGCAGGATCAATCCCGACGCCGCTGTGCTTGCAGAGCTATGGGAAGAAATCTCCAAGGCATTGCGAGCAAGTGAGCTGAGGCCGACTGACCTCCGCGGAGCACGTGCCGAGTCGTATCGAAGGGAAGTTGATGGCGACGGAGTGGTTCTTTCCAATGATGTACGGCCATTTGCGGTCAGTGCAAATCGACCATTTGGTGCACCCGATCCTGCCGCT
>DATEDH010000142.1:0-2349 GCA_035281765.1 Gemmatimonadaceae bacterium
GCACATTCGGAGGTCACTTGAGTCTGCGTGTGCGTAGTCTTGCTGCGCTGACTGCGCTTGTGTTGTTGCCGTCGTTGGCAGCATCGCAGGCGACATCGCCATCGGCAGCGCAGGTGCGTCTTTATGCGCGACTCATGGCAATGACTGATTCGCGAACCTACGACAAGGCGCTGCTCGATAGCGTGCTCGCATCTGCGTGGCAGCCGCTTCGCAGAGCCGGCGCGCTTGCCATTGGTCAGGTAGGCCGCGCTCACGGATTGCCCGGCCTGCCAACGCTGCGGAGCCTGATTGCCGACAGTGATACCGAAACAGCAGCAAACGCCGCGTATGCGCTCGGTCTTCTTCACGACTCGACTACTGTCCCGTGGCTCGAAGCCGCTCTCGGCTCCGCTGCACCTGTTGCTCGTGAAGCGGCCTGGTCTCTTGGCGAAATCGGTGCACCTGCAACAGCCGTGATCACTCGCTCGCTCGCGCAAACTCCGTCAGACGATGCGCTCGCGATTCAGCTTCTGCTGGCCGCCGCGAAGCTTCGTCCGCTTCCACTTGCATCGGTGCGTCCGTATCTGGCAATGGCCGATCGTCCGTCAGTGCGATGGGCTGCATCGTATGCGATTGCTCGTCCCCGCGCGGCAGCGGGAGTACGCGATCTCATCGCGCTCGCCAATACGCCGGCGATGAATGTGCGTCCCGCCCCGGCTGAGATCGTGATCGATTCCACGATCCCAACCGCCGACGCGTACGTGAATCCGCCAGTCGCGCTTCAACGCACGCGAGCAGAGATCGCTCGTGCGCTGTCCAAGCAGGCAGCGGGGGATTCGCTTGCTGATTCTGCTGTTGTCGTGTTGATGCGTCTTGCAGCTGATGCACATCCTCACGTTCGCATCAACGCAGTGCGTTCGCTCGCCTCGTATGGATCCCGGGCAAAGCAGGCGGTAGTCGATGCAGCCGCTGACAAGGATGCAAATGTTCGCATCACTGTAGCGCAGTCGCTGGGCACTGTGCTCGATTCGACTGTTGCATCGTGGACTCAGGCGTGGCAGAAGGACACCGCTCTCATGTTTCGCGCGAGTCTTCTCGCCTCGGCAGAGCAGGCAGGCGCGCACATTCCTGCTGCAATAAGCTGGAGATCCCACCGCGACTGGCACTACAGAGCATCGTTTCTCAATGCCGCGGGCGGCTCAAAAGACAGTCTCTACGCTGCTCAGGTCGCGCGCGCATTTCTGAATGACGCGGACGGCAGAGTTCGCGCGGCCGCGTATGGCGCTCTCGCTGGAAACGATACCGCGCCACCCCCTGCATCGGTCCATGATGCACTGGTCAAGGGATTATCTGATTCTGATTTCTATGCGCGTGCAACGGTCATCGGCGCGCTGTCGTCGCATCCCAGCGCAAAGGATGCTCCGCTCGTTCTCGCGAGCTATGTGAAATCGCTGCGTGATCAGGGCAACGATGCGAGGATCGCGGCGATTGGATATCTCGCAGCGGCATGGAAGAAGGACAGCGCAAACTTTTCGCCCGACGTCAAGCGCCAGCTTTCTCTTCTCAAGCCGTCGGATGATCCACTTGTGAGAGCCCAGGCCGAAAGTGTTTCGGTTTTTTCAAAGTGGCCTTCGACATCGGGAAACCCGCGAGCGCTTTCGTGGTATGAGGAACTGGTGCGGCAGTATGTCGTGCCCGCGTTGAATGGAAAAACTCAGCGCGCTACCATCCGCACTTCGCACGGCGACATCGTGATCGAGCTGTTCGGTGCGGATGCGCCCATCACAGTCTGGAATTTCATGAACCTTGCGCGCACGGGATACTATCGCGGCACCGGCTTCCATCGAGTCGTGCCGAACTTCGTCGCCCAGGACGGAGATCCGCGCGACGATGGCAACGGCGGCCCGGGGTACGCGATTCGCGATGAGATGAATCGGCGGCGGTACATCCGCGGTGCAGTAGGAATGGCATTGTCGGGACCCGATACTGGTGGAAGCCAGTATTTCATCACTCATTCGCCGCAGGCGCATCTCGATGGGCATTACACCGTATTCGGTCGTGTGCTTCGCGGGTATGACGCGCTCGACTCGATCGTCCAGGGAGACCGCATTCTTTCAATCGTTGTTCAGTGAAGCGAGTCGTTGCGGCAGCAGCCGCGGTGATCCTTGCGTCGAGCTGCGCGCCGCGGGCGAAGCCGCTGGGCGGAGTGCCGGCGCCGGAGAGAAAGCTGCCTGTGATCGAGATTGCGGGTGGTCATCGGAGGATTGTCTTCCGATGGGATTACGAGGAAAATTCACTTCTCGCGCGCGGCGAAGGAGCAGCGCGAATCTCGGCGCCGGACAGTGCGCGCGTCGATCTGTTCCTGAACGG
>DATEDH010000143.1:0-5526 GCA_035281765.1 Gemmatimonadaceae bacterium
TCGAGGCCGCCAAAGAAGCGAAGCTCGACCACCTTTGCCTGTCGTGGTGCGGAAGCATCGAGTTTTTGAAGCGCATCATCGAGTGCGATCAGGTCGAGCGATGAGCTGTCGGTCTCGGCAATTCCTTCGTCGAACGTGACGCGCATGCCGAAATCCCGCTTCTGCCGTTTTCGCGCGCGCGCATGGTCGACGAGTATGCGCCTGATGGTCTGGGCAGCGACTGCGAAAAAATGAGCGCGATTCTGCCACGGAATCTCACGCTGCCCGATTGCCTTGAGAAATGCCGCGTCGACCAGCTCTGTTGGCTGGAGTGTGTGGCCGGGCTGCTCGCGCTTCATCGCTGCATCGGCGATGCGATGCAGATCCTCGAAGACCTCCTTCGCGAGCCGGTCGGCGGCTCCTGGAATCCCGTCCTGAACGTCGTTCAGTATCGCCGTGATATCCATGCAGGCCATAGGATAGGCCTCCCACGAAGATCGCGCAAACACTATGAGCCTCCGTACCGGGTTTTGTCGCTCTGCCTGTTAATAGAGGCTTTGCCCAAAACCGCCCTCGAGGAGGCCTGGTGTTCGCGCGTATTTCGAACGTTGGATCACTGATCGTTGTTCTAACAGTGGCAGCATGCTCCGGAAGTGAGCCCACCGAACCAACCAATCAAACCCCCACAGTCGCATCGATAACTCTGAGCGCGACTCAGGTGTCACTGGTGCCGGGCCAGCCCCAGGACGTTCAGGCCACGGCTCGCGACGCCGGCGGAACTGTTATCACATCACCGGGGATAACATGGACCTCCGGTTCGAATGCGGTCGCCACTGTCGCATCAGACGGCCGTATCACTGGCGTTGCTGTTGGAAATACCACAGTTACCGCAAAGGCAGGAACTGCTGAGGTGAGCGTCCCGGTGACTGTCACCGATGGCGCATATGTAACATCAGCCGGTGGATCATTCATAATGCTCGGTGGCAAAGTCCAGCTGGACATCCCACCGAACGCCGTATCGACGCCGACAGTGTTGACTGCGCGTGTTGAGGCAAGTCCTCCCGCCAGTGCAAGACTTCTTGCGGGTACAGGAGTCGTCGTCGAGCCCGCAGTTTCATTCGCCTCAATCGTGCGAATCCGCCTCGCTTACTCGGGAACGCTCGGCGCAGATGTCGTGGAGCCGCAGCTCCGGGTTGCGCGCTTTGTCACTGACGCGTGGCGCGAGTCTCCAGTGGTGTTTGTCGACCGCACGAATCATCGTGCGTGGGGATACATCGCGTTCACCGGCACGTTTGCGATACTGGTTCCACAGCCAAGTCTTAGAAGCCACGCACAGCAGCGCGGGTTCGACATCGGGGCAGCGGTGGATATTCCGGAAATGCAGGACACGACGTTCATGCGAGTGTTTACGGCGGAATTCAATTCATTGACGC
Organism: Gemmatimonadaceae bacterium; assembly: GCA_035281765.1. Lineage (GTDB taxonomy): Bacteria > Gemmatimonadota > Gemmatimonadetes > Gemmatimonadales > Gemmatimonadaceae > UBA4720. The sequence goes on from DATEDH010000143.1 coordinate 1,413, forward strand.
CGGGCAATGCGATGAAGTTCGGCCCGATTCATCCGCAGCCGACCACATATTCATTCGCCAACGCGGATACGATCGTTGGACTCGCAGTGCAGAACGGGATGAAGATTCACGGCCACGTGCTCGTATGGCATAACCAGCAGCCTGCGTGGATCAGTGCACCAACTCAGACGCGCGCGACGCTTCTCGCTGCATTGAAGGACCACATCGAAACAGTCGTCGGACGGTATGCAGGAAAGATTGCGACCTGGGATGTTGCCAATGAAGTGATTGCCGATGACGGCACCGGCTTCCGCAAAACTTTCTGGATGAACGTCATCGGCCCTGATGTTCTCGACTCCGCATTTACGTGGGCGCATCGGCGCGATCCGTCGGCGAAGCTTTTTCTGAACGATTACAACGTCGAGGGAGTTAACAGGAAATCAGATTCGCTTTTCGCGGTGGCCACTCGCTTGAAAGCCGCCGGCATTCCTATTGATGGAGTCGGACTTCAGGCGCACTTCCAGCTCGGCGCTCCAACTCTTGCGTCGATGCAGGCAAACCTCACGCGATTTGCCAATGCCGGTTTCGACATTCGATTCACGGAGCTCGATGTGCGCCTCGCCGATGGAACCGACGGACTCGCAGGACAGGCAACGATCTACGGAAATACGCTGACCGCATGCCGTGCGCAGCCGAGGTGTCATGCACTTACGGTGTGGGGAGTGACCGACAAATGGTCGTGGGTCCCCGGAACGTTTCCCGGTTTTGGCAGAGCGCTACCGTTCGATGCCAGCTATGCACCGAAGCCTGCATACAACAGTTTGATGACGGTGTTGCAGCAGCCCTGAACCGTGTGCTTCGATGCCCCGCTCAGGAATTTTTCTGAGCGGGAGCATCTTATTGGAACTGCGGAGCGCTCACGCGCGCTTGTAGCTCGTAGCCAGCTTTAGCTCTTAGCCTATTAGCGTGCTGAAACGGAACTGCGCTCTTAGCTCTTAGCCGCCGCTAGCTTTCCTCGCACTGGATCAATGTTGCGACGGCTTAAATAATATCCTGAACGCCTGAAGAGCAGCCGGATGATAGATCGTCGCATGAGTCTCGGCCGGCAGCGTCGTGTAGTGCCAATCGAGACCACTCGAAGTGCTGGGCTTGATCGCTGTGTCGAGCCTGGATCCGAAATCTGGACCGGCGGCCGAGCTTGTTGCGATATACAGCGACTTTCCTTTCAGCGTTCTCCCTTTGAGAAGCGCTGGCGCATCTGCAATGAGCTTTCCGTTATTCCACCACAGGCTTGGATCGAACGCGATGTATGTGTCGAACATGTCCGGCTCGAGCAGAAATGTCTCGACGACAAACAGGCCAGCAAGAGATTCTCCGACAATAGCCCGCTCATTCGTCGTGCGATAACGCGACTCGATAAGAGGCATCAGCTCTTTGCGAATGAACTCGCGGAACAGCGCTGACCCGCCCACTCGGGGAGCGATCTTGCGATCCTCGGGATTGGCGGTCGGACCAGTCATGTCCCTCCGCCGCTGAGTGTTCTCGATACCGACGAGCAGAAAGGGACGCATGGTGCCATTACCGGTCCCAACCTGAACGAGCCCGGCAATGTGCAGGAAGTCTTCGACCATTCCCCCGTCCGGCATGTACAAAACTGGAACGCGCTCGCTCGAGTCCGTATAGCCCGGCGGTTTGTACACGTTGATGCGCCGCACTTCGTGCATCACCTTCGAATCGATCGTGAATGTCTCGCCGATGACGAGTGGCGTGGCGTTCTGTGCTTCTGCAAGAGACGCAGCGCAGATGAGAAAAGCGGTTGTTAATGAATGGAGGCGCATGCTAGCAACTTAAACAGAGTAATCGCCGCGAACGTCAAAGGATTGTCAGATTCATCCATCGCCTCCACTTGCGCCTTAACCGGACAGGCAGCATTTCTGAATAGTGAGTGGTTCAAGGTATGATGCTGACGCCTCGATCGAGGTCAGCGAGCTCGAGCACAAGGCGCTCGCAGCGTACCTCAGCGGCGAGCAGGACGCGTGTGAGGAATTGTGGACACGCGCGCATACCAAATGCCTGCGCGCGGGAGACAACGAGCGTGCCGCCCGCAACACTTTCTGGCTCGCGCTGGATCTGTTCAACCGCGGAGAATGGGCGCGCGCAAATGGCTGGCTCTCGCGCGGCCTGCATCTCGTCGAATCTGCAGAAGGGTCGTCATCGCTCGGACTGTTGCTCGCACTTGTCTCGCGAAACTACCTGAAACAGGGAGACATCGAAGCTGCCGGTCGAGCAGCGCAAGAGTCAGTCGACATCGCTGCCAGCTTCGAGCAGCCTGATCTCACGGTTTTCAGCCGTCTTGCCTTCGCGCTTGTTCGCCTTCGTGAGCGACAGTTTGAAGAAGCTACCGGCCTGTTCGACGAGATCATGGTCGGTGTCACTGTCGACAACGTGTCTCCCATTGCCGTTGGCGTCGTTTATTGTGCCGTCATCGACGGATGCCGATCGTTCTTCGACTTGAGCCGCGCGCGCGAATGGACGACTGCATTAAGCCAGTGGTACTCGGCACGGCCCGATGCAGCGGCATTCCGTGGCAAGTGTCTCGTGAACCGCTCCGAGATCATGCGCTTGAGCGGAGAATGGACAGATGCATTGGCTGAAGCCGAGCGCGCGTGTGCATGGACTGCATCGCATGAAAATTCGTTCAGGTATCCAGTAGGCGCTGCCTTCTATGAGCTGGCTGAAATTCATCGCCTTCGCGGGAATGTATCAGCGTCAGAGGCAGCGTATCGTCGCGCAAGCGAGCACGGTCATCATGCGGAGCCCGGGCTTACTCTGCTTCAGTTCATGGAAGGAAATACAGAGGCTGCGGCAGCATCTATTCGGCGTCTGTTGAACGAATCGCAGGGTGATGTTTTGCGTGCGTCAGTGCTGCATGCAGCGGTCGAGATCCTCATTGCGTGCGGTGATGTCGACAGTGCGCAAGCTGCGGCCGATGAGCTCGCAGCGATGACAGAGCAATACAGCGCTCCCGCGCTGCGTGCGCTCGCTGCGAGTGCATCCGGCGCCGTTCATCTTGCGAAAGACGACAGCCCGCACGCGCTCAAGTTGCTGCGTGAAGCATGGATGCTCTGGCAGGAGCTCGATGCTCCCTATGAAGCCGCACGTGTACGCCTTCTGCTCGGCCAGGTTTGTCAGAAGATGGCCGATCATACAGCGGCAGAGCTCGAATTCGACAGCGCGAGAAGGGTGTTCGATCGCCTCGCGGCACAACCTGACATCGCTCGAACAGATGCGCTTCGCGACCGCGACCGCAAGGCGGAGTCGACACCGTTGACTGCTCGCGAGCTTCAGGTGATCGAGCTCATTGCGAGGGGTGAGACCAATCGAACAATTGCGCGGGAGCTCTCGATCAGCGAGCGGACTGTGGATCGTCACGTTAGCAACATTCTGCTGAAGCTGAGCCTCCCTTCACGCGCGGCTGCCACGGCTTACGCCTACCAGCATCATCTGGTTTGAGCGACTGGGTGGAAATACCTACACCTGATCGCAGAGAATAAATAGGCAATTCTGCCGAAGCGGCGCGCTGACAATCTCCGTTATCGTCTCCTGCATACGACATATAGCCGGGAGGCACCATGACGACTGCAGGCACTCACACCGCGTACGACACGACCTACGGCACGAATGCGGCCGAGAATTACGAGAAATACTTTGTTCCGGTTATCGGAGGTCCGTTTGCCACCGATCTCGTAAACGATGCAAAGCTGGAAAGGGGCGAGGGCGTTCTGGATGTTGCGTGCGGCACTGGAACGATTGCGAGGCTCGCGGCAGAACGTGTCGGACCAACAGGCAGGGTTGCAGGACTCGATGTCAATGCAGCCATGCTCGACATTGCGCGTTCACTGCGCACGGCAATCCCCGTCAAATGGTATGAGACTTCTGCCGAGTCGGTGCCGCTGCCGGATGAGTCGTTCGACGTCGTTATCTGTGGACTCGCACTTCAGTTCTTCGAGGACAAGTCTGCTGCAGTGAGAGAAATGCGCCGCGTTCTGAAGCCTGGAGGACGAGCGTACATCAGTACGCCGATACCGAATGATTTTTTCAACGTGCTCGATCGCGCAATCGCTCGTCACGTCAG
>DATEDH010000144.1:0-3540 GCA_035281765.1 Gemmatimonadaceae bacterium
TCCGGGTATCGACAGGCAACGCGATGATCGTGCGCTACATCGGGCGTCCCGAGCGGGCGAGTCCCGCAGAGGGATACGCGTCGGCGCACAAGTCGGAGCAGGAGCGGATTGTCGCCGAGGTCATCGCTCCAGTGGAGCAGCCATCCGGCGCGAGACGCAGGACGCCGGTAACGAGCCAGTAACTCCGGCTTCAAACAAAAGGGTCGTTATGAAGCGAGTCGTTCTTGCAATTGTAGGATCGATGATTCTTGCTGTGCCCGCCGGTCTTCAGGCGCAGGCACAGACTGATGAGCGCCGCGTTCTCGTGATCGGCGCGCATCCTGACGATGAGGACAACCAGATCATCGCGTGGCTCGATCGCGGAGGGAATGCGCGCACCGCGTATCTCTCTCTCACGCGCGGCGATGGCGGACAGAATCTCATCGGCAACGAGTTAGGCGAAGCGCTCGGCGTTATACGAACGCAGGAGCTGCTTGCTGCGCGCCGCGTCGATGGTGCCGATCAGTATTTCACGCGCGCGTATGATTTTGGTTTTTCAAAAAGTCCCGAGGAAACCTACAGGCACTGGCCAAAGGATTCGCTGCTGAATGATGTCGTAAAAGTCGTGCGCGCGTTCAGGCCGCAGATCATCATCGCGATTTTTTCAGGCACTCCACGCGACGGACACGGGCAGCATCAAGTCTCGGCCATGCTGGCAAAAGAAGCTTACGAGCGGTCGATGGACACGGTGCGATTCCCTGTGTCTCAATTTGGCGCAGCGTGGACAGTATCGAAGATGTACCGTGATGCCTGGTTCAATTTCAATCAGGCGACCCTTCGCATAAATGTCGGGGAGTATAGTCCTGAGCTAGGTAAGTCATATGCTGAAGTGGCCGGCGAAAGCAGGTCGCAGCACAAGTCGCAGGGATTTGGAACGTCGCTGCCCAAGGGAGTTGTGTGGGCCCAGGTTACGCGCGAAGCAACTCGGGTAAATGAGAATACGCCGGCGGCGCAGGAGAAATCGATCTTCGATGGCATCAATGCGAAGCGGCCATCGCGCGACGCGAAGATTGCGGAGCTCGATAATGCGGTAGTTCTCGAAGCGCTTGCGGACAGGCCATACGTTGCGGTCGGTGACAGCGCACTCGTGAATGCCGCGCTGTACAATCGAAGCCGATCGACCATCAAGATTGGAACACGGACCCTGGAGCCGGACAGCGCGTATCGGTGGAAAACATGGGTGAAAGGAACCGAGGTCACTGAGCCGTGGTGGCTCGAATCGCCGCGCAATGGCGACCTTTATACTCCTGCCATCACAACTGAGAGTGAACAGGCTCGCGAGAGAGGCAATCGTGTCTCAATAGTGTTCTCGCCTGAAGGCTCGGATGCAGCGATCACGCGTTCAGTGCCGGTCACTTATCGATACGTCGATCCCGTGCGTGGCGAAGTGCAGCGTCCACTAGCAGTTGCGCCGGCGGTAAGTGTCACGCTCGATAATGTCAGCGAGCTCGCGCGTGCGAAAAACGAAATGAGCCGCTTTTACAACGTCACGCTGCGCTCGGCGATGCTCAAGCCCGCGACTGTCTCCGTTCAGCTCACTCTTCCGTCCGGTCTCAAGGCGGATTCTGCGTCCAGGAGAATCACGCTCGACTCTGCTGCTACGCGCACAGTGACGTTTCGCGTGCATGGAAAGCTGACGCCGGGAATTCATTCGGTGAAAGCGACTGCCATACTCGGCGGGCAAACCTATTCGCGCGGGTATGTGCCGATCGAGTATGAGCACATCACACCGGAGCGGATCTATCGCAGCTCTGAAGTCTCCATTCACGCAATAGACATCGATGTTCCGTCGCGACTGGATATCGCGTACGTGAGAGGAGTGGGCGACAATGTGGAGCCGGCGCTCGAGCAGCTTGGGATTCCGGTGACAGTCATCGAGCCGCGTGCGATTCCGACCGTAGATCTCTCCAGGTTCAGCACCGTCGTAGTTGGACCGAGAGCGTATCAGGCAAGTCGCGAGCTGATCGACAACAATACGTATCTGTTGAACTTCGCTAAAGCAGGCGGGACGCTGGTAGTGCAATACGGGCAGTACGAGATGATGCGACCGGGAATGATGCCGTATCAAATTGCAATCAGCCGCCCGCATGATCGCGTGACGGAAGAAACTGCGCCGATTGCCATCATCGATGCGTCATCATCCGTGTTGAAGAGTCCAAACCCGATCAGCACGGCAGATTTCAACGATTGGGTTCAGGAGCGCTCGCTGTATATGCCGCGTACGTTTGACGCGCACTATCATCCGCTCGTGGAGCTGAACGATCCGGGCGAGCAGCCGAACAAGGGAGGGATCCTCGTCGCTCCGTATGGTCGAGGCGTGTATGTCTACACAACTCTTGCATTCTTCCGGCAGCTTCCAGCGGGTGTGGGCGGAGCAGCGCGACTGTTCGTCAACCTTCTTTCACTCAAGAGCACGGCAATGCCATCACGCACAGCAGCGGGAAGCGATCAGTGAGACGGCTTATCGTCGGTATCGCTGCGCTTTTCTCATTGGCGTGCTCAAAAGACAGTCGTACCGTACTCACCGTTTACTCGCCTCACGGGCCTGAGCTGCTCAAGTATTTCGAGGAAGGATTTGAGAAGGCGCATCCGAACGTAGATGTCCAGTGGGTGGACATGGGCTCTCAGGAAGTGCTCGATCGCGTGCGAGCGGAAGCAGCAAACTCGCAGGCTGATGTGTGGTTTGGTGCGCCGGCGGAAGCATTCGATAGAGCTGCAGCCGAGAATCTGCTCGAGCCGTACATTCCGACATGGCAGAATGCGGTGCCGGTGCAGGGACGCGACGAACAGGACAGATGGTATGGAACGTATCTGACGCCCGAAGTAATTGGATACAACACGCAGGCCGTCAAACGCGAGGATGCTCCAAAGGATTGGGACGATGTTCTCGATCCAAAATGGAAAGGCAAGATTCTCATTCGGGATCCAATTGCATCCGGAACGATGCGCGCGATTTTCGGAGCGATCATCGCGCGATCCGTTGCGCAGACAGGATCTCCTGAAGCGGGATATGAATGGCTCCGGAAGCTCGACGCAAATACGCGTGAGTACACGCTCAACCCCACGATCCTCTATCAGAAAATCGGCCGCCAGGAAGGTGTGATCACGTTGTGGGACATGCCCGACATCGCAACGCTTCAACAGCGGTTCAACATTCCCGTCGACTATATCATTCCGTCGAGCGGCACGCCGCTGCTGGTGGATGGAATTGCGCTCGTCAAAGGCACTAAGCATCCCGCGGAAGCAAAGCTCTACTACGAGTTCGTCACGACACCCGAGGCGATGAAGGCTGCGGCCGAGCAGTTCCTTCGCATCCCGGCGAGAACCGATATTCCGCAGACGGATTTGCCGAAGTGGATTCAGGAAGCGAATGCGAAGATCAAACCGATGGCGGTTGACCGGCAGGTGATGGCCGAGCATCTGAACGAGTGGATGAAGTACTGGGACGCGAACATCAGGAACAGCGGGCGCAAGAAGTGAGTGACGGCTCGCTCGCGCTCG
>DATEDH010000145.1:0-6099 GCA_035281765.1 Gemmatimonadaceae bacterium
TCGGAGCCATTGCGCTTCCCGGGAACGTTCGCGCCGGTGTCCGATGTGATCGCTCGGGCGCAGGCGGGTGATCATGCTGCGTTCGAGTCTATCTACCGCGAGCATTCACCGAAGGTATACGCACTGTGCCTTCGGTTAGCGGGTGGAGCGAGGGATGATGCAACCGAGCTGATGCAGGACACATTCATCAGGGCATGGAGAGGATTGGGGAATTTCCGCGGCGAGAGCGCGTTCTCATCGTGGCTTCATCGATTGGCGGTCAACTGTCTTCTCGAGCGAGTACGCACGGATAAAAGAAGAGCCGCGCGGGTACTGTTCATGGAAGACGCCGGCAACGACACAGCAACACTCGATCGCAACGTCGATGACAACATGGATCTGGAGAATGCAATCGCGTCGTTGCCGGAGGGCGCTCGAATCGCATTCGTGCTCCATGAAATCGAAGGCTATCATCACGGGGAGATAGCGACACAGCTTGGAATTGCCGAGGGGACTGTGAAGGCGCAGCTCCATCGTGCGCGAAAGCTATTGATAAAGGCACTCAACCGATGACTGACGAATCTCTGGACGAAGAAATGCTGCTCGAGCTTCAGCGCAGGACACGGAATCTTCCTCGCGAGATCGAGCCTCCCGCGGATGCGTGGGCGCGCATCGCTGCCGACATGCGTGTCACGTCCCCGATACGCGCACGCAATCCGTTCTGGCAACGGCCGGCTTTTCTGGTTGCGGCGGGTCTCATGCTCGTTGCGGCAACTTCGATCACGACGGCGCTCGTGATTGGGCGCAACCCGAACGCGGCTCCGTCTGTCGCGAGCGTCTCGTCGTCCCGATCAGTCGGTGCTCCGGCTACGCTCGCCGAATTCACCATGCGTGAGAACGAATACATCGCAACTGTCAACGTTCTTTCAGCAGCGCTCGAGAGCAAGGAAGTCGGTCTGGCTCCTGAGACTATTGCAAAGCTCAAGGAGAGCGTGCGCGTAATCGACAACGCGATACTCGAAGCGAGGAGCGCGCTTGCACGGGATCCATCCAACAAGGCGCTAATCGAGATGCTCGCAACGTCATATGATCAGAAGGTTGACCTCCTGAAGCGCACTACTGAGATGGCATCGCTGTGACGCGGCGCTTCCTGATCGTCCTGGCGATCGTGCTCACCGGTGCATCTGCACGTGCCCAGACAAAAGTCAATCGAGGGCTTCCTCTCGACATGACTGGCGCAATCCGCATCTACTCGCTGACCGGAAGCGTAAAAATCACCGCCTGGAAAAACGACTCCGTTGCCGTTCGCGGGACACTCGGCAAAGGGAACACTATTCACATGGGCGGCGGGCGGAGCGGCATGAAGATGTTCATCGAAGGACTCGATGATCGGAACCCCGCGCCTTCGGACATCGAAGTCATGGTTCCTGCGCAAGCCAAAGTGTGGGTAAAGACCGCGACAGCGAGTGTCGATGTAAAAGACGTTACGGGTAGTCTCGATATCTATGTCGTGAGCGGAAGGATCAGTATCAGGGGAAATCCCGCGGATGTGAATGCGGAAGCAATCGATGGATCCATCTCGATCGTTGGATCACCATCGTGGGTAAGAGCAAAAAGCGCGAGCGGTGATGTCACTCTCGACGGGTCGAGCCCTGATATCACGATGTCAACCGTGAGCGGCAGGATCGACATCGACGGATCGCGATTCGAAAAAGCAAAAGTCGAGACAGTCACCGGCAGCATTCGCATTGCAGGGAGTTTCCTCCGCGGCGGTCTCAGCACGATCGACACTCACGGTGGAACTGTTGAGATTGCCATCCCCGCGGGCAGTCCCGCTGATTTTGACATTGTGTCGATTGCCGGTACGATTACTAACAAGCTGACCTCTACGAGACCGGTGCCAGGACGTTATGGCCGTGGCGCAGAGCTCACGACATCGTCGGGCGATGGAGGAACGAGGATCGTTGTGAAATCGTTCAAGGGGCCAGTTACGCTATTGAAGAAAGATTAAGGTCGGCGGTTTAAACGTCCCACTGACAACCGGCATCTCAGGATTACAACAAACCATCCGAGGTTGCCACATGTTCAGGAAACTCGCATTAGCCGCTGCGCTTTCGACAATCGCATTGACCGCAGCAGTCGCAGGGCCCCCGTGGATTTCGGTCGAGTACCCTGCAAACCCGCACGATCCGAATACTCGCGGAGCATTCTGCACGATTCGCACTTACCATCATGGCGATCTCCTCGCGTTCGACATCAGTGGAACGGCGGAGGGGCTGGTGAATGGCAAGCGCCAATCGGTGCGGCTCGATATTCGCCGGCTTCCTCAGGCGGGCACGTACGCCGTTCGATGGAACAAGCCTGCAGAAGGAAACTGGGCGCTAGTGATCTCAACTGCGCGCGATGGTCACTTCATGGCAAGTGCGCTGATCGATGTCGATGCGCGCGGACGCGTTGCGTCGGTGAGCGTGCCGAGCAAGCCGATCGAAGGCGGGAGATGGACAGTTCCAGTTCAGGTTGCGTCGGCAGAGCTTGATGCACTTCTGAAGAACTAAGAAGCAGGGATTCAAAAGCGCGTCGCCCGTCGTCCGACGCCCGACGCCCGTGACAGAATGTTTTACGGGTGTGGGGAGACGGACGACGGGCGACGCGTTTTTTTTCGTAGGGCGAACCTTACGGATTAAACCAATACGACACTTTCACAAGGAACGTATTGTTTGGATGAGTATCGAATACGTTCCGCAGCCCGCGGGTAAAGCTGAACGCCTCGGGGTTGCCATCCATCGAGCGTCCCTGCTGCCACACCAGGAACAGGGTCGAGCCCGGACGATACTCCCAGCGCATGACAGTGTTGGAACGGAATTCCTTGAAGTCGAACCCGCCCGGATCGCCCTGGCTCGTGAATGGCTTGAAGCGATCGTCGTATTTCTTCGCGCGCGGGTCGGCGAGCTCCCTCCAGTTGCTGTAATCACCGGTAGATACGAACGGCGACCCATAGAACTGGAACGAAAGTGTCGGACTCGCTGTGTAATCGAGACGCGTAGTCATGCTCAGCGTCTTCTGGTCGAGATGCGCAAACGTGTAGTGCGTTGTATCGACGCCACTCACGCCGTAGTTAGCCCGCCACTGTGAGTCGTTGATGTCGCGACTGTAGTTCATTCCGATCGATGCGCTGAGCTGCGAGCCGATCTTGGTTACTATCTGGGGCTCCGCATACCACCCCGTCGTGTTGCCTTCATCGCCGCGATATCCGCCAAACCACAGATAAAGGTTCGTCTTCTTCCGGTTGTCGCTCTCGATGCCGGACCAGAAATTCGTGTTCCGCGCATTTCTCACTGCGGGCCCGCCGCGCGCATAACGATCATTGTACGTCGGCGTGAAATCGTTGTAGTTGATGCCGAAGTGAGTCCACATGAAGTTCTTCCACTGAATGTGCTGATTGACGTTGACGCCAATCGTCGTGGGCAGACCTTCGGTGGTCCACTGATTCATCGTGTTGAAATTGAACTGGGCGCGCTGATAAACCTTGGTCGGCTTGTTGTAGCTCAGTGCAAACCAGTTGCGGAACATCATCTGGTCGGCGCGCGACTGGAATCCAAGATCGTTCGTCTCGAATCCAGGCGAGAAACGCTGCAGCACGCTCTGGAATCGTGTGACTCCGCCACCGAACTTGCTCATCGATATACGCTCAGCGTCACCGAACAGCGATGTGCGCGTGGGATCGAGATCCACATCATCGTCAGGCCGCTGGTAGCGGTGAACGCCGTCACGCTGCGTTGCCAGAATCGCATCCGCGGTTCCATTGATCTGGCTCGCAGCAAGATAGGCACGCAGCTCGTAATTGTTGCTGAAGAAGCGGTGACGCAGATCGAGTCCGCCGGTGTATGCCGAGCGGCGCAGATATGGGCTCGTCGCTTCATCGAGACTGCGATTCACTCCCGTGATCATCACGCCAAGTCCGCTCTGGCCTTTTCTGAAATCCTGCTGCAGCCGGCCAACCAGATAGTTGGTGAGCGGCTCGATCGTCTGATCGTCGACACCGACCTCGCGCTGTGTCACCGCGTCGAGAAATCCAACTGACAGTCCTTTGGCTACGCGGCCGGTAAGCTTCGAGGCTCCAAGTATCGTCGTGTTGGTTGCACTGCGATCGTCTCCATACAATCCGGTAAGCTGCGGAGACCGGCCGATGCGGCGCGAATAAAAGAGACCGGTGCAGCCGGAATCGATATCGCCGCATGCAGTGTTGAACTTGAAGATCCCCGATCCTTCCAGAAAGAAAGGCCGCCGCTCATCGAAGAATTGTTCGAATGCTGAAAGATTCAGCACCGACGGATCGGCCTCCACCTGGCCGAAATCGGGGTTGATGGTGGCATTGAGAGTGAGATTCGATGACAGTCCATACTTGAGGTCAGCGCCTGCCGAGAACGACTGCGGATGCTCGAACGAGCTTCCGGATGGGCGCGTTTCGTTCTTGCTCACAACGTAAGGCGAAACTTCGAGCCTGCTCGGCTTGCCGATATCGGTGATTCCCTCGAGATCGCCAAGCTGCGAGAAGTATCCCTGCTTCTCGCGATGATAGAGCGGCCAGCTGATTCGCGCGCCCGTGCGTGCAACGTCCCGAACGACCATGAAGCCGAATGTGTGCGACGACTTGTTCGGAAAACGCATCTGACTGAATGGAATTCTGAACTCGGCGACCCACCCAAGTGAATCGACAGCGGTCGCAACATCCCACACCGCATCCCACGATGGGTCTTCGTTGTTGTCGTTCGATACGTAGAAGTCGCGCTTCACGCCGGCAGGATTTACGCAGAACTCGTAACCCGTCATGCGATCATGATACGAATCGATCATGATCTTGAGCTGCTCCGACTGTGTGCGAACATCGCGTCGCGAGAGAAGTGCGATGATACTGTCAGGCTGCGGATCGTACATCCGCGCCATGATATAGAGATACTTGTCGTCGTGAGTCACGCGCACATCGGTCTTGAACCGCGACTCTACGCCGGGATTCGGATCGTATTCGAGAAAGCTGTCGATCGACTGCGCGTCAGCCCACGCTTGATCGTCCAGTTTGCCATCGAGCACGGGAGCCACTGTTGTTTTTGTGGATCGCGCTGTCGTGAGTGTCGCTTTCGATGCAGCCGGTGGTGGTGCGTCACCGCGACGGATGATCTTTGTGTTCGATGCGAGCGTCGTTCCGCCTGTCTGGGCTCCGAGAGCTGCGGGAACAATCAGGAGCGCGGCGAGTTTGAGGAGTGTCATGTGGGACCGGCTGTTGAGCAGTTGCATGGTCAGGGGCCTGTTTCGAGCGATACGACCTGAGACAGTGGCTTGTGTCAAATGGTTTGGAAGGGCTGCTCTGATAGAAGTAAGGATTTTGTCTGGTATCACGAGCCGCTCACCGGACACACGATTTTCTGTTGGACATTTCCCGCGAATACATCATTATGTGACTCGTCCCGCGGCGGAATCACGCGTGGGGCGGATTTACTACACTCTGACAGATGTAATGAAGTCTTCCTTTCTGCTGCTGCTCGTCGCGACCTCTGCAGGTGCGCTCGGCGCCCAGGTCACGGCGCCGGAGCAATCTGCTGCACCCGCACCAGGCGCAGTCACAGTGCAGGGAGAAGTTGTAGCGGAAGGCACGATGACGCCGATTCCGTACACGACAGTTCGACTTCTGCCAATCGGCCGCGAGAGATTCGCTGATCGCGCAGGGGCGTTCGTGTATTACTCGATCAACCCAGGCGAATACAAGCTTCAGCTGCGCATGGTCGGGTACATCCCGGTTGACACCACAATCGTCGTGAGAGCGAACGCGCCCGTCGTCATCACGATGACGATGAAGCGCATCGCTACAGCTCTCGAAGCGGTGGAAGTCAAAGCTCCGCCGCGCAGATGTCTTTTCCCCGACGAGATGGGATACGTCGAAGATCCGGAGCTTGCGACGATTCTCGATGAAGCGCGAAAAAATGCACAGCGCGAACAGCTTCTGCGCCGCACATATCCGTTCGAATACAAGCTCGCGCAGTCACACAACACGTACGATGTAGCGACGAAGACGAGTGCAATGTTGTACGACACTGTCTTGTATCGCAGCGACGACGCCTGGCGCTA
>DATEDH010000146.1:0-17096 GCA_035281765.1 Gemmatimonadaceae bacterium
AGCCATGGTGGGCGAAGTTTCCGGTTGATGGCGCTTGTCGCGTGCAGCGTTCGCACTTTTCCGTTCATGGTGGTGCAAAAAAAACGGGGCCGAACGCGACCCCCGTTCCAGCGGAAACACCGGGCCTCCGCCGTTCCAGACATCACATCCGACCCCTCGCGGACGCCAACCGGTAGCCGTGACCTCCGATGGGTGCCGCATAACTACAGCTGCCTGCGACCTGCTGCCAGCTGCCAGCAAACCGCCTGGCTATTCCTCAGACTCAGACTCAGTCTCACCATTTCCAGCGCGAATACCGAGTACAGTTTTCACTTTTTCTTCCACTTCTGCGAGGAGCGCAGGGTTGTCCTTCAGGTACATCTTCGCATTCTCGCGCCCCTGACCGATGCGCTGCGAACCGTAGCTGTACCACGCTCCCGACTTGTCGATGATACCAGATTCTGCCGCAATGTCCAGAACCAGCGACGCGTGACTGATACCTTCGGCATACATAATATCGAATTCGGCCTGCTTGAACGGAGGGGCCACCTTATTCTTTACAACTTTGACCCGGACGTGTGACCCCACCACGTCCTCCTTCTCCTTTACCGCCGCGATTCGGCGAATGTCCAGGCGGACCGAAGCGTAGAATTTCAGGGCCTTGCCACCCGTTGTGGTCTCGGGATTCCCGAACATCACCCCGATCTTCTCGCGGAGCTGGTTGATGAAGATCACCGAGGTCTTGGAACGGGCGATGGCACCCGTCAGCTTGCGAAGGGCCTGGCTCATGAGACGCGCCTGAAGTCCCACGTGCGAATCACCCATGTCACCCTCGATTTCCGCCCGCGGAACGAGAGCGGCCACCGAGTCGATCACCACTACGTCAACGGCTCCAGAGCGAACGAGAATCTCGCAGATCTCCATCGCCTGCTCACCCGTATCGGGCTGTGAGACCAGCAGCGCATCGATATCGACCCCCAGCTTCTGCGCATAATCGGTATCCAGCGCATGCTCGGCATCGATGTACGCGGCGACACCACCCGCCCGCTGCGCATTGGCGACAACGTGCAGACACAACGTGGTCTTTCCGCTCGACTCGGGACCGTAGATCTCCGTGACACGACCACGGGGAATTCCACCCACCCCGATTGCTGCGTCGAGATTGATCGCGCCAGTCGGAATCGCATCGATCTTAACCCGGGCCGACTCCGACCCCATCTTCATGATCGAACCCTTGCCGCAGTTCTTCTCGATCTGCGCAATCGCCAGGTTCAACGCTTTCTTTTTGTCTTCCCCCATCACCGATACTGCCATTTTCTCTCCATTTAAGCTTAGTTGACGTTGAAAACCTGGTGGTTTTGCGCCCCGAAGAAAATACGAAAGTCCGATCGATTTCTCAAGCTCATCTTACCTGAAAAGCATTCTCGATGTGAACCACCTCGGGAACTGCGGACCCGAAGACGACGCCGACGACATCGAACCTGAAAATGTCGCCGGCGGTCCGCCTCTTCGACATCCACTCTCGAGCTGCATGAGCCATTTCCCGCTGTTTCTTCCAGTGCACTGCGCCAAGCGGTCCGCCATAATCTGCGGAAGCCCTGGTCTTGACCTCGACGAACGCAACAAGACGGCCCTCTCCGTCCCGGCGCGACACGACGAGATCGATATCGCGATGCCCGCTTCGAAATCTCCGCTCGACAACCTGCCAGCCCCGTTGAGCCAGCCACTCCTCTGCGATCCGCTCGCCTCTGATTCCCAGTTCCTGCCGCGCAGTCAGCATACGACGTCGAGATTACAAGATTGAATGCCTGGCGCGAAATCACTTTACACAGCGCGTCATTATTTGAACGCAGCCAGGCGTGGCGGCTTTGTAAATCGCCGTGGCATTGCGAAGTTGCGACCATGAAAACGCGACGAATTCCAGCTCTCGACGGAATCCGGGGTCTCGCAATACTGCTCGTGCTTGGACTTCACTCGCAGGCCAACTTCGCCGATGTCCCGGTCGGCTCGACGCTCGCGCGAATTTTTGCACTCACCCGACTGTGGTGGTGCGGCGTCGACCTGTTCTTCGTGCTGTCCGGATTCCTGATTGGAGGGATCCTGTTGAACGCGCGTGACTCTTCGTCCTACTATCGGACTTTTTACGTTCGCCGCGCGTTCAGAATTCTCCCGCTGTACTTCCTGCTGCTCAGTTTGTACTCACTCGGCAGCCAATGGCTCCCACCATTCGGCGACCCCATTCCTTTCGCGCTGTACCCGCTCATGCTTCAGAATTTTGTCACTGCGGTGACGGGGCTTTTCGGAGTGGTATGGCTCAGCGTGACATGGTCACTCGCCGTAGAAGAACACTTTTATCTCATTGCACCAACGCTGATCCGGCGCCTGTCAGATCGGACGATGATCAGAGTCGTAGTCGCAGCAATCATCGTTACTCCAATCATTCGCGTTATCATGTGCCTCGCATGGCCCACCGGCTTCATGGGAGCATACGTTCTCGTTATCTCGCGCGCCGACGCACTCATGTGGGGAATCGGCATTGCGTTGATCATGAGAAATGCAGCCGCGATCGCATGGCTGGAACAGCGTCGCAAATGGTTGCTGGCTGCTCTCGCAATCGCTGCCGGCTTCGTCGGTTATATGACTATGGAGAACTGGACCATCGTCATGATCGCGATGAACGCTGTCGGATATTCGGTTGTTGCAGGCGGCTTCGCTTTACTCGTGCTTCTCGTTCTGATCAATGACGATTCGCGCCTCGCAGCCTTATTCCGCTGGCGCGCCCTGAGATTCCTCGGCGTACGTGCATACGCCATCTATCTCTTTCACCTCCCAGCGATTTATCTCGTTTTCCTGGCAAACGGATACACAAGCCCAGCAGTAAGACGCTGGGACGAGTGGGCGCTCGCATGGTTCGGCATAGCTGCCGCGGTGTTGTTTGCGAGCTTCACATGGAAATTCATCGAGCTCCCGTTGATCGCTCGATCACACCGCTTCAACTACGAGCGAGCAGGAGCGTCAGAAGTCGCAACGCGCGCCGCCTAGGCGCGCGGTCCGCAAATCCTGTCGAGGTCGTCGAGCCCGGCAAGCACATCGCGCGGACGTGATCCGTCAGGCGGACCCAATACTCCGGCAGACTGAAGCTGATCAATAATGCGCGCGGCACGCCCGTAACCGACTTTCAGCCTGCGCTGCAACAACGAGGTCGAACCCTGCTGGTGTTGTATCACAACTTCAGCAGCTTCCCGGAACAGCTTGTCGCGATCCCCTGCCTCGCCGTCCTCGCCGTCGGATCCGGAGCTCATCTCCTCCGCTTCCTTCTTGCGGATCGTCTCGAGAATATCCGCCTCGATTGTCTCCTCGAGGAAGAAGCCCTGAGCTTCGGCTGCAGCGCGACGCGCGTTCTTCTTATCAGTGTACCAGCTCGTCAGGCGCTCGGTGTCTTCACTGGAAATAAATGCGCCCTGAAGACGTGACGGCTCGGATTTACCCGGCGGAACGAACAACATGTCGCCGTTGCCGAGCAGTGCTTCTGCGCCCATCGCGTCGAGAATTGTGCGGCTGTCGATTTGCGATGCGACTCTAAAAGCAATCCTGCTCGCAAAATTCGCCTTGATCAAACCGGTGAGAACATTCACACTCGGCCGCTGAGTCGCGAGGATGATGTGAATTCCAATCGCTCGTGCTTTCTGCGCGAGCATTGCAAGCGGCGTCTCGACTTCCGCCTGCACCGTCATCATGAGATCGGCGAGCTCATCTATGATGAGCACGATATATGGAAGTATTCCACCGGTGTAATCGGCGCTGTCGAGCCCGACGTCAGGACGCTTCGGCATCTTGAGATGCGCCTTGTCCTGCACCTTTCGATTGAAATCCTGAATGTTGCGCGCGCCATTCGCGGCGAGGAGCTCATATCGATCCTGCATCTCGAGCACCGCCCACTTCAATACAGAAGCAGCGTCGCGATTGTCGGTGACCACCTTGTGACGCAGATGCGGCAGCACGTTATACACTGAGAGCTCGACCATTTTCGGATCGACCATCAGGAATCGAAGTGTCTGCGGCGTGTGCCGGTAAATCAGGCTCGTGATCAGCGTGTTGACGCAAACCGATTTTCCGGATCCTGTCGCACCGGCTATCAACAAGTGCGGCATCTTCGCCAGATCCGCGATTACCGCCCGGCCTTCGAGATCCTTTCCCAAGGCGATGGGCAACGCAGCGCGAATGTCGCGATACTCCTTCGATTCAAGCATCTCGCGAAATGCGACCATTTCGGATTTGGGATTCGGCACCTCGACACCAACGGCACCCTTCCCGGGAATCGGCGCAACGATACGAATGCTTGGCGCACGCATCGCAAGGGCGAGATCATTCGCGAGATTCGCGAACTGACGCACCTTCACTCCCGGTGCAGGCTCGATCTCGAATTGCGTCACGACTGGCCCGGTCGTTCGACCGACGAGCTCACCTTCGACTTTGAATGTGCGCAGCGCCTCCATCAGCTTGTCGCCCATTGCATCGAGCTCGCGGTTGCCGAGGTCGATGTTGCGCGGCGGCGGTGGCGTGAGAAGATCGGGCGATGGCAGATCTTCATCGGCGCCGAGCGAGACGTATGCCGTGGAATCGATGGCGGCGGCAATCTTTTCGTCATGCAGAGCGGCGATATCCGCTTTCGATTTCTTCTTTTTCTTCTCCCCCCGGGGCGGGGATGCATCTTCGACAGCCACCGGCTCATCCATCAGTGCAACGTCGAGCGCCGGCATCTCCTCGGGAGTCGGTTCGTTCGGCAACGACTTTCGCCGACGCGAAGCCTTGGTTTCTACTGCGCTCTGTGTCTCTGTGTCCTCTGCCCCCTCTGTGCCCTCCCGCGCCGAAGGCGCCGGCCCAGGAGCGACGATGGCGCGCACCGGGTTCCACGACAAAGTCGCCGCCATCAGCGCTGACAGCGACAACACCACGATGATCCACGCACCGGCGGTTCCTGCGAACTGCAGGAGATAGAACGCGGCGAATGCTCCCCATAATCCCGACAGATTCGAAGGCTCACGCAGACCCCCTTGCGCCAACCCGAGTCCTATCGGCAGCAGAACGACCAATCCAAGAAGAAAGACGAGCCACGATCGATCAGTGCGCTCAGCGAGCCGCCCGAACAGGCGCAGCGCATGGGCTAAAAGCGCGATCGGGATCAGCGCAGCTGCCGGCCATCCGAGCAAACGAGCCATTGGATAAGCGAGCAGACTCCCCGCCCATCCAAAGCTTCGCGTTATGTCGCCACCGCGCAGCATTGCGACGCCCTGCATCGCCAGCGCGCCGGAGAGAAATACTGCGAAGAGTACGAGTATGATTCCCGTCAGCTCGCGCTTGAGCGCGACCGATCGGGAGTAGCTGCTATCGTGCCCTGTCTGGCCCAATTCGGGTGATCTGGCGGTCCTGGTAGACGGGGACAACAGGGTGCGAATCCAGCTGAGCGCAGGCGACGACGTCGGCGCCGAATCCTGCCTCTGCGAGCGCCCTTCCGTGGCTCGAGTCCTTGAAGATTTCCGAGATGTTGTCGCCATACCTGCCGTCTATGAGCGCGCACGCATGCGCGGCATCGTTCACCATGATCGACGCGTTGCCCTGCATGATGGAGCGCACATACCTCCCGGCACATGCTGCATCCTCGAGACTAAAATGTCCCTCTGTGCCCGCGCAGACAATCAAAATGTCATTGGATCGTGAAGCTGCCCGGAGCATCGCCGATACGGCAGCGTGATTTACATACGATGCGACGACTATATCGCGCGCTCCCTGAAGGGCCATGAGCGCTCTCGTTCCGTTCGTCGTCGTGATGATCACTGTGCAGCCACCGATATTTTCCGATGTGAATTCGGCCGGCGAGTTGCCGAGGTCGAACCCGGGGATCGGAAGCATCTTTCTCTCGCCGGCAGTCTTGACCTCCGATCGCTCGAATTGCTTCGCGCGGGTCATTGCTTCGTCGACGTCTTCTACGGGAATTACGGTCTTTGCGCCATTTGCGAGAGCGACCGCGATCGATGTCGTTGCTCTCAACACGTCGATCACCGCAACGACACGCCCCTGCACATCGCCGGGAGTGAGCTCACCCGGCGACATCACTACGCCGAGCTTCACCTGTCAGAGATCCTTGAAGAGGTCGGTCTCGCGCTCGAGGAACTTCGTGTCCACTTCGCCTTTCTGGAATTTCTCGTTTGCCATGACGCGCGCGAGGAACGGAATTGTCGTGGTCACTCCTTCGATCACGAATGACTCGAGAGCAACCTGCATGCGACGCACTGCTTCGGCGCGATCGCGCCCCTGGCAGATGAGCTTGGCAAGCAGAGAATCGTAGAACGGCGGGACCACATATCCGGTGTAGACGTGAGTATCGAGACGCACACCAGGGCCTCCCGGCGGATGAAAGACTTCGAGTCTGCCCGGAGACGGCTGGAAATTGCGCGCCGGATCTTCAGCGTTAACGCGGCACTCAATCACATGCCCGCGAAACTGCGGTGTTTCCTTCACCGACAGCTCTTCACCCGCCGCAACGCGAATCTGTTCCTTCACGAGATCGACGCCGGTCAGCATCTCGGTCACCGGATGCTCGACCTGAATGCGGGTGTTCATCTCCATGAAGTAGAACTTTCCGTCCTCGAGGAGCATCTCGATGGTTCCGGCTCCGACATAGTCGATTGCCTGTGCTCCCTTCACCGCTGCTTCGCCCATCGCTGCACGCAGCTCTGGCGTGAGCGCAGGCGATGGAGATTCTTCGATCAGCTTCTGGTGACGGCGCTGAACTGAACAATCGCGCTCACCGAGATGAATCACGTGACCGCGCCGGTCTCCCATGATCTGGAACTCGATGTGGCGCGGACGCGCGAGATATTTCTCGATGTACACTTCGCCATTGCCGAATGCAGACAATGCTTCGGATCGCGCGAGCTGAAACGATCGAATGAAATCGTCGGGCTCGGTTGCGACACGCATTCCCTTGCCGCCACCGCCCGCTGCAGCCTTGATGATCACCGGGAATCCGATCTCGCGCGCAAAGCCGAGCGCTTCGTCCGGATCCTCGACACCACCTGCAGTGCCTGGAATGATGGGCACTCCGACACTTTGCATCGCGTTGCGGGCGGCCGCCTTGTCTCCCATTACGCGGATCTGCTCCGCTGTCGGGCCTATGAACGTGATGTTGCTCGCAGCGCAGGTCTCGGCGAATTCGGCGTTTTCCGCAAGAAAACCATAGCCCGGATGAATTGCGTCGGCACCGGCGATTTCAGCCGCTGCAATGATGCGAGGAATCTTGAGATATGAATCGCGCGCAGGAGCGGGCCCGATGCAGACGTCGTCATCTGCAAAACGGACGTGCAGTGATTCGCGATCGGCTTCCGAGTACACCGCCACGGTCTGGATGCCCAGCTCGCGGCATGCGCGAATCACGCGGAGAGCGATCTCTCCGCGGTTCGCGATTAAAACTTTCTTGAACATTCAGTGACTGCGGTCAGGTAACCACGTCCTGCTGGATATTGTCCCACGAGGTCTCGCTTGCGCCTGCAACACCCTGAATGCGCAGCGCGAATTCGCTGGGGTTGGTGGCGTAGTAGAGCGCGTTCTCGTACGAGATGACGCCTTTTTTGTACCAGTTCATCAGCGACTGGTCGAAGCTCTGCATTCCGTACTGCACCGTGCCGTCGGCAATGAGCTCTGGAATGTTGAGTGACTTCGTCATGTCGCGAATGTTCTCACGCACTGCTGCTGTGTTGATCAGCACCTCTGCAGCAGGAACACGGCCAGGCTTGTCCGACCTCGGCACAAGTCTCAGTGAGATTACAGCTTCGAGCGCGCTCGCGAGAAGGAAGCGCACCTCCGCCTGCTGGTGCGGAGGATAGAATGAAAGAATACGATTGATCGTCTGCGTTGCATCTGTCGTGTGCAGCGTCGAGAACACAAGGTGACCAGTGTCGGCTGCCTTCATCGCGGTGTCGAGCGTGTCGAGATCGCGAATCTCGCCGACGAGAAGAATGTCGGGATCCTGACGAAGCACGCGGCGCAGCGCCTGAGCAAAACTCGCGGTATCAGTTCCGACTTCGCGCTGGTTGATGTGCGACTTGTTATCGCGATGCAGGAATTCGATCGGATCTTCGATCGTTATGATGTTCGCGTTGCGATTCTGATTGATGTACTGAATCATCGCGGCGAGAGCAGTCGACTTTCCAGAGCCCGTCACACCGGTGACGAGCACGAGGCCGCGAGGCTTGAGCGCGATTGTCTCGAGCACGCCAGGCAGATTCAACTCTCCGATCGTGTGAGCCTGGAACGGCACAATCCGGAATGCATACGCGATTGTTCCGCGCTGCTGGTATGCGTTCACGCGAAAGCGGCCGATGCCGGGAACGCCAAGCGCGAAGTCGGCTTCCTTCATCTCGCCGAATTCCTTCTGGCGCTTGGGCGGCATGATCTGGTCGGCGAGCGTCTTCATGTCGTCCGACCGCATCGGCGCGAGCGGAAGATTGCGGAGCTCTCCATTCACGCGGAGTGTCGGTGCACATCCGACTTTCAGGTGAAGATCGGATGCATTCGCCTCGAGCATCTGCCGGAGCACAGCGCGATAATCGAATACTGGTCCGGCCTGGCCAGCGAGGACTTCGGTAACGGGATCAGCCATTGGGGTCGATGCGGAAAAGCACCTGTCCGTATTCGACAGGATGCGCGTTCTGGGCGAGGATTTCCTTTACCACTCCATCGAATTCGGATTCGATCTCGTTCATGATCTTCATCGCTTCGATGATGCAGAGGATCTGTCCCTTGGAAATACGATCACCCACTGATAGATACGGTTTTGCGCCGGGCTCTGGTGCGGCGTAATACGTGCCGACCATCGGCGATTTTACCTCGAGCAATCTGGACTTCGGCGACTCCTGCTTCGGCGCCTCTGCTGCAGGTGCTGGAGCAGGCGCTGCCGCAGGCGCGGCGGCCTGAGGCGCAGCGAACTGCATCGGCGCCGCATACTGCACGGAGCGCGCTGTCTTCGAAATCCTGATTTTCACGCCCTTGTCGGACGTTATCTCGATCGAGTTGACAGACGACGCGTCGATCATCTCGAGGAGCTTCTTCACGTATCGCAGGTCGATCATGCAGCGATCTCCGGCACGTTCGATTGCTTTCTCATGCGACTTCTATCAGCTCCCGGGAAAAGTTCGTAAGAATCTGCGGACCGTTCTCTGAGAGATGGACGTCGTCCTCTATACGGACGCCTCCCCACCCCGGCCGGTAAATTCCCGGCTCGATCGTCACCACCGAACCCGCAACCAGGGCGGCCTCAGCCGTCCTGGCAAGTCTTGGAGATTCATGCACTTCCAGCCCCAAGCCGTGACCCAGGCTGTGGCCAAATGCATCCCCGTGACCCTGTGCGTCAATGTAGCTTCTCGCGAGCGCATCGGCAGCCATTCCGCTCATTCCGGCCCTGACCGAATGTGACGCGATATGGTTCGCATCGCGAACCACCTGATAAATCTCACGCTGCTCGGCCGTCGGCGCACCAACTATGAAGGTGCGGGTGACGTCCGAGCAATACCCTTTATGCTGAGCGCCGAAATCGAGAAGGAGGAGGTCACCCTTCTCCACGATCCGCGACGATGCGCGAGCGTGCGGCAGCGCCGACCGCGGTCCCGATGCGACAATCGGCGGAAACGGCGCCTCTTCACTTCCCTCATCGCGCAGCGCTTTCTCGAGGATGCCCGCAACCTCGAGCTCGGATTGTCCAGCGCGAATCTGAGGCAATGTCCTTCCCAGCGCATCAGTCGCAATTCGTGCAGCCTCGCGAATCAATGCGACCTCGTCTGCATCTTTTGACTCGCGCAATGTCTCGACGAGGTTGAGCTGCGGACGCCACTGCCATCGCGCACCGTCGGCAAGCAGGCGCTGAAAATCGCGATGATACATGTGCGCCGACTCGAATCCGATTACCTCGAGCATCTGCATCCTGCCGATCACATCCCACAAACCGGTCCAGAGTGAAACGGGCTCGATGCGGATCGTTGCGAGATCACCGACTTCCTCAGCGACTTGAATCTCATATCTGAAATCAGTGAAAAGCTTGATCTCGGTTGCCGTCGCAAGAGCCAGCGCACTCGTGCCCGAGAATCCGGTCAGATAGCGGATGTTCGGAAGACTCGTGAGCAGAACCGCATCGATGCGCTCCTGCGCGAGCTTTGCGCCGAGCGCTTTCAGTCTTTCGCGACGGCGGTCCGTCATTTCGCGAGTTTGCGAACGAGTCCGCGCAGCGCAAGCTCATAACTGTCGACGCCGAAACCACACACTACTGCAATCGCTGCATCTGCAAGCGCGGACTTTCTGCGCTCCGGCTCGCGCGCATAGATGTTCGTCATGTGCACTTCAACAAATGGCACTGACACTCCGGCAAGCGCATCGCGAATCGCAAGCGATGTGTGCGAATAGGCGCCAGCATTTACGAGAGCACCATCGACTTTGCCGCGAAGGGCATGCACATACTCGACAATCTCGCCTTCACCATTGAGCTGAGTGAATGTGAGATCCGCGCCGAGCTCGGCTCCAATTGCGCGCAGCCCTTCTTCGATTTGCGGAAGAGTCGCCGAGCCGTAAAGCGCGGGCTCGCGCATTCCGAGAAGATTCAGGTTGGGCCCGTTGATGACCGCAATCTTCACGACTCCGCCAGTCCGTCCAGCCATTCACGGAATCTGCGAATGTCTTCTTCAGACTCCTGGGCTGTCCCGCTCGCGGCAGGCGGCTCCGGCGCGGGCTGAGGCTCTGTCGGTGCCGACACGGCGACGTTGGACGGAGGAGTCGATGCTCCGATTGCACCGCTCAGCGCGAACGCTGCGCGATTGTCGTCTTCGTCAACCGGTTCGTCGCCGAAGAGATTTGCAAACGCATCGTTGGCGAGAGGATAATCCTCACCAGTCGATTGATCCTCCCCTTGCGGAATCGTTTCCGTCGCTGCGGCATGCGCGGTGATTGCATTGCCTGAGCTCGACGGGCGGAATGCGCCGAGTGCAGCGAAAAATTCGCGGACCGTCGGGTGCTCTGGTGTGTAGTGCGGGAGATCTTCGTTCTCCGGAAGCTGCGGTGAATACGCGACGAAGCTCGCTTCTTCAGCCTCGGGCTCGTATTCGGGCTGTGTCTCGTATGTCTCGCGCTCAGCTTCGTACGTGTCGCGAGCTGCCTCGTACTCGACGGGGACTGCTTCCGCCTGAGCTTCTTCCGGCAGCTCTTCACGCGTTTCTTCGTCCGGCAATTCTTCTTCAGGCGCTGGCTCGGGCGGATACTCCGCAGCCGGTTCCACGGGTACGTCACCAACGGGCGGAATCATATCGATCACCGGCTCCGCAATGACGGGAATATCGACCGGCGCGGTTGCCTGTATCGGTGGGCTCTCCTGATGTTCATCAGCTGCAGCGGCTTCCTCTAAGGCCGCGGGTTCTTCCACTGATGGAGACACTTCTGCCGGGGCGAACTCTTCTACCGCGGCAGGTTCTTCTGCTTCAGGAGCTGTGGCTGCGGAAGATTCGGCAGGCACTGACGGGACATCGGGCGAGTCGAAATCGAGATGCACATCTTCATCGGTGTCGAATCCTGCACCCCATGAATCGGCGTCCCATGAGTCGCCGGCGTTGCCGAGCTCGACTTCCGTGAAGTGAGGAGGCGGTCCCGACGGCGCGCCCGTGCCGATCTCGAGATTCAGATCTTCATCGGTGGGCGGGAACCCTGGATGCTGGTCGATATCCATCTCATCTGGTTCGACCGGCATGTCAGAAATCATCGGCTCGAACGGAATCAGATCAGGCGCGGGAGTTTTGGCGACCGTGTCGACAGCGGGAGCAGTTTCCTCAGACTCGTCTTTCTCCAATGCTTCAATGCGGTCGAAGATTTCCTTGTCATCGGGATGGTGAAGCGCCAGCTGCCTGTAGACGTCGAGCGCTGCCTGGCGGTAACCCTGGCTCGCGTAGAGCTCCGCCATGGTCCGCGTAACGAACGGCGAGTCCTCCTGCGGAGGTGTTTTGCGCCATGCTGCTTCATCCGCGGCGGGAGCAGGCTCCGAGTCAACATCGCCCGGGGGAATTGCCGGCTCGGGCTCGGCCGCGATTTCGGGAGCCGCCAGCTCTGGCTCGGGCTCGTCCGCTACGACTTCCGGCTCGCGCTGGACGGTGACCGGCTCCTCGCGCTCGGGAACTGCGGCTTCAACGCCAGCCGGGGTCGAGGCATCCTCAGTTTCCGGCTCGGTCAGCTCCGCGATGTAGGCAGCCACTTCGCGATCCGAGGGATCGAGATCGATCGCCCGCGTATACCAGTGCCTGGCCTCCTTGCTGTCGCCTTTTTCGCGGGCGATATCGCCCAACTGCTTGAGCACAATCGCGTTATCCGGATCGAGTGCAAGCGCTTTCTCGAACACGCCGCGCGCCTCTTCCTTCCGGTTTGCATCGAACAGCGCCTGACCGTAGACGACATGTCCACTCATGTGGCCGGGCTGCTGCGCGAGATGGGCGCGGCAGATCGCTATCGCCTGCTCCGGATCTCCTGCTTTCCTGTATTCATTGGCAAGCGGCGCGAAATACCGGCGCGGATTCTCGTGGAATTTCTGCCTCAGCTCGTCGATCCGCGTGGACCCTTGCATCAATGTCCCTCTAAAGTTGCGCCGCCCGATGCGCTTCGCACGGGTCGGATGGCTCAAAATACCGCGATTTGGAGACGGGCGTCAATCGGAGGAAGTCACTGCGCGGCTTGCTTTTACGCCTGCTGAACCGGTAGTTTGATGGGCTCTACACCCCAAAAATCACAAGCATTTTTTTCTGTCCCGCCAGGAGTAAAGCCCCGTGCTGCAAGCCATGCGGAGCTCCGCAAAGTACATCTGGATCTTCATCGTTGTCGTTTTCATCGGTGGATTTCTTCTACTCGAAACCTCCGGCCTCCTCGGCCGCGGTCCGATCACACCCACAACGGCTGTCGCCGAGGTCAATGGTGAGGACATACTCGCCACAACCTGGTACAACGCCATTTCCGCACTCGAGCAGCAGGCCACGCAGCAGAGCGGCCGCAGCATCACGCTCGATGAGCGCCGCAGACTTGCTGACGAAGCGTTCGAGCAGCTGGTAGGCGATGCTCTTCTGCGGCAGGAGTACCGCCGCAGGGGAATCAAGGTCACCAACGAGGAGATCTCGGAAGCAGCGCGCTATGCACCGCCGCCGCAGCTCGCGCAAAGCCCGGAGCTTCAGACTGAAGGACAATTCGATCCTCAGAAATACCAGCGCTTCCTTTCGAGCCCGTCGGCCCGCCAGGAAGGAATTCTTCTTCAGCTCGAAGCGTACTACCGCGATCAGATTCCGCGCGAAAAACTTTTCGAGCAGGTTGCATCCGACGTCTATGTAAGCGACGAGCGCCTGTGGCAGATCTGGCGCGATTCACGCGACACCGCGCAGATCTCGTACGTCGTATTCCGTCCCGAGCTCGTAGCCGACAATGAAGTGACGGTGACCGATTCGGAGATCAAGGATTACTACGACAAGAACAAGAAGGATCTGGAGAAGCCTTCGCGCGCGGTCGTGTCCGTGGTGAGCATTCCGCGTGTGATCACTGCCGCAGACAGCGCTGCTACCCGCGCACGCCTGGTTGCCCTTCGCGACAGGATTGTGAAGGGAGAGAAGTTCGAGGATATCGCGAAGGCGGAATCGAGCGATTCCGTTTCCGCGCGTGACGGAGGCTTCCTCGGCCGCGGGCCGAAGGGCCGCTTCGTTCCGGAATTCGAGAACGTTGCGTTCGCGCTTGCGCCCGGTGAAATCTCGCAGCCGGTTCTCACATCGTTCGGCTATCACCTGATCAAGGTCGACGAGAAGAAGGGCGACACCATCGCGGTGCGCCACATCCTTCTCCCGATTACCCAAAGTGACTCATCGGCGACCGCAGTGGATCGGAAAGCTGACGAGCTCGCGCGCATCGCAGCATCGTCGGACAAGCCCGGCGTTCTCGAGGAGGCAGCGAAGCAGCTTGGCCTTCAGATCAAGAAAGGATCGGTGCTCGAGACAGATGCGCTGACCATCGACGGCAAATTCGTTCCAAGCGTTGGACCATGGGCATTCCAGGGTGCGCGTGTCGGTGAGACAAGCGAGCTCTTTGACTCGGAGGACGGATATTATCTCGGCCGCCTCGACTCACTCACAAAGGGCGGCGTGCCTTCGGTCGATCAGGCGAAAGCAGAAATTCGCGCAACGCTCGCGATACAGAAGAAGCTCGACAAGCTGATGCCTCGCGCGCAGCAGTTTGCAGCGACTGCGGCACGGACGACACTCGAGGACGCGGCACGCGGAGCCGGATTGCAGGTTCGCAAGAGCGAGCCGTTCACGCGTGTGGGCGGCGCCGAAGGAATCGGTCGCCTCAATCAGGCAATCGGCGCGGCGTTTTCGCTTCCGATTGGAGCAGTCAGCGCTCCGATTCGCGTTTACGACGGAATTTTCGTGGAGCGCGTCGATCAGCGTGTGCTGAAGGAAAAATCAGAGTGGGAAAAACAGAAGGACGCGCAGCGTGCAACGGTTCTTCAGCAGCTGCGCCAGCAGAGAGTCCGGGATTTCCTGACCAATCTTCGTGACAACGCGAAGATCGTAGACAAGAGAAAGGAAGTCGAGGCTTCCCAGAGACAGCTGGCTCAGTAAGAGGCATGGAAAAGCGCGTCGCCCGAGCTCCGTCGGGCGACGCGCTTTTTTTGTGCGCCGAACTCGAACTCAGGTCAGACGCTTCGGCTCGGGACGATCCTCACTGACAGGCCGCCGGTCAGGTACATCGTTCGGGTTGAGGCGGTTGTCGTAACGCGGCGTATCGTCGATCTCCCGCGTCGCCTCGTTGATGTTCTTCTTGAACTCCTTGATTCCCTTACCCATCGATCCAGCGATTTCGGGGATTCGCTTCGCTCCGAACAGAAGAAGCACGATCACCAGAATGATCATGATCTCCGGGAAGCCAAGATTGCCAATCATTTTTCTCTCCTAGAATAGCGAACGCGCAATCAGGTAGGCGATCAGCACGCCGACCAGGCTGAGCAGTGACACGTCGAGCGCAATGGGACCGAGCGCAAACTTGATGATAATAAGATCGAGCGGCAGCGGCCCTACTGAAGGTGTTACCCCGGTTGTAAAAAATTCCTTCGCCGCGCCGGGCGGGAGAAATTTTCTGGCTACCTGCGTAAGCAGGCCGCCTGCGATAAACCCGCTGGCCAGCACGAAGCCGTGAAAGACTGCCCCGCGCCGGGCTGCACCACGTGGCGGCATGTTTAGGCGTGTCGCTCCATTACATACGAAATAGACTCTAAGAGCGCCGTTCGCGCTACCGTGTCGGGCAATCCGGAAAGCGCCTCTCTTGCCTGCTCAGCGAACACAATTCCCTGCTGGCGGGCGTATTCGAGGCCGCCGTTGTCAGTCACGATTCGAATCACTTCGACGACCTGGGCATCCGATGGATTCTCGTTCGCGAACAACGCATCGACACGGGCTCGCTCGGCGGGCTTCATAGCGCGAAGTGCCGCGATCAGCGGTAACGTGACCTTGTGCTCCTTCAGGTCGAGACCTGTCGGCTTGCCTGTCGTTTCCGATGCTTCCGTATAATCGATGAGGTCGTCAGCGATCTGGAATGCCATGCCCAGTGCATCACCGTACCTGATAAGCGATTCACGATGCGCGCGCGCCCCGGCAATCGAGCCCACCTCGCACGCTGCCGACATGAGCGACGCGGTCTTGGACCTGATGAGAGCGTAGTAGTCATCTTCCGAAAACGAGAGCGAATCATTCACTGCGAGCTGTCGCATCTCACCAATAGTCATCTCCGTAGATGCGCGAGTGAGCGCGCGAAGCGCAGCGATGTCACCAAGATTCACGAGCTTCGTGAGGGCGATCGAATAGAGGAAATCGCCCATGATGACGGATATCTGATGCGTGAACAGCGAGTTGAGCGTTGGCATTCCGCGCCGGAGCACCGAATGATCCACCGCGTCGTCGTGAACGAGAGTCGCCAGGTGAATGAGCTCGACTGCGGCAGCAAGAGTGACTGCCTGTCGCTCTGAGCGATTTTCAACGTCGCTGCACAACAGCACGAGCGTTGGACGGAACATCTTTCCGCGCATCGCCATGAGGTGCTGGCCCATCGTTGCGAGCAGCGGCGCATCGCGCAGAACCGATGCGGCCATCTCTTCCGTCACCGAATCGAGCCGGGTTTTAACCGACGCCTGAATGCGGCGGAGTGTGTCCTTTTCGCTGGACGTGTCGGGAGCGGCGGGCAGGTCGATGCCCGATGCGTTCATCTAGATGCCTGAGCGAGCGATGTGAGCCTGTTTGCTGCGTCGCGGAAGCCGATCTGCACCGCGAGCACGCGTTGATAATAAGCTGCCGCTTCCGCTTCGCGCGACAGTGACTCTGCAGCGCGGCCGAGGAGATAGAGAACACCGACAAGGTGTGAATCGGAAAGATTCGAGTGTTTCAACAGTCGTTCGAGCACGGTAACGGTGACGCCCGCCTCGCCCTTGTCCATGAAACACTGACCGATGGCTTCAGAGGCGCGAACGAGCTGATCGGGCCCGCGCGCCGCTTTCTGGAACGATCCAATCGCTTCGTCGAGAAGGCCCATCTCCCTGAATGCAATTCCAAGGTCGTAGTGACTTTCGAAATCCTCTTCGTCGACGTTGCGCGAGATTCCCTCCTTGAACTTGTCGAGCATTTCGGAAAAATCCTTCTGCTCGTTGTCCTCGGGCTCCTCGTCGTGCGCAATCATTCGAGTCGATGAAGGCGTGCGGTTTTTCTCGAGCCATTCACCAAGATCGATGAACTCTTCGTCCGAGCTGCCGTTCCATGACTGAACCGGCTCCGGCTCAGGCATTTCGAAATTCAGTGGCGCCGGTTCGGTCTCGGGCTCCTGCTCCATCACCGGCGCCACGTCGACCATCGGCGAAAGGTCGATCGGCGCAATTTCAGGAGGAAGCTCCGCTGCCGGCGCGGGCTCTTCCTCCGGCGGTGTGAGAAAGACGAGGTCGTGCGCAGGATGCGAAATGAATTCCTGATCATCGACCGGCGAAGGCTCAGCTGCTTCGGGTGCAGACGCAGTCGCGGTCT
>DATEDH010000147.1:0-4745 GCA_035281765.1 Gemmatimonadaceae bacterium
GGATCGTATTGCGCACGATCTGCATCGACGGCACTTCAGACATCGAGTGACGCGCCATGATCGCCTGCGCGTTCGGGCCCGAGAACGGCGGCTCGCCCGTCAGCATCTCGTACAGCACGCACGCGAGACTGTACATGTCGCTTCGACCGTCGATGTCCTTCTCCGCGAACGCCTGTTCGGGACTCATATAAGTAGGAGTACCGAGCGACATTCCGGTTTTTGTCAGGGCTCCGCCGCCGTCAGCCTGAACTGCGCGAGCGATCCCGAAATCAGCGACGATCGCGTGACCAGCCTCGAGAAGAATGTTCTCGGGCTTGATGTCGCGATGCACGATTCCCTTCTTGTGCGCGTACCCGAGCGCACTCGCTACTTCGCCCGTGATCTTCAGCGCCTCATCGATTGGCAGCTGCTTTTCGCGATCCATCCGGTGACGCAGCGACTCGCCCTCTATAAAGGGCATGACGTAAAAGAGCGAGCCCGCTGCCTCGCCCGAATCGTATAAAGTCAGAATGTGCGGATGCGTAAGGCTCGTCGCGATCGATATCTCGCGACGAAAACGCTCGGCGCCTACAGCCGCACCGAGGTCCTCATGGAGGACCTTGATGGCCACTTTACGCTCGTGCCTGGTGTCGCGGGCGAGGAAAACGGTGGCCATGCCACCCTCCCCGATTTCCTTCTCGACATCATAGCGATCACTTAGAGCAGCCTTCAGTTTTTCGAGCAGCTCGGTCAAATCAGATATCCGTTTGGCGGCCAGTGCCAAAGGATACAATAGAGCGCACATGCCCGCCAGCGTTTCCGGCGGTGCATGCGCACCTAACTCATTGTGTTCGTTGAATTACCATCCGGGAGCCAGCTGCCAGCCGAAAACCCATCCCTGATCCGGCCGCTGGAACGGTTTTGCATAAAAGAGCTCGAGAACAGCGTACCCGAACAGGTTCGCCCGCGCACTGATTCCTCCGCTTGCCACCGGGGTGCGTTTCGCTGAGCGGGACGACAGCTCGAACGTCGGAGAATCCTTGCTGGTCCATGCCACCCCGATATCGACAAAGGGCGCAATGTCCAACGGGAAAAGCGGCGTTCTCACAAGTCCGTATTGATCCGTGCCTAGGAGCGGAATGCGAAGCTCCGCACTCGCTGCAGCCACACGGCTTCCAATCAACCGATCGAATTCCGGGCATGTGCTCGTCGACGATACAGTGCATTCTGACGCACTGAAATTGTCAGCGGAATATCCGCGCACGAGGCTCGGGTCGCCGAGGAAAAGCGGTGAGAGATTATTGCTCTCCGCATCTTTTCCGTAGCGCCCGAAGTGCAGCGCGCGAACTGCGAACGTAACAGGGCGCGCGAAGAAATATTTTCTCACGTCGGCGAGCGCTGTTTGAAACTGAATTCCGCCAAATACCGGCGCGACCTCGAAGCGATACCTCCATCCGTTGATCGGCGCAGTGAATCCGAAGAACGAATTGTCGCCCACGAGCGCAGCGGCAACTTGCCCATAGTTGATCGGATCTGCCGATGTCGTGTCGAACGTCGCCCGATCGAGAACACTGTTTCCGTCAGTCAGCAACTGTTCGACTTGCGTGTTGAAACCGAGATGCGTGGCGTTGAAGTTGAGCTCCGCCCGCCTCGTCACGGAGAACGGATATTGTGTGATGAAGCTCACCTGGTCGACGTACATCCTTTGTATGTACTGCGAGACTACAGTGAGCGAAGGATCGGGCTCGAACTGCTCGGCAGTTGCAAACGCTGATGCATACGGTGTGTGCGATACATCCAGTCCCCACACAAGTCGATGCCCGATGTTCTGGTACATCGCCTCTCCACCGAAATCTTTCACGGTTCCATTCGCGTTTATCGCGAAGCCGAGGTTGTTGTTGCCGAGTATGTCGGTGAAGAAGAATGAAGTTCCGCCGCCGACGTATGTGCCCGTCGTCGACGTAGCCACGCCGATACTGGGCTGACCGACTGCCGCGAGCGCGAGCGAGCTCTTATATGGCGAGATCTTGAAGTCCGCGGTCGCTGGAAGTCCCGTTACTGGATCAGCCAGGTATCGCGCCACGATCGATGAAGAGAAAGCATCTGCCGGCGGAAGCAGGCCTGCTGCAGCATAGTTCGCCGGCTGTACCGGCGTTCCGCGTGTCTGGTCGCCAGCGAGACCGTAAATCCCATAGCCTTGTTTCTCAAACACAGAAAACGCCAGTCGCCCATCGGTATGGGAAACCGAGAACGCAGGTGCCAGATCGGTAATTCCGCTCACGCCTGTTGCAACGTTGGTGACCTGCGAGATAGCGCCGGTCGCAACCGTCAAGCGGTAGATATCGCTTACGCCAGTGCGATCGGATACGAAATAGATGTCGCGACCGTCTGGCGAATATTGCGGATTGATGTGTTTTCCTTCGTTGAACGCGGTGACCAGCTGAATCGATGCGGTCGCCACGTCGATCGTTGCGAGTCTCAGCTTGCCGTGCGTGATGTTGGTGAACTCCGTCACGCCACGATCCGTCGCGAACACCAGTGTCTTTCCATCGGGCGACCATGCCGGATGGATGTCCGCGTATTTGTCGTTCGTGAGTCGCTTCGCAGTTTTCGCGTTCAGGTCATAGACAAAAAGGTCGCTCACGCCGCCGACAGTTCCGGAGAATGCGATGCGCGATCCGTCCGGCGACCATGCAGGGTTCTGGATTGCACCGACGTTTGGAACGGAGATTCGCTGCACGACGTCGTGCGATGCAACATCGAGCAATGCGATCTGCTGATCGCCTTTCGCATAGACGATAAATGCAAATCGCCGCCCATCGGGTGACCATGTTCCAGCAGAGCTGATGAAGCTGAGTGCGTCGAATTCCGTCGATGTGCTCACGTCAGCGAGCTTCTTGATCGATCGTCCGGTTGCCGCGTCCGCGATATACAGATCGTATCCGAACAAATCCCGCGCAGCGAAGAATGCGACCAGCTTCCCATCGGGACTGATCACCGGCGACAGGTTGGTGTCACCGTCGCGCTTTGCAGGAATGAGCGGTTGTCCGGCTTGTGATGGTATCGTGCGTCCCGCTATTACCGGAGCGTAGGCTGCCTTGGTTGCTGCAATCCATTCCTTCGACAGCGAGTCGCTCGAGATTCCGAGAGTCCGCTTGATTCCCTGCTCGAACCCGAACTTCGCCGCGGCCTTATATGTCTCGGCAACTGCGCGGTCGTTCCATCGTCCGCCCACATACGCCCACAACGCTTCGCCATATCTATAGGGAAAGAAGCGCGTATCGTTCGTGAGCTGCTTGATGGTTGGCAGCTTGTTGCGAAGAACTGCGTCGCGCATCCACATCGCGGTATGAGGATCATCGCGGCCAAGAGATAGATACTCGGCGATTCCTTCGATCACCCACAGCGGAAGCGAGTTAATTCCAGCACGTGCTCCACCTTTTGGATCGTTCTCGAGATCGTATTGGAAGACGTGAACCATCTCATGGCCGAGCACGTGATCGTTGTCGCGATATACGCCGGTGAGAGGCATGATGAGGCGATCGCGAAGGGATTCCGTCACGCCGCCTGTGCCCTCTGTCAGTTGTTCGGAAACCGCGTTTGTCTGCTGAAAGTCAGGCTGGTTTGCGTAGATGAGAATCGGCTTACGCTTTGTCAGCTGGCGACTGAACAACCCACTGAGACGGGTTTCCCATCTTTCGGCCATGCGCGCCATGTCGCGCGACGCATCTTCTTCTTCAGGATAGAAGTAAAGCCGGAAGTGCGGCGTCTCGAATATGCGGAAGTCGAAGGATTCGTATTGAACCTTGTTCCGCCCGAAGTACTGAGCCCGCGCCTGCGCCGGAATCATCGAGGCGACTCCGGCGATAAGCATCAGCACGCAGTACTGTATCGTCCTTGTTCGCATCGTTGGCTCGTCTTTCGAGATATTGACGAGCCTTCAACTTTGCACGAACCATTCCGGCGGCGACGATTTCAGTCCTTGCCGCTTTCCTTTGCCATTCTCAGCGTCATTGCAGCGACGTGCTCCGGTGCAGTCGGCCGTGGATGTTGCGGCGCCTTTGGACGGTGAGTGTCAGGCTTTGTGCCGCCACCACCCCCGCCGCCACGGCGAGTGCCGCGCAGGAGGGCGGGTATCGTCGTGCGGACCCATTGCACTCCGTCTTCGAGCAGCGTTGACATCACAGGCACAACGAACAGCGTCAGCAGCGTCGACGTTATGAGCCCGCCGATAACAGCGCGCGCCATCGGGGCTCTCTGCTCTGCTCCCTCACCGATCGCCATCGCAAGCGGAAGCATTCCGAAGATCATCGCAACCGTTGTCATGATGATCGGACGCAAACGGATGCGCCCCGCCGTCAGCATGGAGTCGTGGCGCGTTGCTCCTTTTTCCCTTTCCTGATTCGAGAAATCGAGAAGCAGAATTCCGTTCTTGGTGACAAGTCCCATCAGCATGATGATTCCAATCATCGTCATCACGTTGATGTTTCCGTGCGTCAGAAGAAGTGCGAGCGCCACACCAATGAAGCTGAGCGGCAGCGCGAGCATGATTGCAGCCGGCTGGAAGAACGATCCGAACAGGGATGCAAGAATCAGATAGATGAAAACCACTGCGAGACCGAGCGCAGCGAGAACATATCCCTTGGTCTCGTTCAGGTTTTGAACGTCTCCGCCGAACACTGTGTGATATCCAACCGGCAAGCCGAGAGAATCGAGTCCCGCCTTCACAGCGTCAGCAACATTGCCCATCGAGTATCCGGGAAGAA
>DATEDH010000148.1:0-12864 GCA_035281765.1 Gemmatimonadaceae bacterium
ATGGCCGCACGACGACGATCGTCGGGTTTTCGTCGGACGAGAGCTATCGCGACGGATTCGGCCCGTTTGCGCCGGGATTCGTCAGCGTGCCGTTCGGAGATGCGGAAGCAATCGCGCGCGCAATTACTCCCAATACATGCGCGGTTCTCATCGAGCCAATTCAATGCGAGGCCGGCATTCTCATTCCGCCCGATGGTTATCTCTCGCAGGTGAGCTCGCTCTGTCGCGAAAACAACGTGCTGTTCATAGCGGATGAGATTCAGACAGGACTTGGCCGCACGGGCAAGCGGTTCGCATGCGATCACGAATCGGTCAAGCCCGATGCATATATTCTTGGCAAAGCGTTATCGGGCGGGTTCTATCCCGTTTCTGCATTCGTATCGAGCCATGACGTGATGAAGGTGTTCAATCCCGGAAGTCACGGGAGCACGTATGGTGGAAATCCACTTGGCTGCGCTGTTGCGCGCACTGCGCTCGCGGTGATCGAAGACGAGAACCTGTCAGGGAAGTCAGCAGAGCTTGGGAGCTGGTTCCTCGATGAGCTGCGACAGATCAAGCATCCAGACATACATGAAATGCGCGGGCGCGGTCTCTTGATTGGCGTGGAGCTCAAGGTTGCAGCCCGGCCATTCTGCGAAGCTCTCATGACAGAAGGGCTGCTCTGCAAGGAGACTCACGATCATGTCATTCGATTTGCCCCGCCTCTTGTCACGAGCAGGGAAGATCTCGAATGGGCGCTCGATAAAATCAGGAAGACGTTTGAAACAATGCCGTCGGCCTGAAAAGCTCTATGAATCGCTGCGCTGCTTGTGCCAGGTCGGTCGTTCCCGCCTCGGCCGCGCCCTGATTGCAAGCAGCTCAGCGTAGAACACAATGATTCGCTCCCGGACTGATTGCTGCGTGTCGTCAGTCGATTGTTCGAACGGTGCGTAGCGGGTGCTCTTGTCGCCGTCGAGGGTGAACCACCACCAGGTTTGCAGGCCGGCGTGCCGCGGCGTCTCGGTGGCGCACGAAAAGGTACGGCCCTGATCTTCGAACTCGAATGCTTCGATCACTTGCCTCTCTATACGTTTGTTCAATCTAACACTTGTACCGGGGCTGAATCGCGCTTTTCACGGCATAGAATTGGCACCCGCGGCGTGCAACGGCTGCCGCGCTCCGCTTCATAAAGGAGGATGCCCCTGGAACAGGTCCTGACTCGCCAGCAGGGAGAGATTGTTGCACTCGAGCGGAAGCTCGTGCTCCGCGTGCGCGACGTCCTTGCCGAATCCGACGGGGCGCCGGCGGATGTCGAGCGCCTTGCGGGCCTCGTCAATGAAATGGACGAGCTGTTCCTGCTCGTCATCGTCGGTGAATACAATACGGGGAAGAGCACTTTCATAAATGCGCTCCTCGGTGACGAAGTATTCGCGATGGGCGACCTTCCAACGACGCGCGCAATATCGATCCTTCGATATGGTGAAGCCGGACCGCCTGAGACCATCGGCGAGAATCTTCAGCTTTTTCATTATCCGCTCGACGTTCTCAAGGATCTCGACATCGTCGACACTCCCGGGACGAACTCCATCGAGCGGATGGAGGAGGAGATCACGCGCGAGTTCGTTCCGCGCGCCGATCTCATATTGTTCGTCACGAGTCTTCTCCAGCCGCTGACTGCAAGCGAGCTCGACTTCCTCGCGCACATTCGTGAATGGGGAAAGAAGGTCGTGTTTGTCGTGAACGGGGTAGACCGGCGGAATTCCGACGAACAGATCGATCGTGTTCGTGAGTATCTCACACGCGAGATCACAGGCCGCCTCGGTGGCGCTGCGCCGGCGATTTATTTCATAAGCGCACTGCGCGCACTTCGCGCGCGAATGGCGTTGAGATCGGGTTCGTTGAGTGAGGCGAGTAGTTCCGACGAACGCGACGAGTACCGGGCACTAGAGTCATACGTCCTGGAAACCCTGCGTGAAAAGGAGAGAATCCGTCTCAAGCTTCTCTCTCCGCTTGGTGTGCTTCGTCATGTATTGAAGGGCAACACGACGTCGCTCGAAACCAGGCTGAAGGTCGTAAATGAAGATGCGCGCGTTCTCAAGTCGATTCGCGAGCAGCTCGAAGCTTATTCGAAGGAGATGCGCACAGATTCGGAGCGCTATCTGATTGAAGTTCGCAACGTGCTGTACGAGCTCGAGCGCCGGGGGCGAACCTGGTTCGAGCGAACCATTCGCATCGGTAACGCGAACTTTCTCCGTAACAAGGATGCTGTCGAGAACCGGTTCCGTGCTGAAGTAGTGATGGATGCGCCCGGCGCAATCGAAAGTGTCGTCCACCGCATGGTGGATTGGACAGTGCAGCGAAATCTCCGGCTCTGGAGCTCAGTATTCGCCGAGCTCGATGCACATACCGCGCGTCTGCGTGCCGCAGGTGCGCTCACGCCTCACGGTGACACAGAGTTTCAATACAATCGGGAAGAGCTGTTTGCACGCTTGCGTGAGCCGATCGAGAAGCGGCTTGGCGAATTCGATACCGAGAAAGAAGCGCGAGAGATAACGGACTCGGTAAAATCCGCCGTTGCACAAACTTTCGGCGTGAATGTCTTCGCCCTCGGACTCGGCGCGTTGTTCGTGACGGCATTCACCACTGCCGCGCTCGATGTGACGGGAGTTCTGACTGCAACGATCTTTGCGATTGCGGGCTGGCTGATCATTCCTGCGCGCCGCAGGCAGCTCATTTCAGATTTCGAGAAGAAGATCTCGAAGCTGAACGATGATCTTGCGGTGCTGATTCGCGCCAAATTCGAGGAGCAGCTGAAACGATATGAGCAGCAGCTCCTCGAGGTGATTGCACCCTATGAGCGTTTCCTCGAGACAGAGCGGGGGCGGCTGGAAAAGGGACTTACCCGGCTCCGTGAGGCCGATACCGAAGTCACGGCGATCGAAGCGCGAGTTACTTCGACTTTTCCCGAGTGAACGCTGCGTCGCTGTAAATCGCGCGCGGAGTCGGCTCCGGCTCAACCGGCACGCGGCACGATGAGCATTGAAGAGGGGCTGCTGTCGACTATCGCGTGGGCAGAGTTGCCGAGTATCCGGCCTGAGAGGCCTGATCGTGCGAAGGTTCCGATAACGATGAGATCGATTCCGTTGTCAGCAGCGTATTCAGGGATGACCTCGCGAGGATCGCCGATGTCGACATGGATATGATCGATGGCAATGCGCCCGCGATGCTGCCTGATGGTTCTGGTTAGATCCTGGATCACATCAACACGACCGGTGTCGTGATAGTTCGCCACGCCTTCGGGTGACACTCCAGCCCACCGCATCGGGCCCTCGGCGACAGGCTGCCATGCGTGCACCACATGAACTTCCCCATCCATTTGCTGCGCGGCCCATAATGCGATGCGGACGATTCTCGCGTTGAGATTGCCGGCATCGCCGGTTTGCCATGTGCTCTCATCGACAGCAGCAAGTATGCGCATGCGCTTGCGGCGCCGGACGTCGCGCGCGAGCAGCACCGGAATCGGCGACTCATGCACGAGACGAAGCGTCGTCTCTCGAACGGCGTCGCGCATCTCAGGGAAAGGAGCGACGGTCACGAGGAGATTGTGCCTGTCGCGTTTTACGCACTCGATGATTGAAGTAACCGGGTCGCCTTCGAGCAGAATTGTCGACGGTGCGACTCCGCTGCGGCGCATTCGCGCTGCGGCTTTGCTCAAGGCGCTCTGCTTCCTCGCGCGAATCAGTGCGGGTACATCCCAATCTGCCGGCAGCTCGCGCAGTGTCGCCGGCGACACTGTTTCCACTGTGTCGCCAAGAGTCACATGAATGTTGCTGGACGCAGCTATGCGCGACGCGAATTTGACAGGAGCGTCGGACGGCGAAGTGCCCCAATACACGAGCATGCTGGTGAACTGACGCACGTGCGATCCTCTTGGTTGCGATGGTGCAGCCACTACAAAAAATACCGAACAACGCGCAGCGTTGCAGAGGCCGACGATGTAATCAGCACCGCCAGTGGACTCGTCAGCTGAAGGTTAACTTGTTGGGGACATTCCCTGACATGATCTCCACGTTACTCGCGATCTCCCTTGCAGGAAGCATCGCCGCGTGGCCGCTGAGCAAACTGTTCGGCCGCCACGCGGGGTGGGGCCTGGCGTCTTTACCGGCGGGGCTCTTTGCGGGATTCGTCGGGCTTGCGACGACTATCGAGGCCGGTGGACGCATCAGCGACCGGAGTGCGTGGGCGCCGACGCTGGGAATCGAGTGGTCGCTCCGGCTCGACGGATTCGCGTTGCTTTTCTGCCTGCTTGTCACCGGGATCGGAACGCTCGTTGTGATATATGCGGGCGCATATCTGGCGGGAGATTCTCTGCGCAACCGCGCGCGTTTCTTCACGCTGATACTGCTGTTCATGACGTCGATGCTTGGAGCGGTCCTTGCCGACGACATGATCGTAATGTTCGTGTTCTGGGAAGCGACGAGTATTCTGTCGTTTCTTCTCATCGGGTTCGATGCAGACAGCGCTTCAGCGCGAAGATCGGCCCTCATGTCATTGCGGGTCACGGCTGGCGGCGGTCTCGCGCTGCTTGCGGCGATCATCATGATCGGATCTACGCTCGGCACGTACTCGATGACGGAGACCATCGCGCGGGCGCCGGAAATCGCGCAAAGCCGGTGGATTCAGCCAATCCTCGCCGGTCTCATGATTGGCGCGTTCACCAAGTCAGCGCAGTTCCCGTTTCATTTCTGGCTTCCAAATGCGATGCAAGCTCCGACGCCGGCATCTGCTTATCTCCATTCGGCAACGATGGTGAAGCTCGGAGTGTATCTCCTCGCCCGATTCGAGCCGGTGATCGGTCAGGTGCCGGGCGGTCGCGACGTGCTGATTGCAGTTGCACTCGCGACGATGCTCACGGGTGCGGTGCAGGCATTGCGGGCGGAGAACTTCAAGTCGGTTCTCGCGTATTCGACAGTAGCATCGCTTGGAATCCTGATGATGCTCGTTGCGCTCGACGGACCGGTGGCGGGAGTGGCGACCGTCGGATTCATACTCGCGCATGCTCTCTACAAAGCCACGTTGTTTTTCTGCGCGGGCAACGTGCTGCATGCAACTGGATTGAGCAAGCTGCGATTGATGGGTGGACTTGGACGATTTCTGCCAGTGACAGCTGCTGCTGCAGCTCTGGCGAGTCTGTCGATGGCCGGACTTCCACCTTTTCTAGGATTCATCTCGAAAGAGTTCCTGTTCGAGGCGCAGATACAGAGCTCGTGGAACGCGGTGCCGGTTGCGGTGGCGGTGATTGTCAACGCCGTAATCGTGGGGGTCGCCGGAGTTGTGACGCTGCGGCCGTTTTTCATGGGACGCGGTAAAGTCAGGGAAGTAAAGCATCGAGAGGTTCCCGGGCTCGTTGCCGCTCCGTTGATACTTGCGCTTCTCGGGCTCGTGATAAGTCTCGATTCCGACTGGATCAGCAGGTCGGTGCTGCGCCCGGCAGTGAGCTCGATCTATGGGAGGCCGGTTGAGCTCAAGGTCGCTTTATGGCATGGCGTGACACCAATCGTCCTGCTGAGCGCGATCGTTGTCGGCATCGGCGCACTGATATTCACTTTCTGGGGTCCGATTCATCGACGGCTCAGCACGCAATCGGCGCTTCATCGATTCGATGTCGAGCATGCTTATGACGGAATGCTGCGTGCACTCGACCGCGTTGCCGTGCGAGCTGCCGCCCGAGTTCACCATGGAGATCTGCGCGGCTATATCAGGGTCGTGATCGCTGGCGCGCTTGGTTTTGCGATTTGGGGAATACTTGCTTCGGGTGCCGTGCCGCGCATCGATTCTGGAACAGGAGCGATGAATGCTGGTGCAGTGGTGATAGCACTTACGGGGCTTGCTGGTGCAGTAGCCGCAACGAGATCGCAATCGCTGCTCGCGGCCATGATTGCCGTGGGACTTTCGGGTCTTGTCACCGCGCTGCTGTTCATGATGAACGGCGCGCCCGATCTTGCGCTCACACAATTCGCGGTCGAATCGTTGATGGTGGTGTTGCTCACCGTGATGCTGTTCATCGTGCCGCTTCGCGCGCCGTCGACGCGCACGCCACCCGAGCGAAGATGGGATGCGATTCTCTCGGCGGCGTTTGCCTTAGTGATGCTGGTGGTGCTGCTGGATATGACGGCCGCCGCGCCGCGAAATGATGTATCCGCGTTCTTTGGCCGGGAAAGCTACGTTGCTGCATTCGGGAAGAATGTCGTCAACGTCATCCTCGTGGACTTCCGCGGATTCGATACGCTCGGCGAGACTTCCGTCATCGCGCTCGCGTCGATCATCGCATGGTCGCTGCTCGGTCCGCGGAACGCACTTGAAGCACGCATGGGAATCCGTTCAGGTAAAGCGGCGTTCGTGCTCGCGTTCATGAGTCCCGTGTTCTTCTGGCTGCTCCTGGTGATGTCGGTGATCATTCTTCTTCGTGGTCACAACGAAATCGGCGGCGGGTTCGTTGGAGGGCTGACTGCAGCGCTGGCGTTTGCGATCGTGTCGCTTGCGCGCGGCGTCGAGCGCGCGCGTGAGCGGCTCAGGCTGCATCCGCTCACGCTGGCAAGCGGCGGACTCCTTCTAGCGATTGTGAGTGGAATGCCTGGATTACTCGTCAACGGCGATTTCCTGAGTCACATCTGGATCGACACGCAGATACTCGGCGTGAGCGTCAAGCAGGGCACAACTCTCCTGTTCGATCTCGGTGTGTATATCGCCGTGCTCGGCACTGTGCTCTCGTTCCTGTTCGGCCTGAGACGCGAGGCAGCGCGATGACGACGATATACGCAATCGTTGCCGCGGGGATGTTCGGATGTGGTCTCTACATGGTGCTGTCGCGCAACCTCGTGCGCATGATTCTCGGTCTTTCGCTTCTCACGACTGCGGTCAATCTCGTCCTGTTTCAGACAGGTCGAATGCGCTCCGGGCAGCCGCCATTGATTGCAGAGGGAGCGACAACGCTCGGCAATTCTGCCGATCCGGTTCCTCAGGCGCTCATCCTGACAGCAATCGTCATCGGTTTTGCGCTCACCGTCGTGATGGCAGCGCTTGCGCTGCGCGCGTATCGCGATCACGCGACGTTGAGAAGCGACGAGATCCATTCGGCGCTCGATCTTGGTGATTCGGCAGCGGAGCGTAATGACCGTTGACGTAATCGTCGCCGGGCGCGCGCTGTGGCCGGTTGCCATTCCGCTGGCGGGCGCCGCGCTTTCGATGCTCGTGAGGCGACGCCAGCTGCTCCAGCGAACCGTGATGGAAGCAGCGGTTGTGCTGATGTTTTTCTCAGCGGTGTCGCTGCTGGCGAGTCTCGATCCTGGTCAACCGGCAATCATGAAGTTCGGCGGATGGGGCGCGCCGTTCGGAGTGACCTTCGTCGCCGACCAGCTCAGCGCGGCACTGTGCACGGTTGCGGGAATGGTTGCACTCGCTGTCGCTGTTTTTGCGCGAGCCGACATTCGTGCACGCCGTCGACGCGCCGGTTTCGATCCGCTTTTTCTTGCAATGCTTGCCGCGGTGAACGGGGCGTTCCTCACTGGCGACATTTTCAATCTCTATGTGTGGTTCGAGCTGATGCTCGTCACCGCCATTGGATTGATGACGCTCGACCGCAGGCGTGCGCAGATAGACGGTGCATTGCGTTACGCGGCGATGAGCATGCTCGGCGCAACGTTCATTCTCATCGGGATTGCGCTGCTTTATGGTGAAGCAGGGACGCTCGACATGGCCGATCTTTCAAGAACGTTAGCAGGGCATCCGCCATCGGTCGCGTTGAGTGCATCTGCGTATCTTCTTCTCGCCGGCTTCGCCCTCAAGGCAGGATTGTTTCCGTTGTTTTTCTGGCTGCCTGCGTCGTATCACACGGCGCCGATCAGTGTCACAGCCGCGCTCGCAGGTCTGCTGACAAAGGTCGCGTTTTATGCGTGCCTGCGAGTTTTCGTGGTGATATTCGATCTTACTGGTTTGCCTGTCGTTGCCGGATTGCCGCGCCTGCTGGCGCTGATCGCGGGTGCGACGATGCTGGTGAGTGTCATCGCTGCAATCGCACAGGCCGACGTACGGCGCCTGCTCGCCTATCACGTCATGGGGCAGGTCGCGTATCTGATGATGGGACTGGCAATCGCGACGATATATGGAGTTGCCGCATCGATTTTTTATACCATGCATACAATGCTGGTGCAGGCCGGTCTGTTTCTATGCGCAGGCGCAATGGCTAGAGCCAACCGCGGATACAATCTGGCCGCAGCCGGTGGCCTGATGCGCGACCAACCATTCTTTACCGCACTGTTTGCAATACTTGCGCTCTCCATCTCGGGTGTGCCGCCGCTGTCCGGATTCTGGGCGAAATTTCTCGTCATCGACGCGGCGCTCCGCGGCGAAGGGCCCTGGGATGCGTGGCTCGCAGTGATCGCACTCGTGACCGGAATTCTTACGCTTTATTCCATGAGCATCGTGTGGACGCGTGGATTCTGGCGCACTCCCGACGACGAGCGGCGCTCTACGCGACGGATTCCCGGTGCCATGCTGCTGGCGATTGCGCTCCTTGCAGCGAGCACGATTGGAATTGGACTGGCTGTTGAACCGATGGCGCGTTTTTCAAGAGAAAGTGCAAATCAGTTACAGGCTCGTGCGGTGACTCCAATCGTCGAGGGAGTGACCCGATGAGTGTTGCTCGAAGAGTAAAGGCGACTTTCTCACTGCTCGGCGCCTTTGCATTCGACATCGTCGCCTCGTCAGTCGCCGTTGCGCGAATTGCACTTTCTCCCGGAAGGCCTCATCGGCCGGCAATCGTGGCGGTACCGGTGGATGCAGAGACGCGATGGGGTGTCGTGCTGTTTGCGTATCTCGTCTCGCTTACGCCGGGATCGACATGCCTCCATGTGGCAG
The DNA here is from genome assembly GCA_035281765.1 of Gemmatimonadaceae bacterium. Classification (GTDB taxonomy): domain Bacteria; phylum Gemmatimonadota; class Gemmatimonadetes; order Gemmatimonadales; family Gemmatimonadaceae; genus UBA4720. Next base: position 8,896 of record DATEDH010000148.1, read on the forward strand.
ATGACATGAAATTCCTGTACGTGCATTTTCTCGATGCGCCCGACACAGTGGCGCGTGCAGCGGAAGTAAAGTCCCTCTACGAGGAGCGAATCATTCGCATGGAAGGAAGGGAAGCACGGGTGATCGAGTCATGACTCTTTCGATTTTCGCAGCGATAATCATTGCAGTTCTCACGCTGCCTCTTTCACTTGCCGCGTATCGGATGATCAAAGGTCCCGGATACGCGGATCGCCTCGTCGCACTCGATATGCTGACGGCCGTCGTCGTTTCGCTGTCTGCACTCACTTCGATCGTTACGGGAAGAGCTGCATTTGTCGACATCGGCCTCGGCGTCGCGTTGATCAACTTTGCGTCGACGTGCGCGTTCGCGACGTTCCTCGAGCGAAAGAAGGGCTCGTCATGACACGGACTATCATCACGGTTCTGCTCATCACAGCTGGAGCGGCGTTCATCGTAATCGCGGGCATCGGCGTTGCGCGCCTTCCTGACGTCTTCCAGCGCATGCACTCGGCAACGAAGGCAGGAGGCATCGGAACGAGTCTGGTGCTGCTTGGCCTGTTGTTCAGCGGCGCTGCGCATCCCGTGACCGCAGTGCTCACCATCGCATTCATGCTGCTCACGCTGTCGGTCTCGTCACAACTTCTTGCGCGTGCTGCTTATATGTCAGGAGCACCGCTTGAAGGTCTCGACGGCGAGGATGCTCTGGAGGGAGTAATAGATCGCGCGGCGGGTCCGCTCGAAGACCGCGCATCTGCGTAGCGGATACACATCCATCTGAAAATGATTTACCGCGCCGTTCAACTCTTAAGCAACGATATTGAGCAGCCGCCTCAACAATGCCCCTTGACATTAGTCCTTATAACGACTATCCTTAACACAGACAAATAACGGGTCTTTTCCTGCGAGGCAAAATGTCCGGGCGGAACATCACAAGCGCCAAGCGGAGCTGGACCTCCAACAGGAAAGATCCAATCGAGCGGCAGGTTTACCTGCTTCTCCAGCACATCTCCGGCGAGCTGGTTCATGAGCTCGGAACACTGCTCAGGCAGTCAGGCATTACGGCCGAGCAGTACCAGGTGATCCGCATCCTGAGCGACGCGGGATCCGACGGTGTTCCACTGAGCACGATTGCCGATCGGTCACCTGCCGGAGATCCGGATGTTACGCGACTGGTCGACCGTCTCGAACAACGGGGCCTCGCAAAGCGCGAGCGCGACACGACAGATCGCCGCGTGATCGTCGCACGGATAACGACAGAAGGCCGACGCCTTTACAACAAACTCGAAAAGCCGGTCGCCGCGCTCCACGACCGGCAGCTTGGAACACTGGGGCGCGAGGGTCTGTCCGACCTCAAGCGACTGCTTCAAAAAGTCGCTGATGTAGGGCCGGTACTCTAAGTACCGGCCCGGTATCACCCACCTATAATCAGGGAGGATAAGATGTACATGCACCTCTCCCCACAAAGGATGTCCGTACCACCTCCGGCGCGCGAGCAATCAACCCGCCCGCGATCCGACGTCATGGAGGGTGTGGGGTTGCCCGAAGCAACGGGAATAGTCAGCCTCCTTCTGCTCGTGTTCGCTCTCGTTGCGCCCGCGCCCCTCCGAGTGATCCTGTCCTCAGCCGGGCTAGTTGGGCTTCTGGGCTTGAGGCTCGCTGCGGCCGACCGCGGCTGGGCTCGCCGGGGAGCAGCGTGGCCGAAGGAATCAACGCAGTAGATCATGTAAGTGAAGCAAGGCCCCGCAACGTCCTGGATTGCGGGGCCTTTTGGGGTCGAGGCGGCTCGTTCTCTGCATGCTTCGAATGAGTATGACGCTCGATGACGAACACGAGAACGAGAATTACTTCCGCCAGATTGCCGATAACATCGACGAATTCATCTGGCTGAGTGACGTCGGCTTCACAACGCACTATTACGTCAATCGAGCATATGAAAAAATCTGGGGCCGAACTGCTGCCAGTCTTTACGCCGACCCCCAATCGCTGCTCGACGGAATCCACTCCGAGGATCGCGACCGCGTAAGGCAAGCGCTCCTCGGAATGCCGGATGGCGACTATGACATCGAGTTCCGCGTAGTGCGACCTGACGGAGGCGTGCGCTGGGTATGGAGTCGCGGTGTCCCTGTGCGCAACGAGCGCGGCGAGATTGTTCGCATCGCCGGGATCACCGAGGACATCACCGAGAGAAAGCGCGCAGAGATGGAAATCGAGCGAATCGCGGAAAGCCGCACCGGACTGATTCGCGGTTTCACGCACGACATCAAGAATCCTCTCGGGGCCGCGGACGGGTTCCTGTCACTACTTGGTGAAGGCATTTATGGCGAGCTCTCGGGCGACCAGGCTGCAACGATTGAAAGAGCACGCAAGGCCATCGGATCCGCACTCGACTTGATCGCGCATCTGCTTGACTTGGCGCGAGCAGAGTCCGGCGAGCTCGAGATTCAACCTGTTCCCGTGGATGTGCGCGCAAAGGTGTTCGCGATGGCCGAAGCATTTCGTCCTCAGGCGGATATAAACGGGCTTTCGCTCGACGTCGACGTACCACCCTGGATGCCCTCCATTCAATCCGATCCTGCGCGTGTTCAGCAGATCCTTGGGAATCTGATCTCGAACGCGATCAAGTACACGCAGCGCGGCGGGCATGTGACGATCCATGCAAGTGCAGAAAAATCTGCATCCGGATCGAACGCAGGTGACGGCGTTGTAATCGAAGTGATCGACGACGGCCCGGGTATTTCTCCCGAAAACCAGAAGAAACTTTTTCGAGAGTTTACCCGCTTCGATCCGGAAGCTGCGGAGGGTGCGGGCATTGGGCTCGCGATCAGCCAGCGTATCGCGCGCGCTCTCGGCGGGACGATTACCGTCGAAAGCGAGCCTGACTCGGGAAGCAGGTTCTCGCTGTCGCTTCCGCTCCGTTTGCACAACTCCCCCAGAGTAGTCGTATAACGTCCGGTTCCTGGCGAAGCGCGTGTTGCGTTTTCTATGTGCGACCGGACATTATCGGGCATGAAAATCTTCGTCCCGTTCATGCTTGCGGCAGCCGCATCGGCATCAGCCCAGAGTACCCAGAACCTCAAAGCGCAAATCGACGGGATTTATCCCGCGGCTGAAGAGCTCTACATACATCTGCACAAAACGCCCGAGCTGTCGCTCAAGGAGACGGCGACAGCCGCGCGAATAGCGGGCGAGCTCAAGCAAATCGGATATGACGTAACAACCGGTGTCGGAGGCACCGGCGTCGTTGCGATCATGAAAAACGGTGCAGGACCCACAGTTATGCTTCGCACCGAGCTCGATGCGCTTCCGCTCGTCGAGAATACCGGGCTTCCATTTGCGAGCACGGTAAAGACGAAAGACGGCGCTGGGATTGAAGTGGGAGTCATGCACGCATGTGGTCACGACCTGCACATGGCAGCATTGGTTTCTACCGCGCGCATAATGGCATCAAGCAGGAAAAACTGGAAAGGGACGCTGATGCTCGTCGGACAGCCTGCGGAAGAGATCAGTGCAGGCGCGCAGGCGATGGTCGGAGACGGATTGTTCAACCGGTTTCCCAAACCTGACTACGCGCTCGCAGTGCATGACGACGCGAGATTTCCCGCGGGCCTCATCGGCTTTCGCGCGGGACCCATCTTCACCAACTCCGATGCGCTCACCGTTACGATCTTTGGCCGCGGCGGTCATGGAGCTCGTCCTGAAACAACGGTTGATCCTGTCGTTATCGCAGCGCGCGCAGTAGTCGCGCTTCAGACCATCGTTTCGCGCGAGATATCTCCGTTCGATCCTGCAGTGATCACCGTAGGATCGATTCACGGTGGAACCAAGCACAACATCATTCCTGATCAGGTGCAGCTTCAGCTCACAGTGAGATCCTTTACGCCCACAGTGAGACAAAAGCTGCTGAGTTCGATCGCGCGCGTGGTAAAAGCAGAGGCATCAGCGGCGGGCGCTGAACGCGAGCCGCAAATC
>DATEDH010000149.1:0-3492 GCA_035281765.1 Gemmatimonadaceae bacterium
TTCACGTATGGATCTTCACTGCCGGAAGTGATCACCGACATCTCGCTTCGAATCGCGCCCGGCGAAGTCGTCGCTCTCGTGGGACCGAGCGGAGCGGGAAAGACCACGGTTGCGTCGCTCATTCCACGATTCTGGGATGTAACGAGCGGACGAATACTCGTCGACGGCCATGACGTCCGCACTCTCAAGCTCGAGGAGCTGCGGGGCGCGATTGGAATCGTTCCACAGGAACCGGCGCTTTTCAGTGGCACCGTGCGCGAGAACATTGCGTTCGCAATTCCGGACGATGTTGCGACGATTCCCGAGGAAGACATTCGCGCAGCTGCCTCTGCCGCTCACGCGACGGAATTCATCGATCGCTTAGTGGAAGGATTCGACACGCTGGTCGGAGAGCGCGGCGTAAAACTTTCCGGAGGCCAGCGTCAGCGACTCGCGATAGCGCGTGTGTTCCTCAAGAATCCGGCGATCGTGATTCTCGATGAAGCAACGTCGAGCCTTGACAGTGAGAGCGAGCGACTAGTCGAACAGGCAATGGAGGTACTGCTTCAAGGCCGCTCGACGCTTATCATCGCGCACCGGCTCAGCACCGTTCAGCGCGCTGATCGAGTCGTCGTAATCGATCATGGCAGGATCGTCGAGGAAGGCAGGCATGCCGATCTCCTCGCCGCCGAAGGGGTGTACTCGCGCCTATACCGCGGCCAGTTCAGGGAAACGTACGAATCAACCCTCTTGACCCCTTAGGGGAACAGGAAACAGGCGTAGGCCAGCCGCAGTGGTATGGGTGTCGCAGGTAAATGCGGCTGGACGGAGCAGGAAACCCAAACCCAAAGAGGCCATGAAGAAAATCACAGCCGTAGCTGCACTCGCACTTTTTGCTACCGCCCTGTCAGCGCAGGCACCCACTCCTCGGCCAATCGAGCTCGGAATCGATGCAGGAGTAGACATTGGATTAGGCGACAACTCGGGCACCGTGATCAGCATTCCCGCACAGTCGTTCCGTGTCGGATTCCCGATTTCGCCAAGAGTCTCGCTCGAGCCGAAGATCGGCATCAACATCTTCACGGGCGACGGCGACACTTTCACAACGTATCGTGGTGAGCTCGGGCTCCTGTATCATCTTGGAAGCGACAGATATCCAGGCGCGTATCAGCGGGCCGGTCTTTACGTTCGGCCATTTATCGGAATTGTCGGCTTTGCCGATGGCGACAGCGATTCCGCAGGACTCCTCGGCGCCGGAGTCGGATACAAGTTCCCGATTGTAAGCAGGTTGTCATCGCGATTCGAGGCGAACTTCGAGCATCAGTTTGGCGACGGCGACTCGAATGCAATCGGACTTCTTGCAGGGCTTTCGTTCTTTACGCGATAGTCTCGACTTCGTTTAACAGGGAGCGCAGTGAGCGCAGTGAGGTTTTGAGGTTTGATCATCAGCACTGACAGTGACCGTCGAGATTGCCAGCCTCCACAGCCACTCAGACAACCCTCAAAACCTCCCCGCGCTCACTGCGCTCCCTGTTAAATCAAGCGCCCGCTTTCGCTGCTGTCGTATCCGGAGCCGGCCGAGGCGCAGCAGCACTGCCGAGCTTCAGCGACAACGTCGGCGTTTGTCCCGCAGCGATAGTAACGGTCTGTTCAGCGACGCCGAGCAGGGGGTGCCAGGCCTTCACGTGGTATGTGCCCGGCGGAATGTCCTCGATCGAGAATGCTCCCGTCTTTTCGGTCGTTGCGAAATACGGGTGATCGAAAACGAGAATCCACGCCTTGGACCATGGATGCAGCGTGCACGATATCTCGAGCTGCTCGGTGTGATCGAGCAGGCGATCGAACGGAACCACTTCTCCGTTGTCGTTGAAGGGCGCAATCGCCTCGAGCTCCCCGGTACCGACGTTCACGATGTGATTCAAGTGCAGAGCGACATCGTTGCTCGTCACATCTAGTGTCGCCGGTGCTACCACGCCCTGAACCTGCGGGCTCAGCATGCAGTCTTCGTTGGTGAGCTCGAATCTTCGCGTGACAGGAAGCGGCTTGCCCGTGCGGATGTCGTTGATCCAGACCATCGCTCCACCGATTCGCGTGCCGGTGTGAACCACTCTATGATCGGTGATTCGCTGACCGCATCCGGGGGCATCGGGCGGAAGCTCGATCACCGTGTCGGCGGGCAACGGCCCATCGAAGTCGACCGTGCCCGTGAGACGAACACCGCCTGTTACGGTCTGCGGCTGGTATTTCGTCGCGGGTTGCGTCACGACGGTAGGCCGCGGCGCAACGCTTCCCTCCTTGAGCTTCGGAGGCTGCGCAGCGTCAGCTTTTTTATCTGTCGAGCAACCACCAAGAACACCAGCCAGCAGCAATACTGCGCCGGACAAACGATGGATCATTACCGGAATTCGCCCTTTGATTCGTTCGACTTACGACTGGCAAAGACAAGGCCACAATGAGGCAGCGACCGGCTATCTGCTACCTGCTACCGGCAAGGCGTTCGTAAACCGCCTTACCTCCGATCCATGTTGAGACCACTTGAGTGCTGAGGATGTCCGACACGGGAACGGTCATGATATCGCGATCCAGCATGACGAAGTCCGCGTACTTGCCTGTTGATATCGAGCCCATCGTCTTTTCCTGAAACGCGGCGTACGCAGGCCATATGGTCATTGCCTTGAGCGCTTCGTCACGCGTCATCACCTGCTCGGGATACCATCCGCCCGGCGGCCAGTTGCTCGCGTCCTGTCGGGATACTGCGCTATGAAATGAAATCAGCGGATTGACTTCCTCGACCGGAAAATCGCTTCCATTTGGAATGATCACGCCGGTGTTCAACAGCGAGCGCCATGCATATGCGCCCTTGATGCGATCAGCGCCGACGCGTGCTTCGGCCCAGCGCATGTCGCTCGTCTGATGACTCGCCTGCATCGACGGGATCACGCCCATCTTTGCAAAGCGGGGAATGTCATCGAGTGAAATGACCTGCGCATGCTCGATGCGAAAACGGTGATCGGCAACAGGCACTGCCTTAAGTGCAGCATCGTAAGCATCGAGAACGACACGATTGCCGCGGTCCCCGATCGCGTGCACTCCAACCTGGAATCCGCGACGAAGCGCGCGCGTTGCAATTTCCTGGATCTGCGCCGGAGGCGTTACGAGCAGACCCGTGTTGCCGGGATCATCGGAATATGGCGCGAGGAGCGCGGCTCCTCTCGATCCGAGCGCGCCGTCGGAATAAAGCTTGATCGCGCGCACCCAGATGTGTCCATCGTACAGCGCGCTTCGCGGTCCGATGTTCAGATAATGGCGGACATTGGCTGTATCTCCGGAGATGAGAACGTAGTTGCGAAGGTTGTATCGTCCTGCGCGCGCGAGTGACTCGTAGATGTCGATCGTCTCACGCGAGGCGCCTGCGTCGTGAATGCCAATGAGGCCCCACTTATTTGCCTCGGCGATCGCGGCAAGAATTGCAGCCCGCGTTTGATCAGGCGTGAGATTCGGAACGACGCGCTC
>DATEDH010000150.1:0-9684 GCA_035281765.1 Gemmatimonadaceae bacterium
GGATGGACAGGCCTGCCCGATGGTGCGAGCGGCCTTCTCACATCCGGTGGATCGGCTGCCAATACAACTGCGATCGTTGCGGCGCGTCACCATTTTGTCGAGCGTGGCGGCGATATAAGGCGATTGATCGTCTACACGTCGTCGCAGGCGCACTCGTCAGTGATTCGCGCCGCATGGGTTGCCGGTATCCCGCGGTCGAACGTTCGTATCATCGAGACCGACGAGAATTTCCGGATCCGTCTCGATCTCCTCGAAGAGTCGATCGGCCGCGATCGCGCCAGCGGAGGCGAGCCATTTCTCGTCGCTGCGAACGCGGGCGCAACGAGTACAGGCGCTGTCGATCCGATCGAAGATCTCGCTGGAGTGTGCGAGAAGAATTCGCTCTGGCTTCATGTCGATGCAGCATATGCGGGATTCGCAGTCCTTACTGAGGAAGGGAAGAGGCTGCTGGGAAGGATCGACCTCGCGGACAGCATCACTCTCGATCCGCACAAGTGGCTCTTCGTTCCGTTCGAGTGCGGATGCCTGATGGTGAAGGACCCTGCGAAGCTGAGCGATGCGTTTCGCATCATGCCGGAGTACCTGCAGGATGTCGAGCCGGGTGAGCAGGAAGTGAATTTCGCTGACCGTGGAGTGCAGCTCACTCGCTATTCGCGGGCACTCAAGATCTGGGTGTCCGTCAATTATTTCGGCACGCGCGCGATTGCCGAGGCGATTCAGGATGCCATGGAGCGGGCGCGGCTTCTCGACGGACTGGTTCGCGCTGACCCCGCTTTCGAAATTCTCTCGCCAGCCCAGTTCGGCATCGTGTGCTTCAGGGCGAAGCCGTCAGGATTCGATGAAGCTGCGCTCGACGCACTCAACGAGAAGATCAATAACCGTGTCGTGGCCGAAGGCCGGTTCCTGATTTCGTCGACGCGCCTCAACGGGAGATTTTCCCTCCGCATGTGCACGCTCAATTTTAGAACGACGCACGATGACGTTCGTAATCTCTTCGAAACAATACGCCGCTCTCTTGCGGCTGAGCTCGCGGCGGAAATCCCGTGATTTCATTTGGGGATTCCGACTCGAAAGGTTACAATAAGAGCGGCCGGGCTTGGGTCGGCCGCAACTGAATCCTAAAGAGGGAACTTGGTGCTGCGACTGCCGATAATGGGTCGGCCGCTGCGTGGGTACTGGTGGCTTCCGACAAGCCGGGGCAAGGTGCTCCGGGTTTTGCGCGGCACCTACGAACCTGAGCAGACCGCACATTTCGTAAGATGGATCGGGCCAGGCGCCACCGTCATAGACGTTGGCGCTCATGTTGGCTATTACACACTCCTTGCTTCAATGCTCGCGGGTGAGACCGGATCCGTCTGGGCATTCGAGCCTGAGCCTACCAACGCGGCTTTCCTGCGACAGCACATGTATCTCAATCACTGCAGCAATGTGCACGTCGAACAGCTCGCGGTGTCCAACGAGAGCGGACGCGCGCGCTTTGTCTGCGGGAAGGGAAGCGGCACGGGTCATCTCGACAGCGGCGGCGACATGGAAGTACGCACCGTTCGCCTCGCCGACTTCTGTGAAGCGCGCGGCATCAAGCCGACCGCTCTCAAGATCGATGTCGAAGGCGCGGAGATCGATGTGCTCGAGGGTGCGCGTGATGTCATCACCACTACGCGGCCCGTGATCTTCCTCTCGACACACGGTCCGTCGCTCCACCGCCAGTGCATGACGTGGCTGCGCGAGCTCGGCTACACTCTCAAGCCGATTCTTGGTGGAAGCGTGGAGAATACCGCGGAGATCCTGGCGCTTCCGGACGGCGCTATAGCGTGACGTCGTTTTCGGTCATCGTTTCCACTTACGATCGACCGGAGTTCCTCGAGCGAGTCCTGATTGGATACGCCATGCAGAGCGACCGGGACTTTGAGCTCGTCATTGCGGACGACGGCTCCGGCGAAGCGACGGGCGACGTGATACAAAACGCGCGCAAATCGCGTGATCTCGTGATCACGCACGTTCGACATGAACATTCCGGATTCAGGAAGACCATCATCCTGAATCGCTCCATCGCGAATTCATCGGGCAGTTATCTCATGTTCACCGATGGCGACTGCATTCCGCGACGGGATCTCATCGCGACTCATAAGCGGCTCGCTCGACGATCGCGATATGTGGCTGGTGGATACGTCAAGCTGCCTTCCGGGATCACAACGGCGATTACGCCCGGCGATATCGAGAGCGGAGCGATCACTGACCTCGGATGGCTGAAATCTCGCGGTTGGCAGCCAGGTCGCCGCGCCCTCCGGCTCACACGCTCGTGGCGAATGGGATCTCTGTATGATTTCCTGACTCCAACTGCCGCGGACTTCCATGGCAACAATGCTTCCGCATTTCGCGACGATATCTATGCAGTAAACGGCTTCGAGGGCGAAATGGGATACGGCGGTCTCGATCAGGCGCTTGGATACCGATTGCAGAACGCCGGCGTCAAAGGCTACCAGGCGCGACACCGTGCAGTGACAATGCACCTGCACCACGATCGGCCCTATCGCAATCCTGATGTCGTCCGAAAGAACCGCGAGATAATGAAGCGGATCAAGCAGAGCGGTGAATCACGCGCCCGGCTTGGAATCGCCGAGCTTGATACTGATCCGACAGTTACGATCGATCGCGGCTAGAGAGCGAGCGTCAGCTGCGCGGGCCCGAACGCCGCTGCGCGGTCTGCAGAAATCGTATTCGAGGGCACATCCTGCATCGCTGCAACGATCGATCCCTTGAACGGCGTCCGTCTGAGAGCGAGACGCATGGCTTCAGTTGCTTTCTGCGGAGTGTTATTCGTCTCGCTGAGATGCGCGAGCACTACGTGTGACATTCCGCCATGAGCGCACTCGACCGCCGCAGCCCCGGCGTCTCGATTACTCAGATGCCCTTCGCGACCGGAGATCCGGCGCTTCAACATCGCGGGATATGGACCGTTGCGCAGCATCTCGCCGTCATGATTCGATTCGATGATGAGAATGTCGACCCGGTCGAGAGCACGCGTGAGGGATTGAGTGACCATTCCCAAATCGTATACGAATGCAGCGCGCACTCCCGTTGACTGTGCTGTTGCGATAAGTGCCACCGGCTCGGACGCGTCGTGTGAGATGCGCACCGGATTCAGGTTCACGTCGCCGATCTGAAAGTCGAGTCCCGGCGTGATGGTCTGCGCGCCGAATTCCTCGAGCAATCCGCACTCAGTCTGCGTACCTGCCGTTGCGTACACACTCCATCCCCACTTGCTCGCGCATCCGGCAACGCCCTTGGAATGATCAGTGTGCTCATGCGTGAGTACCACAGCCTGCACGGATTGTGGATGAACGCCGATCGACAGCAGTCGGCGCGCCAGTGTGCGCGGCGCGAAGCCCGCATCGATCAGCACGCGCGTTTCGCCTGACTGCATCAGGATCGCATTGCCGCGGCTTCCACTTCCGAGAACGCACAACTTCACTTCGTCACTGCTCCGCTGTCTTCGCACGCTGCAGAAAGAAGCAGCCGCTCCCTGTATCCGAGAGTCACATGACGGCGCGCCATCATGCGCTCCGCGATCTCGATGAACTTGCTGCTCTCAAATCTATCGTATGGCTCGGCACTTCCCCATGAAAATGGCGGAATGTATTTCGACAACGTCCCGTTGCCGAAAATATTCGCTCCGGCACCTACGACGCAGCCCGTTGTCAGCAGAGTCCCGATCCCTGTCTTGGCATGATCGCCGATCATGCTTCCAAGAAATTGCAGGTGCGTGTCGCGAAGGCCTGAAGGTGTCCATAGCTGCACGGGGCCATACGTATTCTTGAGATTGCTCGTCGTCGTTCCGGCGCCGAGGTTCACCCATCGTCCGATGTAGGAGCTTCCGACAAAGCCGGTGTGTCCCTTGTTCGAGTGGCCGAGCATGACGGTGCCGGAGATTTCGCCGCGCACTTTGCAGACGTCGCCGATCGAGCATGCGCGAATTGCATCCCCGACAATGTGCGTTTCCTGGCCGATGTAACACGGCCCCACGATACGAGTGAATGACGAGATCGACGCACCGCGACGAATCAGGATCGGTCCATCGTTCGCATCGAGCACGACAAAGGGCTCGATGTGCGCTCCGGTTTCGCAGTACACTGCGCTCTTGCCGATGATCGTTGCATTCTCGATCGCTGCGCCGGAGAGCTCGTTACCAATAATTGGTATGTCCTCCGTAAGCTGCACAGCGAGATCGCCCACCAGATCCCAGACTTCGGACAGCCATCGTCCCTCGATCTCCCGCGGCGACGCGTCAGGCTCGATTAAATCCTCGAGCGACTGCGTTCCATCGATAAGGGCCGCCATGTCCGCCGACTTCCGCACACGAACCGCGCACACCTGTCCATTGCATGCGAATGCAGGACCGATGTCGTCGAGCTGCGCGCGAAGCGAGATCACGAACCGTGAGTTCGCTACGATGGAGCCTGCTGGTATTGTCGTCTCGCCGGAGACAGAAGGCGGTGCGTCGAACTCCTCGAAGTGCTGCAGCAATGGCGAGCTCACGAAGCCATACGCCTTCGTGCGCGCGGCGCGCTCCCACCTGAGACGAATTATCTCAGCGCCCGCGCGAAGCTCCGAAACAGGCCTCGTGAGCGAGAACGGAGCGAAGTCGCGCGCTTTTCTGTCGTCGTATAGATACAGTCGCTTCAAGCGAGATTCCTGAGATTCTCGGGAAGGGCATCGATCAGTGTCTTGAGATCCGCTGATCGATCGGTTGTCGTGACGACCGTCAGTCCATTGCGTGTCACGACAACCAGATCGTTCACGCCGTACAGCACAACGGCTCCTCCCTCTGCATGCACGACATTCCCGCGCGCCTCTACCGCAGCAACTTCACCGCTCGTGACATTGCCTGAAGAGTCTTCCGGCTTCACGCGACGCAGCGCACCCCATGTGCCCACATCGTCCCAGCCGAAATCCCCTGAAACGACTCGCACACGGTTGCTGCGCTCGAGAACCCCTACGTCGACTGATATTGGAACGACCGCATTGAAGAACGCTTCGAGCCCTTGCGACGCAAATCCCGATAAAGCCTTTGATACCTCTGGTGTCAACGCATTCACTTCATCGAGGAAATCGCTCACGCGCCATGCAAAGATGCCTGAGTTCCACAAGTAGCCCTTGTGCATCATCGACTCAGCGCGAGCGCGATCCGGTTTTTCAACGAATCTCTCAACTTCGCGCGCGCCGCTCTCGGTGAGCGCTCCCGGCTGTATGTATCCGAACCCGGGATCGGGACGCGTCGGGACGACACCGACAGTCACCAGCGCTTGCTCTTCGATTGCAACTCTTTCGGCGGCAGCAAGCGCGTTGCGAAATCCTTCGTCATCGGCAATCGCCCAGTCCGCGTGTACACAGATCATTGTCGAATCAGGCGACGAATGCGACGCGATGTGCCGCGCAGCCCACGCCAGAGCAGCCGCCGTCCCCGCCGGCTTCGGCTCGGCGATGATGTTATCTCGCGGAATCGCTGGAGCTGCTGTCGCGATGGCATCTGCGAGCGATGCATTCGTGAGAATGAGCGTGTTCGCCGGATCAACGAGTCCGGAGAGCCGGTCGAGCGTGTTGATCAGGAGCGGCCGGTCATTGACCAGCGGAAGCAGCTGCTTTGGCCGGGACGGAGTGCTGAGCGGCCAGAAGCGGGAGCCGATCCCTCCGGCGAGAATCACTGCCCATCTAGTCATTCGATTCTGACGAGTCGTCGGTCGCAACTCCCGTGAGTCGGGCGATCAGCGCGTAAAGTTTTTTTGGGCTGAACGGTTTTGTGAGAAAAGCGGTTGCACCGCTTCGCCTCGCTTCGCGCTCGTACTCTTCTTCGCCTGCTGCTGTGAGGATGATGCAGGGAACATCCTTCGTCGCTTCATTCGAGCGAATGCGCTCGAGCACGTCCAGCCCGCTCAGCCTCGGCATCATGACATCGAGCACGGCGGCGTCGATCCGGTCCGGCTGCTCGAGGACGTCAACAGCTTCCTGGCCATCGAAGGCGAGTGTCACACGGAACGGGCCCTGTTCCATCTTGAGCTTGATGATGCGGCCGATGTGCGCTTCATCGTCGGCGACGAGGACATGCTTCTCGGTTGTATCGCTGGTCTGCATCTGTCTGTCTAGAAAAGTCGCGCGATCGACTCGCGGTGTCGGCGCACATCGTAGAGGAGGCTCGCGAGGTCGGCGGTGCGAGTCGCGAGAACGCAAAGGAGCGCGTCGTCTCCAATCGATGATATCACGGCATACCCGTTCTCCTGCTCGATCACTGCCATTTTCATGTTGCCGCGATCGGTGCTCGACCCGATTTCATCGGCTGCGGCAACTATTCCGGGCACGCGTGCTGCCAAACCTTCTGCGTCGAGCTGGAGCGGACCCTGGCTGTCGATCAGCAGTCCATCGCGTCCAAGTACGACGACTGCCTCGATGCCGGTTCTCTGGCGAATGGCGACAGTAAGGTCGCGTATTGTCGGCATCAGCGCTCCAATATGAATGAAATCAGTCGTGACATCGCTGGAAATCTACCATCGTAATCGCTTGAACTGCCACGTTTTAGAGGGTATTATCGACAACAGGGACGCGTGGCCGTCCCGCTTCCATTTAACAGGCATGAATCCTCGAAAATTCGCACTGGCGATCATCGCCAGTGCATCGCTCCTCACCGCATGCGATGACCCGCAGCTTCTGCAGGCACAGCTTCCCACGGTGCAGGACGTATATACCGTTTTTGCCCTCTCGGGAACGCCTGCATCCTATCCGAGCGGCATCAACACTTACGTGCGCGCTGCGGTCCGCGTCGACGGCAACGCCAATTTCGATGTGGCATTTGACCTCGCCGAGAACGGCAACGCGATCATCTACCCTGTTCAGAAGATCGTAAGCGGGCTGCCCGGAACGCGCCGCGTTGGACTCCGTCGATTCAATGGCGACTTTGACGATCTGACGCTTGCGCCGAGCGGAACCTATGCCGACTCGACGCTCGAGGCACGCAAGGGTGATGTGGTCATCGTCCAGGCTGTTCGCAACAGCTCAGGCGATGCGTGCGCCTTCGATATCTCCCCGTACATCTACACGAAGATGCTGGTGGATTCGATCTCTGTCGACACGCGGACAATCTTCCTGCAGACAGTGCTCGACCCCAATTGCGGTTTCCGCTCGTTCGAATCAGGCATTCCGACCAGATAGTACATGCACGATCTGCGCATGATCCGGGAGCATGTCGAGGTGCTTCGTGACGGCATGCGCCGCCGAGGCAAGCTCGAAGCGCTTGCACCATTTATTGATCGCGCACAGCAGGTCGATGTCGAGCGTCGCGGACTCATTCAGGCCGTGGAAGAGCGAAAGGCTGCGCGAAATGCAATCACCCAGGAAGTAGCGAAGAGAAAACGCTCCGGCGAAAACGCCGACGATCTCCTGCAGCAGTCGAGAACGCTCGGTGATGAGATCGCCCGAATGGAAGGGGAACTTGCCACGCTCGAGAAAGATCTCGAAAAGGCGATGCTCGAGCTGCCGAACATCACCTTGCCCGATGTTCCGGAAGGTGGCGAGGAGAACAATCGCCACGTTCGCACCTGGGGAACGCCCCGCGATACTACGGATCTCAAGCCGCACTGGGACATTGGCGTCAACCTCGGCCTGATCGACTTCGAGCGTGGCGCAAAAATCTCCGGCTCAGGCTTCATCGTTTTCCGCGGCAAGGGCGCGCGACTGGTGCGTGCTCTCATGAACTTCATGCTCGATCGTCACACGTCTGAGCATGGATACGAGGAAGCGTGGGTTCCTGTCGTCGTCAATCGTGCATCGATGACGGGAACGTCGCAGCTTCCAAAGTTCGAAGATGACATGTACGGCATTCGCGACGAGGATCTCTTTCTCATCCCGACGGCAGAAGTGCCGGTGACGAATCTGTTCGCCGGGGAAATTCTCCCTGCATCCGATCTTCCAAAAGCGCTCACGGCTTATTCACCGTGCTTTCGCCGCGAGGCAGGGGCGCACGGCAAGGATACGCGCGGACTGATCCGCGTTCACGAGTTCGACAAGGTCGAGCTGGTGAGATACGCAACGCCTGAGACATCGAACGATGAGCTCGAGCTGCTGACATCGCAGGCGGAAAAAATCCTCCAGCTTCTCGGGCTTCCGTATCGAGTCGTTCTCCTCGCGGCAGGCGATACCGGATTTGCAAGTGCAAAGACTTACGACCTCGAGGTTTTTGCGCCTGGAGCCGGCGTCTGGCTCGAGGTTTCCTCATGCAGTGTGTTCACCGATTTCCAGGCGCGGCGCGCGAACATTCGCTACCGCCCGCAGGAAGGAGGAAAGCCGCGCTTCGTTCACACATTGAATGGATCGGGCGTTGCTTTCCCGAGAATCATCGCAGCGATACTAGAGCACTACCAGAATGCGGACGGCACTGTAGACGTTCCGGAAGTGCTGCGTCCGTATCTGGGAGCAGACAGACTGGGCTGACCTGTGCGCCGCATTGCGCCGGTCACGATCGCGTCACTGTGCGTTGCCGCGCTGTTGATATGGTATGTCATCTACACACAGGGAGTAGTTCGCGAGCTGCGAAGAGAAGCATCGCGCGTTGGCCTGATGTACGCGCGCGTGTACGATGGCTTGAACGATCCGAGCCCTGACGCAGCAAACACGGCGCTGCTGGATCTCTCGAGACATATTCGAGAATCGGGTGTCCCGCTGATCATCACCGATCAGAAAGGAAATCCCACGGACACTGCGAATCTTCCCCGTGTAATGCCGCTCGAGTCCCGCGAGCTGCGACTGTTTGTGCAGGCGCTGGATCGACAGAACGCGCCAATCGCTGAGGGCGATGCAGGCACGGTGCATTTTGGAAACACGCCGCTGGTGCGCGGCCTTCGCATTATTCCACTCCTCCAATCGGTACTCATCGGGCTATTTCTCCTCGCGGGTGCCTACGCGCTTCGCACGCGCGGACGCGCCGATCGCGAGCAGATCTGGGCAGGCATGGCGCGGGAGTCTGCGCATCAGCTTGGCACGCCGATATCGAGCATGAGCGGATGGATCGAGCTGCTGCGCGATGCGGAGCCTGATCCGATGACCGAAAGTGCAGTCGCGCATATGGAGGGCGATCTCGAGCGACTGAAGCGAGTCGCGAATCGCTTCGAGCGAATCGGTCGGCCGCCGCGCAAGGAGAAGGTCGACCTTGGCGATCTCGTGGAGCGCGTCGCAAAGTACTTCCGCGCGCGTGTGCCGACCCTGGCGCAGCGCGTAACCGTCGTTTCGACTCGCGGCGAAGGGCCCCTTACCGTCGACGGTGATCCGGTTCTGCTCGAGTGGGCAATCGAGTCGCTCGCGAAAAATGCAATCGACGCGCTTGCCGGCAGGGATGGGGAGGTGACGATGTCCGCCACCGCGCTGCCCGAAGGCCAGGTGAGAGTTCGCGTCAGTGACAACGGGCCGGGAGTGCCGCGCGAGCTCGGTAAGCGAATCTTTGAACCGGGATTCAGCACCAAGGAACATGGATGGGGCATCGGACTTCCTCTTGCCCGCCGAATCATTCGAGACAATCACGGTGGCGAACTTGTTCTCACACCCTCTGAACGTGGAGCGACCTTCGATATTATCTTGAGTTGATGAATGAAACGCTGGAAGCCACCGGGGCAGCGGCCTCTCCCGGTGATGCTGAGCCACTCG
>DATEDH010000151.1:0-13975 GCA_035281765.1 Gemmatimonadaceae bacterium
TCGGCGTCGCCATGCTGCCCGACGCGAGCGCCTGTCCAAACTGCGCGGTCGTCGAATAGCGCGCCTGTCCATCAGTCGACATCGCGCGGCTGACCGCTTTCTCGACGCTTTCCGGAACCGAGCTTCTAATTGCCCTGAGCGGACGCGGTGTTTCGGAAAACCGCTTTGCCATTATTGCCTGCGGCGTTGCTCCGGCAAACGGTCGCTCACCAGTGATCATCTCATAGACCACCACTGCGAGGCTGTACTGATCACTCTTGCCGTCGAGATTCGTTTCGCCTGCGGCCTGCTCCGGGCTCACGTACGCGGGAGTTCCGACCATCATCCCCGTTTGCGTCAGCGTTTCACTTCCTGCTGCACTTACTGCCTTGGCGATTCCAAAATCCATCACCATCGCTTCGCCTTCGTACAGCATCACGTTCTCGGGCTTGATGTCGCGGTGAACGATTCCCTGCCGATGTGCGTAATCGAGCGCCGACGCGATCGCCCGGCCGTGATGCACTGCCTCCTCGATGGCAAGCTGCTGCTCGCGGTCGAGTTTTTCGCGCAGCGACTCTCCTTCGACGTATGGCATCACGTAGTAGAGGAATCCTGCGGCCTCTCCCGAATCGAACAGCGGCAGGATGTGCGGATGATTCAAACGGGCTGCGAGCTTTATCTCGCGCAGAAAACGATCCGGACCGAGTGAAGCAGCGAGGTCGGGATGCAGCACTTTGAGCGCGACTACGCGATCATGCTTTGCATCCTGAGCGAGATACACGGTCGCCATTCCACCACGACCGAGCTCTCTATCTATTGAATAACTGCCCGCGAGTGCCTCGCGAAGCTTGTCTACTGGAAGTTGGGATTGCATCAGATAGCGTCTACGATTGCCTGATATCTCGGGTTGTTTCTAAGAGGAGCGAGGTCGGGGTCGTTGTCGATCCACTCTCGATGACCAAAGCCCTTGTCTACTGATCGCTCGAGGCACGCGATTGCCTGGTCTGTCCTGCCAAGCGATGAATACATGCAGGCGACGTTGTACAGAAGCATCGGGTCTTCCGGATCGATTGCGAGCGATCGCTCCCCGTACTTGATTGCATTTTCTTCTTCGCCAAGACTGGCAAAAACGCCTGCCGCCAGGTTTGCCGCTCTCGCATCATCGGGGTTCAGCTCCAGACTGCCTTCCATGAGCTTGAGACCGCGACGGAGGTTCTCTTCCTTCTGTTCTATCATTCCCATCGCATTGTAGGCCTGACCCGCGAAATGCGCTGATTGATAATCCTCCGGCCTCAACGACGAGGCGCGATCGAACATCTTGATCGCCTCCTCGAATCGACCTTCGGCCATCAGTCCCATCCCGTACCAGTATGGCGCCTCGAACATTTTCGGCTCGAGCTTCATCGCTTTTGTAAAGGACTCTTCCGCTTCGGTGAAGTTGCGCTTGAGTGACGCAACGATGCCGCGTGACACCTGCGCTTCCGCAAGCTCGGGCTCGAGCTCCAATGCCTTCTTGCTGGCCTTGTCAGCCTGCCGAAGATTGAAGTCGCGCGCATCGAAGTATTGATAGAGGAGAGAGCTGGCATCAGCGACCCCGGTATAAGCCAGCGCATAAGCCGGATCGAGCTCGATCGCCTTGTTGAACATCTGCCGCGCGTATTCGAGACTGCGGCGACGCAATTGATGAATGAACTGGCGTCCGCGCAGGTAGTAATCGTACGCCTGAATGTTCGTGCGCGGCTTTGACTCGATCGCCTTCTTCTCACCTTCCGTGAGAATTACGCGCAGTGCCTTTACGATCGCCTGCGAGATATCGTCCTGAATCGCAAAGATGTCTTCGATCTCGCGGTCGTATCTCTCTGACCAGAGATGATAGCCGTCCGCGACGTTCACGAGCTCGCACGTGATGCGAAGACGGTTGCCGAGTTTTCTTACTCCGCCCTCGAGGACGGTTGAGACTTTGAGCTTGCGCCCGATCTCGCCGATGTCTTCGTTCTTTCCCTTGAATGCGAACGAAGACGTTCGTGACGCAACGCGAAGACCCTGCACTTTCGAGAGAGCGTTGATGATCTCTTCTGCCATTCCGTCGGCGAAATACTCGTTCTCCGCATCAGCGCTCATGTTCGCGAAGGGCAGCACTGCTACCGACTTCGCCTGAGACACCGCCGTTTTTGGCAGAGTGTCCGTGTCGGTTGGAGTCGTGAGGTGCCCTGAAACGAGCGCCTGCGCGAAGACGGATGTGGAGCTGAACCTGTCACCAGCCTCGGTCGCCATCGCTTTCGTTACTGCCCAGTCGACACTGGCAGGCACGGTGGATCTGATCGACTGAAGCGGCCGCGGCATTTCGGTGAATCGCTTCGCCATGATCGACTGCGGCGTGTTTCCGCTGAATGGGCGCTCACCCGAGATCATTTCATACAGCATGCACGCCAGGCTGTACTGATCGCTGCGGCCGTCGAGATTTGTTTCGCCCGCCGCCTGCTCGGGTGAGACATAAGCGGGAGTGCCGATCATCATCCCCGTCTGCGTCAAAGTGTCGGAGCCGGCAGCAACCGCTTTCGCAATGCCGAAGTCCATCACCATCGGCATGTTCTCATAGAGCATGACGTTTTCAGGCTTTACATCGCGATGCACAATTCCCTGACGGTGCGCGTAGTCGAGCGCGGACGCGATTCCCTGCGTGAGACGCACTGCCTCATCGATTCCCAGCTTGCCGTCACGGTCAAGCCGCTCGCGTAGCGATTCGCCTTCTACGTAGGGCATCACATAGTAGAGGAAACCGTTCATCTCCCCTGAATCGAACAGCGGCAGGATGTGCGGATGGTTGAGACGCGCGGCGAGCTTTATCTCACGAAGAAAGCGGTCGGGCCCAAGCGACGCGGCCAGATCGGGATGCAGCACCTTGAGCGCGACTACGCGATCATGCTTTGCATCCTGAGCGAGATAGACGGTAGCCATGCCGCCGCGACCGAGCTCTCTATCTATAGAATAGGATCCCGACAGCGCTTCACGGAGCCGCTGGACCGGGAGAGATCCACCGTCCTGCATCG
This sequence comes from Gemmatimonadaceae bacterium, assembly GCA_035281765.1. GTDB lineage: Bacteria > Gemmatimonadota > Gemmatimonadetes > Gemmatimonadales > Gemmatimonadaceae > UBA4720. The sequence continues at coordinate 3,030 of DATEDH010000151.1, forward strand.
ACCTTCCTTACACTTTTGTGGGTGGCTGAATCTGGCGCTATGCGACGCTCGCCGCAAACTGAGCCGTGCCGGGCCCTGCAAGGTCCCTCAATGCACCGGAATGCTCACAAAAGGCAGGTTTTTCGTGACAAAAATCCCTAGATCAGGGCTGCAAACAATTCGTCGAGCGTTGCCTCAGGGTTTTCCGTCAGTCCAGCATGAACAGGACCGGACTGTATCACGTCAGACCTCGGCGCAGTTATCCAGTGAAAACGCTCCGAAGGTGGAGCAAGCGCAATGGGGCCGGCACTCATATCTCCTTCCGCAATTGCCTTGCACGACGAGAGATATCGCGAAAGGAGCTCGGCATCAGTGTCTGACGCGATTTTCGCGAGAGTCGCAGGGTCCGTCGTGACCCGAACTCCGATGAACTCGGCGGTGCGCGCATGCAGCACAACACCAACGGGCACGAATGCACCGGTGTGCACGTGGGGCACTACGCGCAATACGGCGAAGTTATATGCGATCCACTTCGAGTCTTTCGTCATCTGCGCGACATGACCCGGCGAGGAGGTGTATTAGCGCCCCGATCCTTTGCTGCGATGGCTTCATCCACAAACGCGCGCGGACTTGTCACTCGAGCGATGAGATACTCTGCATAACGATTGCGCGCCGCATCGGGCGAATCGAAATCAGAACTGAGTGCTGCCGAGCTGAGAAAATCATCGGGGACAGCGTTGAGAACGCGGGCGATGACTTCGGGAGTAAATCGCGGAGCCAGTTCTTCATCTGCAGCGCGAATATCGTCCGAGCGTGCAAGAAGCATGTGGTCCTTGATGAGCGGAAACGCAGCGCGGGTCCTCGCCTCATCCACGGACGCCCAATCGTGCTGAGCGTAGAGCGCAGCACCGTGATCGATGAGATACGGTTTGCGCCCATATACCATAAGGTTGGGGTTCCGGTGCGTGCGATCAGGGTTCGTCACATACGCGTCCAGCCAGACGATCCTTGCCGCCAGATCAGGAGCAACGAAATCCTGCGCCGCATTCGAATCGAAGTTGAAGGCGCCGTCGAGATAGCGCGCTCCGAAATTCAAGCCGTGACTCGCGCGCAGGAGATCCTGAATCTCCGGGTCAGGTTCTGATCGACCAAACGCATCAAGCACTTCGATGAGTGCAATCTCCGGAGTCGGCAGGCCTGCCTCAGCTGCAAGCAGTGCAACGATAATTTCGGCGATGAGAACTTTCACGCCCTGCCCCGCACCGCGGAACTTCGCGACGAACATCCCCGCGTCGCTCGTGTCGATCACTGCCGGCAGTGATCCGCCTTCGCGGAGTGGCTGGACGTAGCGGGTTGCGGTATGAACGGGTAATTGAGTCACGTGAGGAAGTTAGCGCTCAAATCTCCCGCCGAAAAATCTTCACGAGTTTCTCGAAGTCGATGTTTCCCCCCGAGACTACGCAAACAATGCGACCGTTCCCTGCGCGTCCGCTTAAGGCTGCAGCAACCGGTGTCGCACCTGCACCTTCGGCGATCACCCGATTACGCTCGGCCAGGATACGAACCGCTTCGGCAACATCGGCGAGTGGCATTACAATCGAGCCGTCGAGCAGCTCGCTGGCAATGGGCCACATCTCTTCGAGCACGCCGCCTGATCCGATGCCGTCTACGAAGCTCGGTATGTAATCGATCTTCGTTACTCCGCCTGATTTGAGCGCGGCGGCAAAAGCCGCGGATGTCTCTACTTCACACGCGATCATTTTCGCCTGCGGCCGCAATGTCTTGACGGCTGTGGCAATTCCGCTGCTCAAACCGCCACCGCCGTAAGGAACGAGGACAGTATCTACGTCAGGCAGATCTTCGAGTATCTCCAGCCCGATCGTGCCATTTCCAGCAATTACAGCCGGATCGCTTACCGGATGAATGAAGAGCCCATCGAGTCCCGGATAGCCATGGTTGACAAGCACCTGCCACCATTCAGCAAACGGAACCTTGATGAACGTGCCGCCTAGCCTGGTGATTGCCGCGAGCTTGGTCTCCGGAGCATGTTCTGGAACGACGACTGTGCACGGAATACCAAGTCGGCGCGCATGCCATGCGACGCCCTGCGCCATGTTCCCTGCGCTCGCAGTGTACACACCGCGGGCGAGCTGCTCAGGAGTGGCCATAGCGATGGCGTTTCCGGCACCTCTCAGCTTGAACGAGCCAATTGGCTGAAGGTTCTCGAGCTTGAGATAGATCTCATGCTCATCAACGTTGAGGCGAACGAGTGGAGTCCGGACGATCGAATCGGCGATCCTCTCTCTAGCCGCCTCGATATCGCCCAGTTTCACTCGCTCAATCTTCATCCCGCTCACCCCCAAGCTCGATCATCGTGCCGGCGTTCGTTGCAGCTGCTTTCCTGTAGATGTGGTTTGCAGCAGCCAGATCTTCGACGGCAAGTCCAAGAGATTTGAACAGCGTGATTTCATCCGGTGATTGACGACCTCTCACTTTGCCAAGTATGACATCGCCGATCTCGCCGACAATGTGACTGTCATCGATCGCACCTTCTTTTTTTGCGATGATGAAATCACCGGACTCGTTGAGTGTGGACTCCCGCCTGTCGACGTAGAGACGTGCATTGGTCACTGCCGCAGTATCGAGCTCGCGCGCAAATGCAACGCTCGAGCCGACAGCGTTGATATGAGCTCCTGCTGAAACCCACTCGCCGTAGAGAACTGGATCACGTGAGCTTGTAGTCGTGCAGATGATGTCCGCACCGCGAACTGCGTCTTCTGCCGATCTGGCCGCAATCATTTCAATAGAAATCTTCTTGGCTTCGCGTTCGACAAAATTCGCCAGGCGCTCACTGTTCCTGCTCCAGACGCGAATGCTTTTGACTGGGCGGGCGTTGAGCATCGCTTCGATGTGTGTGCGAGCCTGAACACCGCTGCCGAGTATCGCGAGTGTGCTTGCGTTCTCTCTCGCTAAGAGCCGCGTTGCCAATCCGCTCACCGCCGCTGTTCTAATCGCGGTAATAGAGCTCGCGTCCATGATTGACAGGAGCTGCCCATGATCTGTCTCGAAGAGCAGAACAGCGCCCTGGTGCGAATCGTACCGCGTGCCGTGATTTCCCGGAAACACAGTCACGACCTTCAATCCAACAGACTGAATGTTGCCCAGAAATGCCGGCATCATGCCAAGCGCGCCGACCTTCTCAGGCAGCCACAGTATCGGGCGCAGCGGAAGAATTGCATCACCACGCGCGAGCGCCGAGAGTGAATCGGCCATCACGTCGATGCACTCGCCCATCGGGAGCAGCTCTCTTACCTCGGATCCATTGACGATGAGAACTTTCATGAGCGAAGCAAGTATACGGAACGCGCCTTCTTCTTGCTTGCAGAAGGACTCTGTTCACATGCTCAGAGGTTTGTCTTCATGAAAGCAATACTCCTTATGCTGCTCGTGTCGCTCGGCTGCACTTCAAATGAGCCGAAGGTTGCTGCTTCAGGCGCGCCTGAGAAAGTCGCCCCGCCGATCCAGTCTCCACGGGAATCGGACGGTGCGTCCGAGCCGGCGAGCCTCATTCGCCGCTACTACGAACAGATAGATTCGGGCGATCTGCGCTCAGCATACGCGCTGTGGGCTCGCGGCGGTCAGGCGAGTGGCAAGTCCTTCGATGATTTTGCTGCGGGCTTCGCTGAGACAAGCGAAGCGCGTGTCATGGTTGGCGATTCGATCCGCATCGAAGGCGCGGCCGGATCTCAGTACGCGATGATACCCGTCAGCGTCGATGCATCATTGAAAAGCGGCGAGTCACAGCACTTCGAGGGCACATACACTTTGCGCCGTTCGATGGTCGACGGGGCAACTCCTGAGCAGCGGACCTGGCGCATCGAATCCGCAGAGCTGCGGAAGCGTTAGCCCCGGTTAGCCGACCCACTCATTGGCGAGCTTGCGTCCGCCCCATACGCCGACGGCGAGACCAACGATGCTGCACATGAACGCGGTCATCATCCCGAGGTGACCGCCAATCCACCAGCCGACGCTGCTCCCGGCTGTCGAGACCACGAGTACGAGCATCTTCTCCATGTTCCTTTGACGCGAAAGCGCGCAGTCAGTAACGTCCTGCATGAAGAATTTTCTCACGATCGCCGGTAGCCTGCTGATGGTCACGGCGGCGGGCGCTGACGCGCAGACAATCTGCGCCAAACACCCCGCGCCGAACGAAGACGTTGCCCCGCAGCTCGCGAAATTCAAGCGCGTCGAGATGCCCGCTTCGACAAGCGGCCTCACCGCAAGGGAACGCCAGCTTGTACAGAAGCTCGTCGACGCGAGCAGGTTGATAGAAAGCATCTACTGGCGGCAAAGCGATCGCGAGGGTCTCGAGCTTTACAAAGGACTTGCCGGCTGCACAGGAAAAGGCGACACGAATATCCGCCGCTTCCTGCTGATAAACGGCAGCAGGTACGACCTGCTCGAGGAGAACAAGCCTTTCATCGGCAGCGGCGCTTACCCCCCTGGCCGCGAATCATATCCAAAAGGGATCACCCAGAAGGAAATCGACGACTACGTCGCCGCACATCCCGACAAACGAGCCGACATCTACAATCCGTTCACTGTCATCAAGCGGCAGGGTTCTGACCTCATCACGGTTCCATATCATGTCGAATACAGGGAATGGCTCGAGCCTGCTGCAAAGACGTTGCGCGAGGCCGCGGCTTTGAGCGATGACAAGGCGTTCGCGAATTATCTGCGGCTCCGCGCCGATGCACTTCTCACCGACGACTACTACGCAAGCGATCTCGCGTGGGTCGATCTCGACAATCCGAAGTTCGACCTCATCTTCGCACCATATGAGACGTATCTCGACGACCTGCTTGGCGTAAAGACTTCGTACGGTGCCGCAGTGTTGATCAGGAACGAATCCGAAAGTCAGAAGCTCGCGAAGTTCGTTCAGTACGTTCCTGAAATTCAGCAGGCGCTTCCGCTCGCGCCTGAGGACAAGCCATCAAAGGAAGGTCGCAAGGCGCCGATGGAAGTGATGGACACGCCGTTCCGCGCCGGTGACCTGCGCCATGGTTATCAGGCCGTCGCCGACAATCTTCCGAACGACCCGCGCATCCACGAGGAAAAAGGGAGCAAGCGCATCTTCTTCAAGAACTACATGGATGCTCGCGTCAACAATGTGGTTCTGCCCATCGCAAAGCTGCTGATGCGTGAGGATCAGGCACGAATGGCATCGATGGATGGATATCTGTCGATGGTGGTGATGCACGAGATCAGTCACGGCATCGGTCCGGCATTTGCGCGAACGGCGAACGGCCGTGTAGACATCCCCGAAGCAATCGGTCCGCTTCAATCGGCACTCGAAGAAGCAAAGGCTGACATCGTTGGCATGTACGCGCTCGACTGGCTCATGAATCGCGGTGCGCTCCCCAAGTCGCGTTCCAACGATTACTACGCATCATATGTCGCGGGCATTTTCCGATCGGTCCGCTTCGGTGTTGCCGAAGCGCACGGACGCGCCGAGATGATGGTGTTCAACTATCTCAGTGAACAGCAGGCGATAAATCGCGAGCCGTCAGGGCGATATGCGATCGACTTTGCCAAAATGCCTGGAGCAATGGCCTCACTTGCAAAGGAGCTGCTCGAGATCGAGGCAACAGGCGATCGCGGACGTGCCGAGCGGTGGTTTGCGAAGTATGACAAGATGCCGGATACACTCCGCGCCGCATTGGCGAAGACCAGCAGCGTACCTGTCGATATCGATCCAGTCAGCGCGTTCGCCGACAGAATCAAGTAATCTCTCCGATTACTGGATGGGCCGGTTGTAGCGCAGCGTCTTCATCTCGCCTTCGTCGGTGAGCAGCGGGCGCAGCACTGAATCGGCCATTATCTGTTCGAAGGACATCCGCTTTCCGTCGGCGATCATCCATCGCTCGACCGGGCGGATGCCGTGACTGTAGTCGACGTACCAATCGACGTGTCCGGTATAAACCGGCTGGATCGGTTTCCCGTCGAGGTAATGCCAGCCATAAATGGCAACGCGATTGGGCTTCTCGAGAAGACGATTCGTTATGACGATGTCCTTCTTGATTCCCGCTACGAACGTCCCGCGCGGTTTTCCCTTCAGTTGATCCTCGATGATGTCATGATGCTGGAGAAACGTGAACGGTGACTCGCGCTCGACTGTGAGAGGCCGTGGATCGAGATGCGTTTCTGCTGCAGCCCATATGTCATCGACCATCTTGCGCGTTGGCAGGACGAATCCGAACCCGTCGACAAACGACTGTCCGGTGTATGGCACCATCGGCATTCGCACGAAGTCCCTGTCCGATCCGATTGCGAGATAATCCGGCATCACACGATACACCACTGTGTGAGCTGCGCTGTCACTGCCCTTGCCTGTTACTGTGACCGTGCTAAGCTGTCGCAGGAACGACGGCATGTTGCCGGTGAACAGCTCGCGCCTGATTGCCTCTTCTCTTTCTTCGCGCGACAGCCGCGAGACCATCTCGATGAACGCCCTGCCTTCTATCGCATTCTTTGCGCGAGGTGGAATATCAGGCGGCGTTGCCGCGGGAAGCACGACGCTGTCCGCAGTCCACTGTTCATAGGCGCGCGATAGCTTGAGCAGTGTCTCGCCGCCATCGTACGATGGTCTCCGCACGAGCATCGCATGCATGTAGCCGTTCATGTCGCCGATCATCGACGTGTGAAGAATCTTGTTCTCGGGATTCGGATGCAGCAGCGCGACAATCTGTGAAGCGCGGAAGCGGCGGAAATCACCCGCAGTATCCATCTTGAATTCGAATGGCTCGCGCAGGTAGTTGATCATTCGCTCAGAGGCGCGCCACGTGCCGCCGGTCTCCGAGACGACTTTTTTTCCGTCGAGCATGATGTTGCGATCGTCGTATGCCAGGATGACGAGAGTGTTGCGCGGATTCCCGCGCAGCCATTTCACGAGCTTCTCCCCGTGCTTCCACTCGAAGTTGTAATTGGCATCGAGAAATGCGATTCGCTCGAGCCATTGTGGCAGCGAATCCTGACCTTCGATGAACCCGAACATGAATGATCCGCCGCCGCTGTGCCCGGTCAGCGTTACGCTCATGTCATCAGGATTGCCGACAGCATAACGGATCTGGTCGACTATCTCGACAATGCGCGCGTTGGCTTGTGGATAGCCCAGTGACTGACGCCATGCGGGCCAGCTTCTTTTATCGGCTTCGAGATACACCACAATCGCCTGCGGCATGCCCCGCGTGCGCAGCGCTCGCGTCTGCGCACCGATGTTCTGGATGTCATAATGCCAGTCGAGGCCCTCATGCATCCTGCGACCGATTGTCTGTAACGTCGTGTTGCCGTTTGGCAGCGCATATAAGATCAGGTCTATCCGCTTCGACTCATCGAGTTGTGACGGAGCAACACTCGTTGCGGTGACACCGGGATACAGATCGAGTACCCGAATGCGCTCAGTCTTGTCCGGAGTGAACCCGGACAGGCCGCTTTGCTGCGGAGGATGTGTGCACGCAATCGCCGTAAATGCTGCAAGACCACATAAGGCCTGATATCGCATTATTCCTCGATTCGCCCGATTAATCCTGTTCACTGTTGTACCATGCGATCACGTCAGCATTCGGCATCGACTTCATCCATTCGGTGATGATCTCCTCGGCCTCAGTCACATCGCGTGCAGCAAGACCACAGTGCGGATGTGCCGGAGGATCGGCTTCCCCTGCATGCTCATGCGGCCGGCCGTAACTGCAGTCGCGACAGAGAATGCGCGTATGCGTTCCCCAGTTTTCCGCCGCGGCACCATGCTGATCAGCAATTCTCTCCAGCTCCGCGATAGCACTATCATCGGCAGCTGCGAGCTCGATCACGAATGTCTGAAACTCCGACGGAACCAGCCTCTCGAGCACGTTGAACACGGGATAGGGATGTCCATCGTACTCGCGTTCTCCCTCGACAGCACCATCGGTCAACACTACGTCGCCCCAGCGGAAGCGTGATGTCGGCAAAGGCACATTCACAATTTGTGAACGCGCCGGGTCGATGCGATGCGCCCATACAACTTCGGCATCGCCATCGGGATCGAGACGAACCGGCGTCAGGCCGAAATTGAACTCAGGCGCCCCGTCGCCGGGCGGAGGATTCAGTCCGCACATTGCCCACGCCTGTCTCGCTTCTTCCCATCGCGCCAATGCAGTGGCAGCGAGTCCCAGATTCCACCACGTCGCTTGATCATCAGGCGACATCTCTGCCGCCTGACGGTTCAGCTCCAGCGATTTTTCCCAGCGGCCCTGATATTTGTACAGCAGGCCAAGATTGTATACGGGGATCGGCCACTCAGGGTCGAGCTCCATCGCTTCTCGATATGCGGCTTCGGCGCCCGCAATATCTCCGGCATCACGCAGCCGGCGCCCTTCCTCATTGCGATTCTCCGCTTGTATCGACGGCTTCACTTCCTTCGCGGGCCTCCGGTCATGTGGATGCGAGACCCGGCGATCGCTTGCGCCTGCTGAGCGTTGCGGCAGACACGAGAGTGATGATAAGCGCGACCGGCATCGTCTCGAGAAACGTAAACGCCGAATTGATCAGTGGATTCTTGTACATCTCGGCGTATTTGACTCCGTCAGCGCGGATTTCCTCGATCTCGGCCTCCGACTTTCCATCAGCCCGCGCCTTGTCGATCTCATACGCCGTCCACCTCAGCCAGAAATCCGGAATGCTCGTGCGATACACGACCTGCCATGTCGCGACGTAGCACAGTGTCGCGACCGCCGCGATGAGCATGCCGACGACAACCGACCGGCCGAAGCTGATTGTTCCACCCAGGACATTGTCGCGGTACGACCTTATGCCGAAGTAGATGGCGAGGAATGCAGCAACCATGCTGGCATAACCGATGATCATCGCCGCGTCGAAGCCGATGCGGTCGACGAATGGCATGGTCACGACCATCATGAGGGAGAGCACCACGCCCGCGATGAGTCCGAATGTCCAGATTGTCTTTTTCATGTGAGTTTGGGTTGGAGTCGGGCGACAACCTGATGCACACGGAGAAAAATTGCGTCACCCGAATGGGTGATTTTTGCCGAAATGCCGAACAATCATCCTTTCAGGCGATTATTCCGGCCTCTTTTGCCAGTTGAACAGCCTGGGTTCTGCGCTTCGCGTTCAGCTTTTCGAACAAACGGCTGGAATGCGTCTTCACTGTATTTTCGCTCACGAATAGACGATCGGCTATTTCCCGATTGCTGAGGCCGGCGGCGATGAGCGACAGGATCTCGTGTTCGCGCGGTGTTATTCCAAGCTTATCGAGCCTCGTCTTATCAAGGACGAAAGGCGCTGACTCACGGACTACGATCACTTCCTTTGGCCTTGTGAGCTTGAGACCGAGCCAGATACCGAAGGCCGAGAAGAGGATCGCGACGCTTCCGCCGTAAATCTCCAGCGAATGCTCGAGGACGAGAAACCGGAACTCAGCCAGCTCCAGAGCGGCGATGAGTGCCCCGGCAAGCACACCATATAGTAGTATGGTCCTTCGCACGCCTCAGTTTGCGCCTTCTGCCTCCCATTTGGCAACATCCACTCCCTTGATGAGCAGCCAGAACGCCATCGAGACGGCCGTGAGGAACGTCGGAAGAAGAAAGAAATCGGACGAGTAGTCGGGCACGAGGACGAGCGTGAAATTCTTCAGGATGAAACCGGACCCGGCAATCATCATGATGACGCCGAGCCATGCGGGCAGGAACTTCGAGCGGTAGATGAGATATCCTCGAATTCCGGTTGCCAGACCGTAGAACGCCATGAACAATCCGCCGCCGTAGAGCTTGAGCATCAGCAGCGAAAGTGAATCGAGCTGTGCCGGTGTGAAAGTTTTCAGATATTCGGCGCCGCTCTGTGGATACAGCGAAGCAAAGTAGAAGTGCTCCATTCCCGCGAACGTCGCGGTGGAGACGAGGCCGAAGAATGCAGCCAGCAAGGCAAGATTTTTATCGACTGGTTTGAGCAGTACGTAAAGAGCCCATGCGAGTGTTATGTCACAGATGGCTTCGATGAGATATGTCGCGAAGCCAATGCGGAGCAGCAGCGCCGACTCACGGATGTTGGCCGCTGTCTCCGTCGCATCACCGGTGACGATGAGCTGCGACGGTATGTAGAGCTCACCCAGCCATCCGCCGGCAATCGATATGAGGAAAAGCAGTCCCGCAAAGCGCGCGTATTTCTGGACGTTTGAGCTGTCGATGCCGTTCATGATGTTGAGCTCTCCCGAGGTTCTGGAGAAAGTTACGACATAACTAAGTTTTTAGTTTCAGGCCGCTTTGGTCAGCGCGTAATCGCGTAGAGGATCAGACCAACCAACCCGCCGACAACGGTGCCGTTGATTCGGATGAACTGAAGATCGCGGCCGATCGCAAGCTCGATACGTTGCGACGTCGCAGTTGGATCCCAGCCGCGAACTGTGTGTGCAATCAGCTCGGCAACTTCGGATTGGTATCGCTCGACCAGGCCAAGGACTCCGTTTCGCAGCCAGCCATCCACGCGCTCCAGAAGATCAGGATCGTCGAGAATAGCGGCACCGAGTTTCGCGAGCCCGTTCGAGATCGAGTCGACATCGCTTTCCTCCGCCCGCTCGGCCCTTCGCACAAGCGCTTTTTTCGTATCGCTCCATATGGAGGAAGAGAAATGGCGCACTGCATCTGCGCTCAGGATTTCTTCCTTTAGTCGTTCCGCACGCTCCGCAACTTCGGGCGAGTTGTGCAGGTCGTCGATGAATTTGTTGAGCGCCTCGTCGAATCTCTTGCGAAGCGGATGATTCACGTCGTCACGCACCTCCTGAAATGTGCGCTCGACTCCTTTCACGATTTTGCGCAGGATCTTTTCATCGACCGCACCCGGAACCCACCATGGAGACTCCGCTTCGATTCGCTTGCGAATCAGGTCCTCGTTTTCAGTCACCGCGCGCGCGGCAAGCT
>DATEDH010000152.1:0-6081 GCA_035281765.1 Gemmatimonadaceae bacterium
TGCTGCATCCTGATGTTCTGAGAGCCAAGGTGATTGGCGTTCCCAATCCGATTACGGGCCAGCACATCGAGGTCGTAATCGAGCCTCGAGAAGGCGTGACGTTGGATCGCCGGGCGATGATGACGCATTTTCGCTCGCATCTCGTGAAGCAGCTTTCACCGCACAAGGTCACAATTGGGCCGGTCGCAGTCAGTCATCGCTTTAAAAAGAGATGACTGACCGCGACCGGCCAACGCAATTGATCGCAGATCTTGTCGCCGCGTGTGGCGGTGGGCCGGTGTTCGTGCATTCGGATCCGTTCCGGACTGCGCGCATCGTCAAGCCGGTCCGCGATCGCAATGCGTTTCTCGACGCGCACATTCGCGTTCTGCGTGACGCGGCAAACGGGCGCGATCTCTGGCTGCCCACCTTCAACTACGACTTCCCGCGCACTCATGTATTCGACGTTCGCAACAGTGAGTCACAGCTCGGGCCGATTCCGGAACGGTTTCGCCTCACTGTTGCCGAATGGCGCACGCCCGTACCGATCTTCCCGGTTGCCGGTATCGGTGGGCAACCGGAGATATCGTGGGGAGAGAATACCGATCCGTTCGGCGATGAGTCGATTTTCGCCGAGCTTGTCCGGCGTGACGGTGTCGTCCTCTATTACGGGGATACGTTTCACTACAACACCCTCGTCCATTTCGCGGAGCGCGTCGCGGGCGGACCGGCTTACCGGTACGACAAGATTTTCCGCGGGAGAGTCGTGCTTCAGGATGGCAGGTCCGTCGAAGGATCGCTCAACTATCACGTGAGACCGCTCGGCACCGGGCTCGACTACGACTGGCCACGGCTTCTTCAGGAAGCACTGGATGCGGGCGTCTGCCGGCGACTCGATGACTATCCGGAGATTCTTGCAGCATCGGCGCCCAGGCTGTGCGAGCTTTGGGTGAGCGCAATGAGAATGGATCGCTTTGCGCTGCTCGATGAGAACACGCGCAAATGGGCGGAGCCGGCAATCGAAGAGATCGGCCGCCGCTTTGTCATCACTGACTTCGAATCTCCCGAACCGGCAGGCACATCGGCATGACACCATCGATCGGCGTCGAGATGCATGGATGGGCGAAGGATCTTTTCCCGATCTGCCGCTCGCTCACCGGCAACGGTGTCAGGCAGACTCTCGCGTATCTCAAGCGGATCGTCCCCGAGCTCACGGTTCATGAGATTCCGTCGGGAACGCAGGCGTTCGACTGGGCTGTGCCCGATGAATGGAATATTCGCGGCGCTTACATCGAAGACGAGAACGGCAACCGGCTCGTGGATTTTGGCCGCAACAATCTTCACGTCGTCGGCTATTCGACTCCTGTCGATGAATGGATGACGCTGGCCGAGCTGCAGCCGTATCTCCATTCGATTCCTGACCAGCCGGGCGCGATTCCGTATATCACGTCGTACTACGTTCGACGCTGGGGATTCTGTCTGCCGCACGCGCAGCGCGAATCGCTCGCTGAAGGTCGTTACCACGTCGTAATCGACAGCACTCTCCAGCCCGGCTCGCTCACGTACGGTGAGATCCGCATACCCGGCCGTGAAGAAAAGGAAATCTTTCTCTCGACTTACATCTGTCATCCGTCGATGGCGAACAACGAGCTGTCCGGGCCTGTTGTAACGACTGCCCTTGCGCGCTGGATATCGTCGCTGGCTGACAGGCGCTACAGCTATCGCATCGTCTTCGTTCCTGAAACAATCGGCGCGATTGTCTATATCAGCAGGCATCTCGAGGAGATGCGCAAAAACATCGCTGCGGGATACGTCGTCACGTGCATTGGCGATGAGCGCGCGTACTCGCTACTTCATTCGAGGGCAGGCAACACGCTTGCTGATCGCGCGGCGAAGCTGGTTTTAAAAAAGCACGCACCGGACTTTATCGAGTATTCATACCTCGATCGCGGCAGCGACGAGCGGCAGTATTGCAGTCCCGGTGTCGGCCTTCCGGTCGCATCGATCATGCGCACCCGATACAACAGCTATCCCGAATATCACACGTCGCTCGACGACCTCACTCTCGTTACACCAGCCGGTCTCGAAGGCGGATTCGATGCGATTCGAAAGACAATCGAATTGATCGAGCACAATCACACATATCAGACGACAACCCCGTGCGAGCCGCAGCTCGGAAAGCGCGGGCTCTATCCGACACTCAGCACTCGCGGCGCTGGCTACTCGGTGCGCGACATGACGAACGTTCTGGCCTACGCCGATGGAACGCGCGACCTCATCGATCTCGCGGAGCACATTGGAATCAGCGCCGACGAGGCACTGGAAAATGCCGCAAAGCTTGTATCTGCTGGACTCCTGAAGGCAGTCGATGGCTGACGTGACTGGCGCAAGCCCGTCAACGAAGCGGCCACTTCCTCCAGTCGTCACAGCGATCGCGAGGGGTATCGAGCCGCTGTGGATTGCATCGACCGCGGCGCTGTTCGTCATATGGGGCTACGACCTCATACCGGCCGCGATACGTGCACTTGGTCATTCGGGACAGACTGAGACGATCGAGTGGGCCGTGTACATGTCGATGCTCGTCGGCTTTCCAGTCGTATGCATCCTCATCGCAACGATTCTCACGCGATTCTTCAAGGGACAGGCGGCGATCGTCGCGAAAGCGTTCGTCATCGCTGCAGCATTCACGCTTGGGTTTATCTATCTCGCAAACGGCCGGCTCGCTCTCGCTGCAATCGCCATCGTGCCCGCCGTGATCACGTCGCTGATGTCGCCGGGTGCCTACAAAGTGATGAGCGAGCGTCCGCTCGAAGGATTGGTTCCGCTCATCGTCACCGGCGTCGTTGCGTTCATCGCGTGGATGTGCGCGGGCGGAATGGTCTATTGGACGCGGGCAACGAGCTGGTTCATCGGCTCGCCGTGGAGAGTCGCCGCGATTCTCATTGCGACGGTGATTGCGATTACAGGTTTGCCGAGGTTCGGGGATGCGAGGGAGGTGAAGCCGGCGCCTGGCGTGGCGTTCCGCATCGTGACCGCATTTCTGCTTCTCATCCTCATCGTGTTCAGCTTCAGAACCAACCCGATGGTGGAATTCTATCACTGGGGATTCTGGGTGGGGCCAATCGAACAGCTTCGACAGGGAGGCTGGCTTCTTCATGATACCCCATCGCAATACGGTTTCCTGAGCATCCTGATTCCGGCGGCACTGCCTGGAAGCGCGTGGATATCGTTCTGGTATTACCAGGCGGCCGTATACGCGATCGTGTCGGTTCTCATGTTCATCATCTTCCGCCGGTTGCGCGGCGGAGTTGGAAATCTCCTGCTCGCGTTCTTCGTCGTATTCACTACGCTGTTCTTTCGCCCTCGCAGCGCGGAGCTCCTCTTGCCTGCGCAGATGACACCCTCCGGCGGTCCGGTAAGGTTTCTCTGGTGCTTCGTCATGCTCGGGTGGCTGCTCCTCGTTTTTCGCGACTCGAAAGGTCGCGATGAGCCGGGTGCGGGATTCCCGATTGTCGGACACATCATCTGGATCGGTTCAGTTGCGTGGTCGTTCGAAACTGCGGTCTACACTTCGGCAATCTGGTTCTCGGCGTTTGCAGTTTATCTGATTCAGCGCAGAACCACGCGCGGTCTCATTCGGCACATCGCGACTCCGATCGTGATGCTGCTGGTGCTTTACGCGATTGTGTGGATCGTCTACAGGATGGTCCTCGGCATCCCGCCGGATATTGGCGGTTACACCGAGTTCGCGCTGTTATATGGTCGCGGCGGATTCGGATCTCTTCCGATCGAGACACACGGATCGATCTGGTATCTGCTGCTCATCTTTTTCATCGCATCGACGGTGGTCGTGCAGTTTCTGGTTGAAGACTGGCGCGATTTCCGGCTTGCGGTTGCAGCGGGCGTGTGGGGCGGCACGTGGGCACTTGCGAGCTATTTCGTCTCGCGGAGCCATCCCGCCAATTTGCTGAGCATCGCGCCGTCGCTGTTGTTCGGGGTGGCCGTTCTCATGATTCTCATCAGGCATTCGGCGAGGCGGCCGTGGCATTTATACGTGCGTGCGGCCAGTGTGCCGGTTCTCGCCGTTCCGATCGCGATGACTCTCGGGCACCCGAAGCTCTACGAAGATCTGAGCACTCCTCAGCTCGCGCCGCACAAGCTCGTCCAGCAGCTGCCCGCGATGGATCCTGCGCTTCAGGCGCTGCTGGTCGCAAATGGAGCGAAGCAGACGGATTCGTTCGTTCGCATCGTCGATGGCCGTCTGGTTCTGCCTGCCTGGATCGATGGGGATTCCAGCAAAACATTGAGCGATCGGTCGTGGCTGCCTAAACCGTATGAGATCATCGGATCGCTTCCGCCGTGGCGACGAGAGGTTTATCTCGACCGGAATTCACGAACGGGGCATGGTGGGTGGCTCATTCACAGCAAGGATGCCCCGATGCTGCATTTCGATGAACGATTCGCCGAGCTGGAGAAGCACTACGCGGTGACGAAAAAGGCTGAAGGCGGTAAGTGGGTGATCTGGTATATGCAGCCGCTTGCTCAAGGCGGGGAGAGAGTCCAGCTTTCGCCGCGATGACGATCCCACGTTCCCCGCGGGAGGAAGCGCTCGATTCGTCGCGGCCGCTCCTTTCAGTGGTTGTCCCCGTTTATAACGAAGAGCTCGTGGTCGAGGCGCTGCATTCGCGTCTTCTCCAGGCGCTTGGCCCGTCGATTCCCTCATTCGAGGTCGTGTTCGTCAACGATGGCAGTCGCGACCGGACCGGGACGATGGTCGATGCTATCTGCAATTCAGATCCGCGATTCAAGGCGCTGCATTTCTCCCGCAACTTCGGGCATCAGGCAGCAGTAACGGCGGGGCTTCATTCGGTCACCGGCAGCGTGATTGTTGTGATCGATGCCGATCTTCAGGATCCGCCCGAGCTGATACACGATATGATGGCGATGTGGCGTGAAGGATACGATGTGGTGTACGCGCAGAAGAAGCGGCGCGAGGGCGTGAATCCGTTTAAAAAAGCCGCATACTATATCTATTACCGGCTGCTGCGCAGGTTGACCGACGTCGAGGTTCCGCCGGACACGGGCGATTTCTGTCTCATGGACAGAAAGATCGTCGACCTCCTGAACGCCATGCCGGAGCGCAACCGGTACATTCGCGGATTGCGGGCATGGCTCGGATTCCGTCAGACGGCGATCATGTTCGAGCGGCCGGCGAGATTTGCCGGCGAGACGAAGTATCCATTCCGCCGAATGGTTGGCCTGGCGGTAGATGGAATTCTTGCACTGTCGAAAGCTCCGCTCAGACTCGCCATGTACTTCGGCTTCCTCGCGTCGATGGTGAGCCTCATGCTTCTGCTCTATTTCATCGGCGAGCGATTGTTCGGTCACTCCAATCTCCCACGGGGATGGGCATCGACGATTGTCGTAATCCTGTTCCTGGGCGGCGTGCAGCTCATCTGCCTTGGCGTCATCGGTGAGTTCATCGGCCGCATTTACGACGAAGTCAAACAGCGCCCGCTTTACATAGTCGGGCGCTCGACGGGGTTCTAGCGAGCTTGCTTCCTGTCGCGGTCGGTTCGTCCGTCGTAGCGATCGTACTCGGAGTCATATACTGGCTGGCACGAATCGGTTTTGAGACTCCGCTCGTTCCGATCGTGAGCTCGATCGGCGTTGCGCTGATTCTCATCAACGTTCCTGTCGTCCTCTCCGGCGCGCTTGCCAGGAGGGATCGCGAGACCGAGTGGTATCGCACGTATTCGTTCTTGTGGACGATCACCTTCGCTTTGATCGCAGCATTCGGCCGGCTTGCTGTTGGCATGACGTCGAGCCCGTCGATTCCGCTCACGATAGTTGGCGCAGCTGCGTTTGCTGTGGTGCTGGTCAGATGGGTCATGAGCACTTCGTTCCTGCGCGCAATACTGCTTCTCGCAGGAAGTGCCTGGTTCGGAACGTGGACTGCGGGAGTTGTGTGGGGACGCATCTACAAGAGTCCGCTTTTCATGGAGATGCTGATAGCAAACGGCATCGTCCATCACGATGGCGTCACGCTCGCCGCGCTCGGCAACATGCTCCGCACGTATCACTCAGCGAGCATGGGTCTCG
>DATEDH010000153.1:0-7123 GCA_035281765.1 Gemmatimonadaceae bacterium
CTCGGTGAGGCACTCGCCTTTTCTGAACAGGCAATAGCGCGGCACCGCGCGCCAAAGCCTGTCACCTATGGCCACGCTGGCAACGGGCATCCTCATCAGAACTTCATCGCCGAGAATGAGGAGATGCTCGTTCGCATCAATGCGGCTGTCGAGGAGACTCTGCATTCGGTGATAGCAATGGGCGGAACTGTCTCCGCCGAGCATGGACTGGGAAAGCTCAAGCGTCACTGGATGCCGTTGCAGATGAACGACAAGCAGCGAAGTGTCATGCAGGCGCTTAAGAACACGCTCGATCCGCGCGGGATCTTCGCGCCCGGCAACATCTTCTGATGGGGGCGCGATTTCTGTCGGTCGCTCTCGATGTTGATTCCACGCTGTGTGGCATCGAGGGAATCGACTGGCTCGCGAAGCTCAGAACCGCCGACGTCGCTGATCAGGTTGCGAGCGCGACCGACAGGGCGATGAGCGGAGAGATACCACTCGAAGATCTGTACGGGCATCGCCTTACTCTCGTTGCGCCGACACGATCAGAGCTCCAGCAGCTTTCGACCGCTTACAGCGAAGCACTCGCCCCGGACGCGAAACGCGAGATCGAGCGATGGCGCTCGGCGGGTGTGAACGTTGTGCTTATAAGCGGCGGCCTGCGCGAAGCAATCATTCCGATGGCAAAAGAGCTCGGCTTTCTACGAGACAGCGTGAATGCTCTCGAAGTCGAGTTCGATGAGCGCGATGCATTTCTGCGATTCGACAACTCATCTCCTCTGTACACAGCACAGGGCAAGCGGACTCTGTTGAGCAAATTGAACCTTCCTCGCCCGCTTCTCGCAGTTGGAGACGGCATGACAGATCTTGCAATGAAGGATGCTGCCGATGCATTTGCGGCATTCACCGGTTTCGTGACCCGCGATGCGGTAGTGAGCGGCGCGGATTATGTCGTCAGCTCATTCCCCGAATTGTCGGAGATAATTCTCGGTGGCTGAGCGCGGCGAGCGCATTCCGGCGTACGATGATGTGAGACCCGAGGACATTCCCCTTCACGACGACGTGCGCCGTCTTGGTGCCGCACTCGGCCAGGTCATAGAGCGGCTTGAAGGAGAAGATGCATTCATTGTCGTGGACAGTCTGCGCCGCGAATGCAGAGCGCGGCGGCGCAATGAGCCTGGAGCCAAGTCGCTCGACGACCTCATCGAATCGGTGGACGCCCTTTCGCCGCAATTGTCGGCAATTGCAGCTCGTGCATTCACGCTGTTCTTTCTTTTGATAAACACTGCGGAACAAGTGCACCGTGTCAGACGGCGGCGCAGTTACATGCGCGACGGCGAATCGACGCCACAGCCCGCCTCCGCCCTGTGGACAATGGAGCGTCTCAAGTCACTCGGCCTTTCTGCGGACAGAGTTGCCGACGCAGTGAATTCTCTCGAAGTGCGCCCGGTTCTGACTGCGCATCCGACTGAATCCACACGGAGAACACTTCTCGCCCTCCAGGCTCGCGTTGCTGATCTGCTTCTTGCACGAGATGATGCGGGTGTCTCTCACGAGCTGCGTCAGCTCGATGAAGCAGTCGACACTGAAGTCGAGCTGTTGTGGCTTACATCAGAAGTCAGACAGGACAGACCAACTGTCGGAGATGAGGTCAGCACAGTGCTGTGGTACTTCGAGACGCGGCTGCTCGATGCGAGCGCGTCGGCGACTCATGCGCTTGCTACCGCATATGAAGATGTATTCGGTGCGCCTGCAGATGGATCGCGTGTAACTCCAACGATCCGCCTCGGCACGTGGGTTGGCGGTGATCGTGACGGCAATCCATTCGTGACACCTGAAACGTCGATCGCCGCCGCACGTCGCGCGAGCTACGCAATACTCGGCCGATACCACTATGCCGTGGAAGAGCTGGTTCTCCGGCTGTCGATGTCTGCGGAGATAAGTCCTGTCCCGGCCGAGCTGCTCGCTTCGATCGAAGCTGACAGGAAAGTTCTTCCTTCAGTGTGGGAAGCGAACAAGAAGCGCAATGCCGACGAGCCGGTCAGAATGAAAGCTACGTTGATCGCTGCGCGACTTGACGCAACACGACGGGTGATTGCCGCGCACGATGCGGGCGACACTGATGCGCGTGACGATGCAGCATACGCAAATGCGGCCGAGCTGGAGCGCGACCTGAATCTCATAAGAGATGCGCTCGTGCAAGCTGGCGCGGACATGTCACGCCGTAACCTGATCGACCCGCTGTTGTCGCTTCTTCGGGCGCACGGTTTTCACGGGCTGATGATGGATCTCCGTGATCACGTCGAATCGGACAAAGTCCTGGAGACTCTCAACACAGCGAAAGTAATTCAGGATGAATTAGGGGAACGCGCTGCCAGCACTTACATCGTCTCGATGACGCACACGGCGGACGATATGCTGCGCATTGTACGCACGGCGAAGGAAGCAGGGCTCGTCGATCTCGACGCGTCTCCGCCAAGGTCATCGATCGACGCGGTTCCTCTTTTCGAGACTCTCGAAGACCTGGAAAACGCGCCGGATGTGATGAAGCAGCTGCTCGATGATCCCGAGTATAGACGTCAGCTCGATGCACGAGGGTCGAGGCAGGAAGTCATGATCGGGTACTCCGATTCCAATAAGGATGCGGGAATTCTGTCGTCGTCATGGGCGTTGTATCAGGCGCAGGAGACGCTCGCGCCGATCTTCGACGAAGCTGGCGTAAAGCTGAGAATCTTTCATGGGCGGGGCGGCAGCGTTGGCCGAGGCGGGGGGTCGCCAGTATATCGAGCAATTGCTGCGCTTCCCCCGGACACGATCAACAGCGATATCAAGATCACCGAGCAGGGCGAGATCATATCGCAGCAGTTCGGTTTGTCGCCGATCGCCGAGCGAACTCTGGAGGTGAATCTGTCGGGAGTTCTGCTTCAGGAGCTCACTGACTGGCGTGACAATGTCTCAGCCGCAACGGTCGAACGATTCCGCGCGAAGATGGAGCAGCTCTCACGTCGCTCGAACGAAGCGTACAAGAAACTTGCCCACGATGACCCGAGATTGTTCGAAATGTTCGAGCGCGCGAGTCCAATCGAGGAGCTCGCGTCTGCCAGATTCGGATCGCGGCCCTCGTATCGCCCCGGTGGTGGCTCAGGAATTACAGGCATTCGCGCGATTCCGTGGGTGTTCGGCTGGACGCAGAATCGTCTCATGCTCCCTGGATGGCTCGGCGCAGGGACTGCGCTCTCGGAGGCTGCAGATGAACCAGGCGGTCTGGAGCTATTGCGTGAGATGACGAAGTCGTGGCCGTTCTTCGACGATCTGCTCGCGCGCATCGACATGGTCTGCGCAAAAGCAGATATAGAAATTGCGCGCGCTTACGTGGAGAGACTCGGCGGCGACATTTCGCTTCTCGAGCAGCTGATCGAGGAATTCAATCTTACCGTTCAGACGATACTTCGTATCCGCGGCGTAGACGAGCTTCTCAATGACAATCAGGTTCTGCAGACTGCAATTGCGCTGCGCAATCCTTATGTCGACGCGTTATCGGTGATTCAGATATCGCAGCTCAAAAAGAAACGCGAAGTGAAAAAAGAAGACCGTGGCCGCGAGGAAATCGAATCGATCCTCGCGACCACGGTCAGCGGAATTGCGCAGGGGCTTCGCAATACCGGCTGATCAGCCTCCCTGATCGAATACGATGTCGACGGGTATGCCCTTTGTTTTCAACCTGTCGAGATCCTTCTGAAGTTCCGGTGAAATCGTTCCGTACTGCTGCTGGAACGCGCCTACACCTTCGTAATCTCCGTTGCCCTGAAGAGTGAGAATCTTCTCGCTCAGCGCGTTCATTCCTGCCTGAAACTTCGGGAAGTCAACGCGATACTTGTTCGTCGCTGAGTCGCGCATGAACGCGCCCTGCTGCTGAAGGAAGTTGAACGCAGCGATGTTAGCGCGGCCGTGAGCATCTGCTCCGCCGAATCTCACCGAGCGGAAAAGGCTCGCAAGGAAGCTCACATAATTCGAGCGGACGTCCTCTCCCTTCAGCTCACCCTGTTCGTTCAGCTTCTGAACCATGTAAAGACCGAGAATGTCGGCTTTCCCTTCTTCGAGGGCGCCGGACCGTTCCTTGATCGCTGTGCGAACGGTTCCCTTGCCGTTGATCGTGTTCTTGATGCCGAGTCCGTGGGCAACCTCGTGGAACATCGTGTTCTCGAAGAACGCGTTGAAGTTCAGCATCTTGAGCTGATCCTCGTCGATCAGCTCCTGCGCAATCGGCATGAGAATTCGATCGAACTTGATCTGGATGACATTCTTGAGCTGCAGGCGGCGCGTTCCCTTCTTGAGCTGAACTTCTTCGTCGTTCGGCAGGTTGATCGCAATTGTCTTTGCGCCTGAATTCGCCTGGCCCGCGTAATAGATGGCGTCGTATGCGTTGAGATCGGAATCAGTTCCCGGTTTCTCGCGCTTGTACTGATCGGCGACTGGAATGCCGCGCTGAAGCGCGGGAAGCATTGCCGCATACCGTGAGAGTCTCTGACTCCACGCCTTGTCCTTTATGAGCACGTACGCTTCGTTGGCTGCCTTGTATCCGTAAAGCTCATCCTCGTACGTCTCGATCGGCCCGATCACGACATCGATGGTGTTGTTCTTCATATCCATCCACGCGAGATCGCTTGCCTGGTAATCATCGGTGAGAATTGCCTCGGCCCTGAGCTCGAGATACTTCCTGAGTCCGGGATCCTCAGCGAGCTTTGCCGCTTCGCGCAATTTCGCTGCAGCGATTTCGTTCTGCGCCTTGAAAGCGACATGATACGGAATCGCGATGAGTGAGCTGTCAGGCCCGCGTCGCACGAGCGTGTACAGATCCTTAAGCGAATCCGCGTGCGCCTTGGGACCTTTGGCGAGCGCTGCCTCGAACTCTTCCTTGGTTATGTCCTTCGGATAAAGATTGGCTCCCGGTGGCCGCGGACCAATCTCGGGAATGAATGCCTCATTCTCATTCAGGCGGTCGTAGGGACCGTAATTGATGTCTATGAAGCGCCGGATACCCTCGTCCTTGACCGACGCAAAGAGCGAATCACGCGAGCCGTACGTCTGCTCCCAGAAGATTGGATCCATCGCTTTGGCCGCGTCGATGAGCAGAGGGATCATCTGCTTTTCCTTTGCAGTCAAAGTGGACGTGTCCGCCGAGAGTTTCACAGTCGTGTACTCCGACATGCGGCGCTGCATGTCACTGCCCTGGCCCGATGCTGACGCAGCTGAATCGGTATTCGCGGTTCCCGCGCCCTCGCACGCCGTCATGAAAAGCGTGAGGCACAAACAGCCAGCAAGAGTTCGAATCATCGTCTCCCCGATGAAAGGCAAATCGTAGTATGAACTGAACAAATTAACCGGGGGATCCGAAAATCGTGATGTTCGCCGTATCCCACCGCCATTGATGGTGCGCGCGCGCGGCCATACGTTTTCATCAAACCCAACAAGGATGGCTGAATGAATTCTGCTCTGTTCGTTCGAATCGCCGCAGCAGCAATCGCAGTCTCAGTCACAACCGCTCCACTCGAAGGACAAAAAGTCACCACGGGAGATCTTGCAGGGACAGTAGTTACAGAGGATGGAAAGTCCGCAGGGCAGACAACTGTCCAGGTTTCGCGCAACGATGGAACCCAGCCGCAATCGGCAACTTCGGACACCGAGGGAAACTTTCGGATTCGCGGACTCGAGCCCGGATTGTATCGTGTGAATGCGCGCCGGATTGGATTCCGCGAAGGGAATCTGCAGTCTCTGCGAATCATCAGCGGCCAGACGACTGAAGTACGCATCGTTCTCACGGCGTCACCGACGCAGCTCTCGACTGTGGAAGTGCGCGTCACTCCGACGTCGATCGACGCGACCACGACGGAAATTGCGCGGCGTCTCGAAGTGGCGAATGTCGAGCTCGTTCCGATGGGACGCGATGCGAACAGTCTCATCTCCCTCGTTCCCGGGGCTGCGAAGGGCTTTGTGTGGGGCGGCGCCAATGACGCGACAAACAACTACAAGCTCGACGGAGTCTCGGTAAATCATCCGGGCACTGGCGGCGATTTCCTTTCACCGAGCATCGACTGGATCGAAGCGCTCGAGGTGCGCGGACTCGGCGCAGGCGCCGAGTATGGAGATTTTCAGGGCGGCATTATCAACGCTGTCACTCGCACGGGCACAAACGATTGGCGGGGAACGCTTCGCGCCAACGTCATAAGTCCTTCGCTCACCGGCACGAACATTCAGCCGAATGAAGAGGGCGCAGAACAAAGCAAGCGGCAGGAAGTGAGCGGCGAGATGTCTGGTCCTCTCGTGAAAGACCGGCTGTTCTATTTTGTCGGCGGTCTGCTGCTCAACAGAGATGTTGCTGTCCCGGATCTTACAACCGTCGCCCTCGACGATACGCGACCAGTGCAGCAGGAATTTCGTGACAAGCGAGGCATCGCAAAGCTCACCTATCGACCCGGCGCGACAGATCGAGTTGACGCGCTCGTAAGTCGTACCGATGGCAAAATCGAGCATGCCGATCTCAACGGTCTCGATGATCCAGCCGGCGCGCTCAAGGTTTCATCTCCGACGACTTTCTACGAGCTGGCATGGGCGCACGCAAACGCTACAAGCTCTCTCGACGCACGTGTTGCCGGATTCGACTCACGCGAGAGCCGGCTGGGGTATGAAGGTGACAGCATTCCCGGCCTTCGCATCTTTACTCGCGGACGGCAGCCGGTGTATCAGAACGCACCTTTTGCGTTGCGTGTCGAGCCTCGCAGCATAGGAGGCAACGTCACATGGAAAAAGCAGCATGGTCTTGGGCGCGGTGAGAACAAAATCGCGCTGGGCATCGAATACAATCGTGGTTACTGGAAAGCCGACCGTACCCGCAATGGTGGTCTGACGTGGCTGCCGTACGTCAATCCCGCAACCGGAACAGTCGATCCGACAGATGCTCCGAGCTGGCTCGAAGTAGCCAGTGAATGGGGCGGCGACATGCACGTGAACTCTGACGTCGAGAACCTCGGCGTTTTCCTGCAGGATTATCTCACGATCGTTCCCAACATCACGATCACTCCGGGCTTGCGCTTCGGACGATGGTCCGGCTGGCTCACCCCTTTCAATTCAAACCGGGGCCGAT
>DATEDH010000154.1:0-7788 GCA_035281765.1 Gemmatimonadaceae bacterium
GTATGCGGCGCTCGTCGAAGCAGAGGGTGCGAAGCTTACGTTCACGCCTGACGGCATCGCAGAAATCGCGCGAATCGCGGCGCATGTGAACGACAGGATGGAGAACATTGGCGCACGTCGTCTTCACACTGTGATGACAACGCTGCTGGAAGAGGTCCTCTACGATTTGCCCGATGGGTCGAAGGACATCACTGTCGACCGGTCGCTCGTCACTGATCGCCTCAAGGCAATCGTCGAAGACGAAGACCTGAGACGTTACATTCTGTAGCTCCCAGACAACGAACCTATGAGTGAACGAGCGCACCGCGATTTTCTCGCGATTCCCGATTATTCACGCGAAGAGCTGAATGGACTCTTCGAGCTCGCCGAGTCGATGAAGAGCGGCAAGTACGCTGACAAGCCGCTCGCTGGAAAATCGCTCGCGATGATCTTCATGAAGTCGTCCACTCGCACGCGTGTCTCATTTGAAGTTGGAACCTGGCAGCTTGGCGGGCACGCGCTTTTCCTCTCGCCACGCGACGTGCAGCTTGGCCGCGGTGAGCCGATCGCTGACACGGCGCGCGTGCTGTCGCGTTATGTGGACGGCATCATGATCCGCACATTCGCACACTCTGAAGTTGAAGAGCTCGCAAAATATGCGGACGTTCCGGTGATCAACGGCTTGACCGATCTGCTGCATCCATGTCAGATCCTCGCCGACATCCTCACGATTCGTCAGCACCTTGGGTCGATGGACGGTCGCAAGGTTGCGTGGATTGGCGACGGCAACAACATGGCGAACTCCTGGATCAACGCAGCGTATCGCCTGGGATTCGATCTGACTCTCGCATGTCCTGAGGGATACGAGCCCGACAGCGCCATTCTGGAGAGAGCAAAGTCCGTCGCGAACGTTCGTGTCGTGCGCGATCCTGCTGAAGCGGTCGAAGGAGCCGACGTCGTCAACACGGATGTGTGGGCCTCGATGGGGCAGGAAGAAGAACAGGCGATTCGAGAGAAAGCGTTCAAGGGTTACATCGTCGACGAGGCTCTTATGTCGCGCGCGCAGCAGGACGCGATTTTCATGCATTGCCTCCCCGCCCATCGCGGTGAGGAAGTGAGTGCAGAAGTGATCGATGGGCCTCAAAGTGTCGTGTGGGACGAAGCCGAGAATCGCCTGCACATCCAGAAGGCGATCATGGCGAACACAATCGGGCGAGTCTCGATCACGTAGTCACAAGCGCCTGGTGTCGGCATGCCTTCTGCAAGTATGGAAGGCATGGCAACCACACAGAAAAAGCTCGAAGAGCTGGACAAGCTCATCGACGGAATCGAGACAGCAATGTTCACGACGAGACGGCACGATGGTCATCTCGTCTCCCGCCCGATGGCGACTCAAAAGCGCATCACCGGCACCGATCTCTGGTTCGTGACCGACGCCGAGACGCACAAGCTCGACGATCTGCTGATGGATCCGCACGTGAACTGCTCGTACTACAATATGAAGTCGCGCGAGTGGGTTTCTGTGAGTGGAGTTGCGCGGATTGTCAGGGATCGCAAGCGCATCCGCGACCTGTACCAGCCTGACTGGAAGGCGTGGTTCGGCGATGAGGGCGGCGCAAAGGACGGCGGACCTGATGATCCGCGCCTGACGCTGATCTTTGTCGATGCCGACTCGGTTGTCTACATGAAGAACGACAAGCCGAGGCCTCTGATTCTGTGGGAGGTACTTAAGGGCATGGTTACCGGGTCGACACCGGATATCGGCGAGACTCGCACCATCGGTGGCGGAGAGCTGGCCGACCGGTAACAATCCACGCTCGAATCTGCCATATTGACTGACCCGGGGCGATGCTGCTCCGGGTCATTTGATTGGAGCCCTATCGATGGCGCAAAGCGAGACTACAGAGACACTTAAGCGCACCCCGCTGACCGATACCCACGCCGCACTCGGCGCCAAGCTGGTGCCATTTGCCGGCTATTTGATGCCTGTCCAATACCCTACTGGCATAACGGCGGAACACAATGCAGTTCGCCGGGAAGCCGGACTGTTCGATGTCAGCCACATGGGTGAGTTCATCGTTCGAGGATCGCAGGCAGTCGAGTTCGTGAATTACGTGACGACTAACGACGTTGCTGCACTCGCGATTGGCCAGGCGCATTACTCGACGATCTTGAACGATCGAGGGACGATCGAGGATGATTGCCTGGTTTATCGCGACGCCGATCACATCATGATGGTCGTGAACGCGTCGAATGCGGAGAAGGATTTCGCGCACATCTCGAAGGAGATATCGAAGTTCGATGCAACGCTCGAGGATGTTAGCGACGCAACTGCGCTTCTCGCGCTTCAGGGTCCGAAGGCGGCCGAGATTCTACAGAAGCTCACCGATTCAGATTTGTCGCAGGTGAAGTACTATCACTTTACGCGTGGCGCCGTTGCCGGTATCGACGGGATTCTGATCTCACGCACCGGATATACCGGTGAAGATGGGTTCGAGCTGTATTTCCCCAACAAGGACGCCGTCACTGTCTGGAATGCGATCACGGATCTCGGCGTAAAGCCGGCGGGGCTTGGCTCGCGTGATTCGCTGCGTCTGGAAATGGGGATGGCGCTTTACGGCAACGACATCGACGACACGACGACGCCGCTCGAGGCGAATCTTCAGTGGCTCGTGAAGCTCAAGAAGGGCGAATTTGTGGGACGTGATGCTCTTGTAAAGCAGAAGGAAAAAGGTCTAAAGCGAAAGCTCGTTGGATTCACGACGAGTGAGCGCGCATTCCCGCGCCATGGATATCCCGTGTATGTGAACGGCGAGCGCAGTGGTGACGTGCGAAGTGGAACGATGAGTCCGAGTCTCAACATTCCGATTGGAACCGCATATGTGCCTGCTGAGAGCGCCGCTCCGGGAAGTGCACTCGAGATAGAGATTCGCGGAAAGCGGATTCCCGCTGTTGTCGAGAAGACTCCGTTCTATAAGGAAGGCACGCACTTATAAGATGCGCGTCGCGATTCTTACAGTGTCTGACTCAGTCATGAAGGGAACGCGCGAAGACCTGTCGGGGAAAGCAATCGCTGACTGGTGCGCATCGCGCAGCTACGAAGTGGCAGAGTCGCTGAGCGTGACGGATGAAACGTCGGAGATTGCACCGGTCTTGTGCAGATGGTGCGATTCATCGGGCGTCGATCTCGTTCTGACAACGGGGGGAACCGGATTGTCACCACGCGATGTCACGCCTGAGGCAACGCTTGCGGTAATTCAGCGTGAAGCGCCCGGGATATCCGAGCTGTTTCGCGCGTCGTCGTTTGAAAAATTTCCGCGCGCTGCGCTCTCACGCGGTGTTGCAGGAGTGAGAGGCAGCACGCTGATAGTAAACCTTCCCGGATCGCCTGGCGGGGTGAAGGATTCCCTCTCAGTGTTCGAGTCGATAGTCGATCATGCGGTTGATGTCGTGCGCGGAAAAACATCGCACGATGAGGCGCGCGCATGAAGGCGCTGATCACTCTTACCGATGTCGAGTGCGCGGTGAGATTGAATGCGGCGCTGGAACAGGCAGGCATCGAGACCGTGATGGTTTCGCCGCTCGACGACATACGCCGGGAGATCAAGCGATCGAAGCCTGATGTGATCGTGCTTACCGGTGCGATTGCCGACACGAACAACATTCAGCTCGTGCGCGAGCAGCTGTGGGAAGGCGTGTCAGTGATCGGGCTCGCCGATGTAGATGATGCGGAGCTGCGCGAGCGATTGAAGCAGTTCGGATTTGTAGACGTTTACGCGAAGCCGGTTGCAACGCAGGATCTTGTGGACATCGTGAAGCGAGCGCTCGACCGCAAGCGTCTCGTCGAAGTGACTGGATTGATTGGTCAATCGAATGCTATTCGTGAAGTGCTCGTGAAGATCGAGCAGATGGCTCCGGTGTCGAGCACCGTGATGATCGAGGGTGAGAGCGGCACCGGAAAAGAACTTGTCGCGCGCGGTATTCATCGATTGAGTCCGCGTCGAAACAAGCCGTTCATCGCGGTGAACGTCGGGGCGCTCGCGGAGACGCTCGTCGAGAGTGAGCTGTTCGGCCATGAGAAGGGCGCGTTTACCGGTGCCGCTGAGCGGCGGCTTGGAAGATTCGAGCTTGCCAATGGCGGGACAATTTTTCTCGACGAGATCGGTGAGATTCCGCCGCAGACCCAGGTGAGATTGCTGCGAGTTCTGGAGGAGAGGGAGCTCACGCGTGTCGGCGGGGTGAATCCAATCAAGGTCGATGTGCGTGTTGTTGCCGCGACCAATCAGCCGTTGAGGCAGCGTGTCGAGCAGGGATGGTTCAGGTCCGATTTGTATTATCGGTTGAACGTTCTCTCCATGTATCTGCCGCCGCTCCGGGAGCGGCCCGACGACATACCGCTGCTTGTACGGCAGTTCGTGAAGGAATTCTCAGCGCGTCATGACAGGCCGTTTCACGGGATATCTGCCGAGGCGATGCAGATACTGTCGAGTTATGCGTGGCCGGGAAATGTGCGGGAGCTGCGCAATCTCGTGGAGAGCATGGTTGTTCTTGCGCCGGGTCGTGAGATAACTGCTGATGATATTCCGCGCGAGATACGTGAAGGGGGGAGCTCGCGTTTTCTGCCGGTGCATGTTGGTCCGGTAATTCGCGGATCGATGCAGGCGGATGGTCGTGAGATGGAGTTCATCGTGCGCAGTCTGGTGGAGTTGAAGCTTCAGATCGAGGAGATGCGTGCGCGTGTGAACGAGATGGGTGCGGTGCAGGCGAATGTTACCGCGCAATTACATGGGGGCTCATCGAATCAGCGTGTGATTGCGAGCAACGTGCTGGAAAACAATACGTTTGTGGAAAGTCCAGGCGTTGTGAGTGCATTGGAGCCGCCGGGTAAGGGGCCGGTTCCGGTGACGCTTACAATTCGTCCCGGGATGACGATGGCGGAGATCGAGAAGACGGCGATAACTGCCGCTTTGGCTGAAACGAAGGGCAACCGTAGAAAAGCCGCAGAGATTCTGGGGATAGGTGAGCGCACGATGTATCGGAAGCTGAGGGACTACGGGATTCCGGCGCGGTGATTTTTCTTGATTAAAAACAACTGGCCTCTCATATTGTTGCCCGTTTCTCGTTAGGTGGTATAGGCTCACCCGAAAAGGATAGACGTGACTTCACCGATAGCGGGCAGTGTTCTCCCGATCAAGCGAGCGGAAGAGCTGATTCTCACGCTGCCTGGAGTGATTTCGGCGCGGATTATAGCTGGTGATAGTGGCTCGATAGATCAGATACATGTTCTTACCACTTCGGAGCTTACGCCGAAGCAGATGGTGAGGAATATCGAGAGTGCTTTAATAGCGCATCTTGCGATGCGGATCGATCATCGGAAGATATCTGTAGCGACTACCAGTGAAACGAAGCCGAAGTTAATGGAGCCTGAGATCAGGGCGGCGGCGTCGACGCCACCGCCGGTGGCGGAGCCGCAGGAGGGCCAGGTTACTGGCACTCAGGCGCCGCGCACGGGACCATTTGCGCGGCGGCTCTATTTCGAGGATGTGGAGGTTCGCGGGTCGAGGTCGAAGGGACTTTCGTGCAGAGTGACGTTACGGAAGGGTAGTGCGTCATTCATCGGCGAAGCTCTGGGCATCGAGGGCGATCGTTCGAGAGTCGAGCTTGCGGCGCGGGCTACGTTGCTTGCGATAGCGTCGGCTGACAATCGAGAGGGTCAGCTTGGTGTTCAGGGAGTGAAGGTGTTTGACGCGTTCGATCGCACGTTTGTTTTTGTTGCTGTGAGTGTGCGGTCGGGTCGGGACAATAAAGTTCTGACTGGCAGTGTGGAGATGAGAGAGAGTGCTGAATCAGCGGGAGTGCTTGCGGTTCTCGATGCGACGAATCGCTGGATAGAGCACAACTGAGGATTTGCAGGTAAAACGAATAAGCATGGAAGTAGTAACGCAGTTGTCTAGTGAACTGTGATACGAACCTTTTTGTGTGAGGACATCGCGGACTAAAAAACCCCCTCCCTCAGATTGAGCGGAGTCGAGCGGGCAAGACAAGTAACATGAGCTGAGCCAACCGATGCGTAGCGGAGCGAGCGCCGAGCTACGACAGACAGTACCCGGGAGGTGACGCGAAATGGCATTTCTTGCTGCTCTTATCAACGGAATCCTTAGCCTGGCAGATCACGGCGCATGGACCTGATTTGAGGCGTGGGGGGTTTTCATTCGACTTATGTCTATTCGCATCCGAGTCTACGTAACCAGTCTGGTGCTTCTCGCATCAGCAACTTTTGCTTGGGTCTATCGACTCGCGCCTGAGCTTACTCGGACTTCTCTAAAGGCGGCTGTTTGGTTTGCGCTGTTGGCCCTCGTTAGCGGTTTAGCTGCGTACAAGAAGGGCGCGCGCCGCGAAACGGGATCAATCGCGTTTCTACCAATGCTCGCCTCGGTTATTGTCGCTCCAAGTTGGATCACCGTCGCGTGCCTTGGAGCTGCGACCGTCGTCGTTGAGGCAGCTGCGCGCAGGGTTCCAATCAAGGGAATCTTCAATGTTGCGCAAGCGATGTTTTGGGTTGCATGTGCTATCCTCGCATATCGCTACATGGGTGGTGCACCCTTGGCGCAACCAACTCGTGTGAATTATGCCGCGTTTGCGGTAGCACTTGCTGCATTTGCGTTCTTACACACGAGCGCACTCGCTGGCGCAATCTCCATCAGCGAAGGCAAAAGCTTTTTTGAGACATGGTGGGGCGGTGCGCGAGTTACAGTCATTGCAGACTTGCTAACTCTGCCTTTCGTATATGTACTTGCTCTCCTTTACGTGTACGTCGGTCCTGTCGGCGCGATTGGGTTCATGATCCTAGCCGTAGGATATCGTCACATTAACAAAGTCAACTGGCAACTGGAGCAAACAAACCAGGAACTCCTCCAGTTGATGGTCGCTGCGATCGAAGCACGCGATCCATACACGTCAGGCCACTCGAGACGCGTGTCTCGTAACGCTCGGTTGATTGCGCAAGCAATTGGTCTACGTGAGCGTCAAGTTGAACGAGTCGCGGTGGCGGCGCTTCTTCACGACGTTGGCAAGATTCACGAAGTTTTCGCCCCTATTCTCAGCAAGCCAGGGCGGCTGACAGCGGAAGAGAATGCGATAATGCAGACTCACCCGATCAAGAGTGAGGAACTGGCGCGCACCGTGTCGCAACTGAGCGACGTCGTTGCGCCGATTCGCCACCACCATGAAAACTGGGATGGGACTGGCTATCCCGACGGTCTGGTGGGAGAGCAGATCCCCCTCGCTTCACGCATCATCATGTTCGCCGACACGATCGATGCCATGACTACTGATCGCCCGTACCGTGCTGCGCTTACGGAGGCGCAGGTCAGAAGTGAGTTTGAGAAACTGCGTGGTCGACAGTTCGATCCAAATATCTGCGATAAGCTGCTGAACAGCGCCATTTATCCAAAGCTGTTCGATCAGGACCTTCCGCTTAAGCCCGCGATTGCGGAACAAGAGCGCCGCAAGACCCCCAACACGTCGCGGCTAGCTAGCTAAGCTCGTTGTACGAGCATGATTAAGGCGCCTTGCTGCACTCAATCTTTCTAGGCCTTCTAAAAGATGACTAGGCGCTGCCCACTTCTCTCGGCGGTGGCTCTCCAAGTACTCGGTTAGAAGGCGTGTAGCCCGTTCAGTATCGCCATTCTTGCAAAGACCCACGTATAGAGCATAAGCGGCGAACGCTTGGAATGGGTTGCCACGCGTGAGGAAATGTTCCTTTTCTAGAGATTTGAGCGCATCGTGTGAAGCGCGGCCCTCGCGCGC
>DATEDH010000155.1:0-6502 GCA_035281765.1 Gemmatimonadaceae bacterium
CATGGTGAATGAGCTCGATAGCGTGTTGCGGACCTCGAGCGATTCCAAAGGCCGGGAGGGCCTGGTGGACGATAGAGAGCGTCGCCGCGATCTGCTTCAGAGAGCACGCGCGTTGCGGCACTCGCTGGATTCCATGGCAACGAGAATTGACGAGCTGGAAACCGAGGCGCGAAAGTCAGGTGCTGTCAACAAGTCGAGACTGGCAGATATCGCGGCCCTGAAGGCAACCGTCACTCAGCTCACGGAGATGAGCGATCGCCAGAGAGTCGAGATACAGCGGATGGCCGCATCGTTCGATTCACTCTCGCAAGTCAGCAAGGCGAACGAGAGCCAGGCCGCAACGCTTCAGACTGCACTGAACGAGAATATCGAGAGGCAGGAAAGCGTTTACGTTGCGGTGGGCAGCTCAAAGGATCTGAGAAATCGCGGAATCGTTCGCAAGCGCGGTGGCGTTTTGACCATTGGTGAGACGCTCGTTCCTGTTCTTCCATTCAAGCCAGAGTCGTTCATGCCCCTGAGGATGAGCGCGGATACAGTGATCGATCTGCCCAATGCGTCTGCAACTTACAGGGTGCTCACAAGTCAGAATCCGAGTGGTGCAGCCGATATGCCGTTGAGTCGCATCAAGGGCAAGCTCGTCATTCATGATCCGAAGCTGTTCTGGCGGGATTCGCGCTTCCTGGTAATTGTGGAGCGATGATTCGTTAAAGTGTATGGCCGACGGGGTTCGCCGGCCATACGACAACTCGGGTAGTCAGTTCCTGACTAGTGCCTGCCATGGCGCGTTCCCGAAACGCCGCTCGAGAAATGATCTCCCAGCTCTATGAGCTGACCGTTCAATGCTGCGAGGTCGAGCACCTGCGCGCCGAGTTTGAACCACGCACTGGGATCGATCGTTACCGTCAATGTCTCATCGCCCGGAACAGTGAGCGGCGGTGAGATTGTCTGCGTAATCCGGATCTTCGACCGGAAATAAACGGTGAACGGCTGACCATCCTTGGTTCCCTTCACGACGAGACTCGCGCGACTCGGAAAATTCGGATACGCTGCGCGCATCTGATTCAACAATTCCGGTGATCGCGCGCGATCGTCGTCCTCGTCATCGTCATCGCCTTCCAGATCGTCGATCTTGAATGTGAAAGAATCGTACGTACCTGCGGGAACGTCCTCGGTCGCGATGGTCGCAGCGCCATCGAGCGGAAGATCGACGATGAAAGGACCGCCCTCGAACTCGCACTCATCGCCTTCGTTGCTATCGTCTTCATCGTGATCCCGCCCGCGATCAGCTCTCACAATGAGATTGTCATCTCCGCCACGATCATCATCGCCATCATCATCGCAACCGGCGAGACTGCCGGATCCGCGCAGCTTCATCTCCTCGACGATGAAACGCACATCCTGGATCACGAGCGTCCCGTTCGTCCCGGTTACAGTAAGCTCGTCAGATCTCGCTCCGGGTATGCCCGACGCTGACACACTGGAGCGTACCGACGCATTCGGTTCAGCGCCAAATCGGATGGACACATTGCCGGTTGTCCCCGGACTCGTGGCACCGTCGCATGCAACAAGCAGCATGGGTGCAAGAACAAATCTCAGCTTCATCGTCGTCAACTCCTCAAAGGTTTACTTCGCTGACCGCAACCTTATTGCGCGACGATGCAGATGCGATGGCGACGCGGCGAACAACTCCCTGCGGTCCATCAGTTGCAAGTCTCCAGCGGCGTGGAGCCGAATCTCTCATCATCGCAGATCATCGAGGAGCGACGCGCATTTGCGCCAATCGCCTACAACCCGCTTCCTCGCGCAGTAACACGCCACAACTTCTACGAGCTTCTCGATGGTGAATGGAAGTTCGCACTCGATCCCGACGACAAAGGCATCGCCGAAGGATGGCAGCTGAGCCACGAGTACACCCGCACCGCCACCTGGCCGGGCTCGATCGAAGCGCACATGGCGTCGGCGCGTGAAGAACAGTCAGACACTACATGGAAGGACAAGATTGTCGCGTGGTACGAGCGTGAGTTCACCCTTCCCGGTCTTCCTGATCTCACCGACCAGTCGATGTTCCAGATCACGTTCGGAGCATGCGGCTACGAGACGCGCGTATGGCTCAACGGCCATCCGCTTCTCACCATCGATGGCGCGGAAGCACACTACGGCGAGTACACATCGTTCTCATACGAGCTTCCTGAAGACCGCCTGAAAGACGTAAATCGCATCACTGTCCGCATTGCAGACTCGTTCGATGCAGATCTGCCGCGCGGCAAACAGGAATCGCACATCTACAAGCGCGGTGGAATCTGGTACCAGACCTACACAGGTGCAGTTCGAAGCATCTGGCTCGAAGTCGTCGAGCGAAATCGCCTGCGCTCGCGAATCGGCGCGGTCGCAACGGTCGAAGACAGGTTCGTTCGCTTCAACGACACTACCCGCGTTCACGATCCCGGCGAATACACACTGCGCCTCAGCGTCTTTGAGCGCGACGACATCGAACGGCTCAACGCGATTGCATCGGCAGACTTTCCGCTCAAGCTTGAAGCAGGACAAAAACATCAGCGCGTGCCGATGGAAGTGCCGGGCGCAAAACTCTGGTCGCCTGCCGAGCCCAATCTCTATCTCCTGCTCGCCGAGCTCATCGATACATCGGGAAACTCGGCACAGGTTCAAACTCACTTCGGACTTCGCAAGATCGAATCACGCGGTCGCCATATCTACCTCAACAACGAGCCGATTTACATCGACGGCATTCTGTATCAGCCGGCATCTGCCTCATACGATCAAATGCGACGGCACATGCTCGCAATGAAGCAGCTCGGCTGCAACCTCGTGCGCGTTCACATCGCGGGAATCGATCCGCGGATTTATCGCCTTGCGGATGAGATAGGGATTTTGATCTGGGTCGAGGTGCCGAGTCCGCACAGCTCAACTCAAAAGAGTCGTGCAAACCATCACGATGAGCTCATGCGCATGCTCGCATTGATCGAGACTCATCCGTCAGTCTGCATATGGAGTTTGTATAACGAAGACTGGGGCGCACAGGATATCGCGACGAATCCCGAGACACGACGCTATATCGTCGATACGTATCATTTTCTGAAAGTAGACTACCCGCAGTTTCTCGTTGTCGATAATGACGGCTGGCACCACATCTCGTGGGAGGGCCGCCTGAAATCAGATCTGCTTACGGCGCATCTCTACACGCCCGATATCGAGCGGTGGAAGGAGCTGCTCGACAAGCTCGAGCATGGACAGACTGACGGAGTCGCTGTGGAACCTCTCGTCGTCGGCGATCCGTTCTTCCTCAGGGGCCAGGTGCCTGTTGTTATAAGCGAGTGGGGAGGATTCGGCTTTTCCGATTACGGGGGACCTGGAGACAGTGAGTCACGTGCGGAAATCATCGCGGCGTACAAGCGCGAATTGCGCAGCAGGGGCTTCGCCGGAGACGTCTACACTCAGGCAACGGACGTCGAAGACGAGCGCAACGGCTTGATAGACTTCGAGAGCGGTGAGCTTCGTGTGTTGCGCGGACTTCTTGGAGTGTCTAAATAAAGGCCTGTCCTTTTCAGGATTGCGCGATGGCACGATCGTTTTTCGTTGTCGCTGTACTCATCATTGCAGGGTGTGTCGGCGAGAAGGCTTCCGCACCGCAGGCGAGTGGCGGAACTGTCGTGATTGCTGCCACGGGAAACTACGGCTCGCTGTTCCCGCCCAACCTGAACAGCACGACAGGCCGGCAGGTAACCGAGCTTGTCTATGATTACCTCGCTGAAGTCGGGCTTTCTCTCAACACCACCGACGACAGAACCTTCGCGCACCGGCTTGCATCATCGTGGGAATGGTCGAGCGACTCGACGTCGCTTGCTGCTCATCTCGATGAGCGCGCGCGCTGGCATGATGGACAGCCTGTTCGATCGACCGATATCACATACTCATTTAGTATCTACAGTGACACTTCGTTTTCCCCGATCGCATCCCAGCTGGCGAACATAGACTCGGTTACGGCGCGCGATTCACTGACCGCAGTGTTCTGGTTCAGCAAGCGGTATCCTCTTCAGTTCTACGATGCGATGAGCCAGATGCAGATTCTGCCGAGTCACATCTATGCACGGTTTTCTGTCGATTCCCTGAACGACGCTGTCTCGCGCATCGAGCCGGTTGGAACTGGCCGCTACCGATTCGCGAAGCAGGACGGGGAGCAGTCGATCGAGCTTGTCGCAGATACGATGAACTTCAGAGGCAGTCCGAACATTCGGCGTCTCATTTTTCGGCGGTTCGGAAGTCCGGACGAAGCTGTGCGCGCGCTTCGCGCGGGCGAAGCAGACATCTTTGACGTGATGCGCCCCGGCGATGTGTCGAATGCCGCCAAAGACTCAAATATCAGAGTCATGACATCTCCCGGTTCCGATTACGCATTTCTCGCGTTCAACCTGAAGCGCTCATTATTTGCCGATCGGAATCTTCGCCGCGCGCTCACCATGGCAGTCGATCTCGAGTCGATGGTGCGGAACGTGTTCGACACGCTTGCAATTCCTGGAGTGGGCCCGACACTCTCGTATTTCCCGACGACGTCGGAGTCGCTTCGGCGAATTCCGTATGATCCCGCGGAAGCAGTAAAGCTTCTCGATTCCATCGGATGGCGCGTGAGCCAATCAACCGGCATCCGGTCGAAGAACGGGAAGGAGCTGCGGTTCAAGGCGCTGGTTCCTTCGTCGAGCTCCAATCGAGTGAAGATGGGTACACTGCTTCAGGAGCAATTCAGGAAGATTGGCGTTGCATTCGAGCCCGAGCAGATGGAGTTCGGGACGTTCAACTCGAGGTTTTTTGGGAAAGACTTCGACGCGGCGCTCGCCAGCTGGCATCTCGGGACGAGTCCTGCATCGGTTCGAATCCTCTGGACAACGAATGCGGCGCAAAACCTCGGCTCTTATTCGAATCCGCAATTCGACGCTCTTGTTGACAGCGCGATCGCTGCATTCGATCCGGATGCCAAGCGAGCTTACTACAATCGAGCGTATCAGACGGCGATAGATGATGCGCCAGCCATCTGGCTGTATGAGCCCAGGGTTGTTATCGGAATGCAGAAGCGCATTCAGACTAAACCATATCGTCCTGACGCGTGGTGGTGGTCACTCGGCGACTGGTATATCCCGCTCGACAAGCAGATAGAGCGGGATCGTATCCGCTGAGGCGACAGGCGGAGTGTTCTCGCTCCACCTGTCGCGATGGGCAACTACGCAGATCTAGTTACGCCGACCGTTTCCCCGGCGGTCGCCTTCCCAATAAGCAGCAATCCGATATCTCGACGCGCCTCCCTGAGGGTCGCGCAGCCGGATAGTCGCGCGATAGCCATTGCGCGAGCTTGGCTGTTCGATCACATCGACTCGCCCGCGGCCTTCCAGAACCTGGACGTAGAGTCGTCCGGGACGATTTGGAATGGAGCCGGTGACGTTTACGCGACGACGCGCGCGCTCGTTGCTTCCGACTTCGTAAACATTCGCACGACGATTGTCGATCTGAATCTGGATCTCACGATCTACAGAACCTGACCACTGTAGAACCTGATCGCGCGAATCGCGATTTCTTCCGTACTGTGCGCTCGCAGATGATGCAGTGAATGCAAGAGCAAGTGACATGAGCGCGCCTGTCGCAAGGCGCGAGCTGAGTGGTGACCTAAAGAGCTTCATACGGGTTACTCCCAGGGATTTATTGTTCAACAGACCCCATGGTCTGTAACCCGTCGTACCCCCGATTTTACCGGTGTTCCACCGCCTTCACCGGCCGGCGTTGATCCCGAGGGCTTTCAGCCGTTCATCCTGAAGCTGGAGCCGTCGCGCGAATCCGTCCCAGCTGCGCTGCCTCGTCCACCCCACTTCGGCTACACCCATGATTCGCGGGAATGCCATATACTCGTAGTCTTCGACCTTGATCAGGCTCTCCGCCCATAGTGGTGCCTCGACACCGACGATCGAAGTATCGGCAACTCCAGCGAGAAACGTCCCCGGATCCCATTCATACGAAGCTTGGACCGGAACGTATGCTGCCCAGTGAAGGCCGAGAGTCGTAGTAGTGTCGTACTGCATATCCAGATAAAGCTTTGCACTCGGCGACATTATCACTTTGCCACCGCGCGCGGCGTGAACGAAAGAAGAATCCTTCTTCCAGTGCTGCACTATCGTCGCGGCAGAAAGATTCGCTGGCGCAATCTCGCCCCATCCGATCATCCGCTTTCCGTTTGCATTCACGATCGACTGCATGCGCTCGATGAAGCCGAGGTACTGTGGATGCGTGAGCTTGGTGACTTCGTCGCCGCCGATGTGAAAATACGGACCAGGAGTAATCGCGGAGATTTCGCGTACGATGTCTTCGAGGACAGGATAGATGCGCGCGCTGTCCACACACAGTGCGCTGAATCCCACACGAATTCCTGTGTAGAGCGGTGGCGACACGCCGTCGCAGTTCAGCTCGGGAATCGATGCGAGCGCCGCATTCGTGTGCCCCGGCA
>DATEDH010000156.1:0-12571 GCA_035281765.1 Gemmatimonadaceae bacterium
TTGCCGGGTATTTCGCAGGCGCACAGGCCAAACCCTTCACGAATACAAGACGGATCTGCGGCTGCGACGCGCACTGCATCTCATCGGCGAGCGCTCGCACGA
The DNA here is from genome assembly GCA_035281765.1 of Gemmatimonadaceae bacterium. Lineage (GTDB taxonomy): Bacteria > Gemmatimonadota > Gemmatimonadetes > Gemmatimonadales > Gemmatimonadaceae > UBA4720. The sequence continues at coordinate 103 of DATEDH010000156.1, forward strand.
TCTTTCGCGCATCGCTCTCGAATGCGGATTCTCGAGTCACAGCCACTTCACGTCGGCGATGCGCGGAATGTTCGGGCGCACTCCGTCGGAGATTAGAAGGAAGCTCGCCTGATGGTTACGCGCGTAAGCAACCGATAGTGAAGCTGTAGCAAATGGCTAAGGGCGCAGTTCCGTCTTAGCACGCTAAATGGCTAATAGCTAAAGCTGGCTACAAGCTACGAGCGCGCGTGAGCGCCCCGTAGTTCAGGCAGTTAAGAAGGGCGAACATACGGTACGCACATCTCCGCGATACACGCGATAAGGACACCCGCGGCGTAGGCTACAAGATCGCGGCTGTCGAATCCGCTCCCGAGCACAAGATGGCCCGGAGTCGTGGCGCGAAGCGCGTCGAGCGATGGAGCATGAAAGAGCTGGCTCAGCTCGACACCTGCGCAGACCGCGTATGTCATTACGCTTCGTCCAGCAATCGCTATGCGGGGAAAGACGGCGCCGAGGAGCCAATACATCATGATCGCCCACAGAATGTCGCCGGTGATATCGCGCGCGGCTGGATTCAGCGCGGCCCCAAACAGATGCACAGCGAGGCCGACGACGATCGTGCCAAAGGCGAGCATTACGAAGGACTTGCGCCTTCCAGCTAGCGACCCTGCCCAAGTGCTCATCCGGAACAAGCTACCACCCAAGGGCGTGTAATGTTCAACCGAACGGTTGACAATTTGCGAAACCAGTACATATTCAACCGTATGGTTGACCATTCAGACCGCCTTGGATTGGTATTCCAGGCCCTCAGCGACCAGACCCGGCGAGCAATGCTCAAGCGGCTCGCACAGGGCGAGCATACCGTCACTGAGCTCGCCGCGCCCTACGAGATGTCGCTCGCCGCAGCATCGAAGCACATCCAGGTGCTTCAGCGCGCCGGACTGGTCAAACGCACAGTTCGCGGCCGTATCCACTATTGCCGTATCGATCCCCGCCCCCTCGAGCGCGCAGACGATTGGCTTCGTGGCTACGAACGGCTCTGGGACATACGAATCGAACGGCTCACCGAAATGCTGCGCCATCCTGACAACGAATCTTCAGACTCCGAGTAAACTCTCATGACGAACACCCCCGATCGTATCGAAAAGCTGGTAAACCTGGACGCTCCGCAATCGCGCGTCTGGAAAGCGCTCACCGATGTGAAGCAGTTCAATCAATGGTTTGGCGTGTCACTCAACGGACCTTTCACGCCCGGTGCCGCCGTCAGCGGCAGCCTGACTTCTCCAAAGTATTCACACCTGACATTCACTCTCTGGGTCGAGTCAGTTGAGCCGGAGCGTCTCTTCTCCTTCCGCTGGCACCCGTACGCTATGGACGAAGGCGTCGATTACAGTCAGGAGCCGACAACTCTTGTGACGTTCGTGCTTGAACCATCGAGCTCGGGCACTCAGCTCAGGATCACTGAATCAGGCTTCGATGCCATTCCCGAATCGCGTCGGGCAAAGGCATTCAGCGCGAACTCGGGCGGCTGGGATGCGCAGGCGAAGAACATTCAGAAGTTCGTGGAGAACAGCGCGGCCGTTATCGCGTAGCGATCTATACTCACGCGGCAGGTCGTCTAGCGGCCTGCTGCGAAGTAGCGGCGCTCCTGCTCACGCTCAGGTGCGAGATCGATTTTTGTAAGATCGGGACGGGATAACAGCGAGACTGTCCAATCAAGTGCGATGCGCAGTCTCGTGTCCCATCGCGGCATCTGGAAGAGGTAATAAGTTCTTCGCATCCACCACGCGATGAATCCGGTAAGCTCGAGACCGCGAACCTCCGCGCCGGCACGCGTGTGGCCGAACGCTGCCATTGTGCCGAGCGCCTCGAACACGAACGGCTTCCCCTCCCGGTGATCGATATCGGCAATGACATTGTTCGCCACAGTTTTTGCCGCGCGCACCGCATGCTGCGCGAGCGCGGGATAAATCCCTCCGCGCGGGGCAGGAGTCGCCGCGCAATCGCCAAACGCCCACACATTCTGATGACTCACGCTGCGAAGCATCGTGTCCGTCACCAACCGGCCCTTTCGATCACGCTCCACCTCGATCGAGGCAGACACCGTGCTTGGCTTGATTCCCGATGCAAGCACAACGGTGTCCGCTTCAACGTATCCATCCTTCCATCGAACTACGCCGGGCTCGATTGCAGTGACAGGAGTCGACGTATGCAAGTTCGCTCCACGCCCTGTCAATATCTGCCCAGCGTACTCGGCGAGGAACGGCTTCGCTTCCGGAATGAGCCGTTCGCCAGCTTCGAATAAATGGAAGCTCATGTCACCGGGTGAAATATTCGGGTAGTAACGAAGCTCGCCCTGCATGAACGCGGATATTTCGCCAAGCAGCTCCACTCCCACGAGCCCACCTCCGATAACGACGGTGCTGAGCAATCGCTTCCGGCGCTCGGCATTCGCTTCGACATCTGCGCGCTCGAGCCGCTCGATGAGATGATTACGAAGAAGCAGGCCATCGGCCATTGTCTTGAACGTGCGCGCATTCTCCGAACCGGGAATCAGCGATGTATTCGTGGATGCGCCAAGCGCGACCACGATGTGATCGAACTTGAGCTCGCGCACGTCGCCTTCGGTGACGCCAACCTGAACCAGCTGGCGTTCGAGGTCCACGCGCTCGACTGTTCCCTCGAGAAACCGGACACGCCGCAGGCACGGTCTTATCGGCTGCGCACAATGCCGAAGCTCCAGCACTCCGGAACATGCCTCGAAAAGAAGCGGACTGAGAAGAAAGAAATTGTCGCGACTGATGAGCGTGACTTCTACATCGTGCCTACCTCGAATCAGTCGATCGAATCGGCGGGCAGCGGCAAGTCCGCCGACTCCTCCGCCTAATACAAGTATCCGTGTCGTCATTGTCAGACCAGTCGTGCTTTATCCTTGGAGCGGCTCAACGCGAACGGCCGTGCCATAGCACAAGACTTCAGTAACACCGTCCATGATTTCGTTCGCATCATAGCGAATCCCGATCACTGCATCAGCGCCTGCAAGATGGGCTTGAACCAGCATCGTATCGAAGGCCTGCTTGCGCGTTCGCTCTGCCAGCTCTGTAAAGAGCGAGATATTGCCACCGCGAATTGTTTGAAACGTTGCGCCGAGTGTGCCGAACACCGATCGCGACCTGACGACGACGCCGCGCACGACGCCGAGATTGTCGACGATGTGGAATCCTGGTATTTCGAAAGCAGTCGTCGTCATGTTGGCGGGAATATCTTCTGCCTGCGAATGGATGATTGAAGACATGAGTGAGCGTTAGACCGGAAGAAGTGGTTCGTGTTGCCCGCTCGGCATTGTTACCGAGATTGAATCATTCGCACTGACGACTCCATCGGAAAGAACAATTCCCATCACGCCGGATTTGCGAACCAGGTTCCCCGCCTCATCGCGATCGAGAACCGCCGCCATGAGACCTGGCTGAAAGCGATCGATCTGGGCGCAGGGATTCCTGAGTCCGGTCAATTCCACGATTGCGGAAGGTCCAATGCGCAGCTGAGCGCCACGCGGAAGCTCCAGCAGTGGAATCCCGCGAGTGGTGATGTTTTCGCCAAGCTCGCCCGCCTTGACCACGAAGCCGTTTTGAGCGAGCTCGTCGAACAGCTCGACATGGATCAGGTGAACCTGTCTGAGATTCGGCTGCGTTGGATCGCGCGCGATACGCGATAAATGCTGAACTGTCTGCCCTGAGTGTGCATCGCCTTCGACGCCGAGTCCGGTGCGAAGCACGATGCGTGGCTGCGTGGTCTTGTGAAAGCTATGCTCGGTGCTCAGCGCTACGGCTTCGACAATTCCATTCATGGGTTGGATCAAGTTGTCTATTACCGGGAAATTGCTATCTTGAGATCATGACATGCTCGATCCTGCTTTCGCGATCGCTTTGGCGTATGCCCTCTTTCCGAGCGGCCCGCTAACGCACGTCTGTCTAACTGTGCACAATCCCGGGGTCGCTCGCCATCGAGCGGCCCTTTTTTGTTTCGCCCGGTGTCGAGCCGACCTCGTCCACAATCAGAGGAATCTCACACCATGTTCACCACGTCGAACGACATCATTCTAACGGGCGATCGTCCAACCGGACCGTTGCATCTCGGCCACTATGCCGGTTCGCTGCGGTCGCGCCTGCAGCTTCAGGGTCGATGTGCGCAAACGCTGTTGATCGCCGACCTTCAGGCACTTACGGATTCGAGCGGACGCGCGGCGCATGTTGCGCGCAATGTTTCCGAGGTTGCGCTCGATTATCTCGCAATCGGAATAGATCCCGCGCAAACCACGATCGCGCTGCAGTCACGATTGCGCGCTCTCGCGGAATTGACTGTCCTATATCTCAATCTCGTTACCGTTGGCCGGCTCGAGCGCAACCCGACGGTAAAGACAGAGATCAAGCTGCGCGGCTTCGAGCGGGATATCCCCGCGGGATTTCTGTGTTATCCAGTGAGTCAGGCAGCAGATATCACTGCGTTTCGCGCGACACTCGTTCCAGTTGGCGACGATCAGGTTCCGATGATCGAGCAGACCAACGAGATCGTACGTCGTGTGAATCGTATTGCTGAGAAAGACATTCTTCCCGAATGTCGCGCGCTTTTATCGGATACGCCGCGACTCTCGGGTATCGATGGGCGAAAAGCGAGCAAATCGCTTGGCAACGCGATCCCGCTGGGCGCTTCGGCCGACGACATTCGCCGAATGGTTCAGGCGATGTACACCGATCCCGGTCACGTACGCGCGTCGGACCCGGGACGAGTTGAAGGAAATGTCGTCTTTGCATATCTCGATGCGTTCGATCCTGAGCCTGTCGCTGTTGCGGAATTGAAAGAGCACTATCAGCATGGCGGGCTTGGCGACATGGCGCTCAAGCGGAGACTGGAAGCAATTCTCGAAGCTCTTATCGCTCCAATACGCTCGCGACGCGTCGAGCTGGCGAACGATCGCGACTACATCGCTGGTATCGTGAGCTCAGGCAGTGATCGCGCGAGTGTTACTACCGAGAGTGTCTTACGCGATGTGCGCGCCGCGTTTGGCCTGTAATGCCTTCAGCTGGAACCGGCGCACAATCAGGGTCCGGCCTTTGTCTTTGCGGCTCGCTCTGATCGAACGATATCGCTGTCGACCCTGAGATACCGAGGGTCCGCCCTCAGCGGTCGAAGCAACGGATCTGCACGCAGCTCGATGACTGTTGGTACATCCCAGTTGACTTGCTGCATGAGCGAAAAGGCCTCATCGAGTCTTCCAAGCGCGCCGTAAGCGAATGCAAGGTTAGCGCGAGCTCGATCATTCGTCGCGCGCGTTTTCAAAACGGAGACAACCGAATCCGCAGCACGCTGATTTCCCGAGTGCGCATAAGTGTAGGCCAGTGCACCGGGTACTCCCGGATAATTCGGTGAAGCGCGCGCGGCCTGCTCGAGAAGTTTTCTGGCTTCTGGATTCGCGCCTTCGGCGGCACGGACGGCGCCGAGCCAATAGAGAGTGAGCGCGAAGTTTGGCTCGAGAGCGAGCGCACTGCTCAGCGCATTGCCCGCAGCATCAAGCTCATTCCGCTGGCACAAGATGATTCCGTAGTCGGCGGCGGCCGGAGTGAGAAGCGGATCGAGCTCGCGCGCGCGACGGTTCTGGTCCAGAGCTTCATCCGTCCGGTTGAGCATCGCCAGCAATAGTGAGTAGTAATGGTGGCCAAGCGCAAAGCTCGGATTCAAACTGAGAGCGCGGCGAAATGCACTCTCTGCACGACCAAACTCCCGTTCCGAGGCAAGCACATAAGCGTGCGATACGTGCGCTTCGGCCAGCCGCGGATTCAATGCGAGAGCGCGTTCGGCCGCAATGTTTGCATTTGCAAAACCTTCCGCAGGAGACACGAATCCGAAATTGGCGAGATTCACATACGTCTCGGCGAGGCCGGAATACGCATTCGCAAAACCGGGATCGCGTTCTATAGCGCCGCGAAAATACGCGAGTGCCTGCTCGAGGCGGTCTCCCGTTGCACGAATGCGAACGTGACGGCCACGCAGGTATAAATCGTATGCCTCGAGATCCGCAGTCGGTCTTGCAACGAGAAGAGAGTCACCTGACGTCGACGCAAGCCGCAGGTTCAATGCGTCTGCAATCGAGCGTGCAATCTGCTCCTGGACATCAAACACATTACGAATCGACACGTCGTACACTTCCGACCATAGCACGGCATGGTCGCGCGGCTGGACGAGTCGAGCGGTGATTCGCAAACGCGCTGAGTCACGCTTCACCGAACCTTCGAGCAGCGCGGTAACACCAAGGCGCGCCGCGATTGCGTTTTCATCGAGGCCGGACTCGTACAATGCAAACGTAGACTGGCCCGCCGCGACCTTGAGTCCGGGAACCGCACCCAGGGCTGTTATGAGCTCATCCGCGAAGCCGGCCGAAAAGTGATCGTCATCCGTGGCGTTCTGTTGATTCTCGAACGGCAGAACCGCAATCGAGTGCGGCCCGCCGGCTGAAGGCATCGGTGCATTCCGACCGCGAAACCAGACTGCGCCGACTATGACAATTACAAGAGCAACGATAGCTGCGACCACGAAATACCTTGGCAGCCATGTGCTGCTGTTTTTCGCGGGTGCAGACTCGCCGAGCTTTTTCAATTCATTCAGAATCTCGCCGGCGTCCGCATACCTCTCGGCGGGATTCTTTCGCAGACATTTCGCGACAACCTGCGTCCAAGCCTGAGGAACCCCGGCCCGGTTGAGCTGGTCGATCGGCTGCGGTTGATCGTTGCGAATCGCAAAGATGACAACCTCACTACTATCGCCGCGGAATGGACGAACCCCGGTCAGCATTTCGTACAGCATTACGCCTAAGGACCACACGTCCATTCCGGGATGGGGTGGCGCGCCTTGAGTCTGCTCGGGACTCATGTACGCGACAGTTCCTGCAGTGGCACCCGTCTGGGTTATTTCGTCTGTTGCCACTCTCGCAATTCCGAAATCCACAATCTTCGCGACGCCTTGTGACGTCACGATGACATTACCGGGCTTGATGTCGCGATGGACGAGGCCGGCTGCATGTGCTGCGTTGAGACCATCGGCAACCTGGATTGCGAATCTTAGAACGTCGGTGACGGGGAGCGGACCTCGTTGCAGTTTATCTCGAAGCGTTTCTCCATCATAGAACGCCATCGCGATGAACAGCTGACCATCTGCAGTTTCATCTACTTCATACACTGTCGCGATGTTAGGATGATCGAGCAGCGATGCGGCGCGCGCCTCCTCTTCGAAGCGACGGCGTGCGTTGCTGTCGACACTGAGGGGCGAAGCAAGAAGCTTCAGCGCAACGGAGCGATTGAGGCGCGAGTCGGACGCGAGATAGATCACTCCCATCCCACCGCGGCCGATTGGCCGCACGATGCGGTAGCGGCCAACGGTGTCGCCCGGCGAAAGCATCGCGGCATCAGGACCGTCGATAGATGCGACATCGAGAAGAAGCGCAGCGCGCGCTGTGTCGAGTGACTCCAGAAAGCCGCCTGACCCACTGACCTCCAGTGCATCATGCGCGCGAAGCAGGTCGTCGAGCTGGTTCCGAAGCTCAACGTCGGGAGAACGTTCGCGGAGCAGTGACTCGCGCTCCTGCGGAGACAGGTCGCGCGTTGCGTTGAATAAATTCTCCAGCTCGTCCCAGCCTTTGCCTGAAGTCATGGCCACAGCGCGGACTATGTGAGTGAATGCTGTGGGCCGAGCTCACTGAACAACCACGCGCGCGCCATCGCCCAATCGGACTTCACAGTTCTCGGCGACACTCCCAATGCCGCGGCTGTCTCCTCTACAGTAAGACCGGCGAAGTATCGTAATGCCACTACGCGCGCGTGACGCGGGCTCCGCTCAGCGAGCCGGCTCAACGCTTCGTCGAGATGCACGAGCTCGGCAGCATATGAATCGACCACCGCCTGATTTTCGTCGAGACTTACCATCTCGATTCCATCGCCGCGTTTCAGCGCAAGCCTGCGTCGCGCGCGATCGACGAGAATCTGGCGCATTGCACGACTGACGGCAGCGAAGAAATAAGCGCGGCCACGCTCAGTGACCCTGTTGTCGTCCACGAGCCGGAGATACACCTCGTGAACCAGCGCGGTGGTCTGCAGTGAATCGTGAAGCTGTTCGTGAGCAAGCCGGCGGTGCGCAAGCATGCGCAGCTCGTCGTAGACCAGCGGGACAAGCTTGTTGAGAGCGGACGCGTCGCCGCTTTCCGCTGTTTCGATCAGATCGGTTGTAGTGGCACGAAGCGACGCCTCGTGATTCATGGGGTCCGACCCTGCTTCTGTGTGACCGCTGCTCTATAAGGTAGCGGTGCCTGACATGACGGCAATCAAATAAACAGCGCGGGTCGAGAACTTCCCTCTTTTGCCCCTTATGCCGCGCTTTTGCGCAGGAACAGTACTTGGCTGAAACTCAACGCGCACCGACTCGGGATCCATGATAAGGCTCGCAAAAAACCAACTCGTCTTCTTGCTGGCAGCAACAGCCGCCGCGTGCAGCCGTGATTCGACGACTGAACCGTCATTGACAGATACAGAGCTGCGGCTCGAAGCGGTGTCCGCCACACAACTTGAAGGAATTGTCACTGAGCGTGTTAGTCCGGTCCCGACGGTCATTGTCAAAACCACGACTGGACGACCGGTTGCTGGAGTAAAAGTGCTTTTTGCCAAGCAGCGCACGACGTATTGGAAGTCGGAAGCTTTCGTGACAGACAGCATCGTCGTTACCGACTCTCGCGGAATTGCAACTCCGGGAAACTGGAAACTGTCAACTGAAGCTGGAGTGCACGTATTGGACGCACGGATTGTGGACGCAAGGGTGCAACATGTCGCAGGCGCCGACAGTAACGTCGTCAGCTTCTTCGCTGATGCGAAGGCCGGACCGGCGACGCTGCTTTCCAGAGTGGTCATGAGCGACACAATTGCGCTCCCGGGCGATGAGATTGAAGGGCCGGTAGTTCGTGTTACTGATCGATATGGAAATAGTGCAGACGGCGTGATCGTATCGTTCTCAGTAACCGGCGGGCGGATCGATCGCGAAAAGCACCGAAGAAGCACGACGTGGCTTCGCAACGCCGGGGACCTGGAAGCTTGGTCCGAGTCCGGGATTGAATTCGCTCCTGGCAACGGCTCCCGGTCTCGATCCTGTAGCATTCAACGCGCGGGCGCTCGATGCAGGAGCAACTACGTGGTACGACATCGTGCCCCAGTCTGTGAGACTTATTCTCAGCAGCTCCGTCGCGCTGTGCGAGAACGGAACTTTTGAGTTTGTCAGTGTGGAAGCTTCCGACGCATTGCCGGGAGAGTGGCGCGTCAGGCAGTTCGGGACTTATACGATCAACGGGACGTCGATCGCCCTGAATTTCTCCGGCGGGCCGACTGAGCAGGGTACGCTGACGGATAACGGCCTGTCTTTTCTACACACAAACCCAAACTGGGTGGGCGCCGGTGCGCTGATGTGGACCTTCGTGAGGCGACGATGAACCACATGCAATTCATCGAGTGTTTGAGACGAAGTGGTGGGGCCTCGCGGTTTGTTATGGGTTTCCCGATGCTTTTGTTGATCGCGGGTTGTTTCGATATGCCGGGGGTGCCTGAGCCTCAGCCTGCTCCAGTTCCGACTACCCCGGTCAATCCGCCGGCACCGGTTACGCCGGGTACTCCGAGTAATCCGGGCAATCCTCGGTCGCTGCACATCTCGGGCGGAATGTCACCGTGGTACCAGGGTATTCGCGTTGTGCGGAATGGCGTACCTGACCTCGACGCTAAAGTGACAGTCAACGGAGTTCTGCTCCAACATTGCTGCGCCGAGCTTTATGTGGGAAACCTCCCGGATACGCTTCCGGCGGGAAGCGCAATCAACCTGAAAGTGGTAGCGGGTGCTATGACATTCGAGGCCACAGGCAAGGTAATTCCGACTCCCGTCATCACTGCGCCCGTTTCTGAGACAACATTTCTCTCGACCGAATATGTCAGTCTTACCTGGAGCACTCCCACTGACCCGGACAAGTTTGAAGTGTGTTTGAATTGCTGGGAGAACGCGTTGGAAGGCGAGATTTACCCTGTCCCCGGAACTACGAGGTCGTTCACGATCGCTCCCGGGCACCTGGTTGATTATCTGGATTCTACAGTCGTCGCTGTCTACGCCCGAAAGGATCATTTTCTGGAGTGGGTCGATACTCCTGCGATCAGCTCGGATGTTCAGTTCATTGCCAGGTCACGCGACACCATCGTCCACATAAAGGGGAAATACGCTTCGCGTCAGCATGGCTGAAGCATGAGTGAATCCGCTGCGAGTAAATCGCGGTGTAATCCATTGCGATTGTCTGATTTGCCCCTCTCGGCGGCATTTTACGCAGGAATCTCCGGAACCGGCGAGGTCGTCCGACCCGCCATGACCTTCTATCCGGAGAGAAATAAAAAATGTCCGCTTCAAAACGCTGGCCGTTCCTTCTCACACTTGCCTGTGTTTTCCTCGTTGCTGCATGCGACGACTCGCGCGGCACCCTGGCGACCGATCTTCGCACTGAAACCTCAATAAGCGACAGCGACAACACGCTCATTGTCACGACAGCGGATGAGCTGGTCGCCGCACTCGCTCCTGAAAACGCCGGACGACGCATTCTTGTTCGTTCCGGAGTCTATGACATCCATCAGCCACTCACAGTGCCGGACGGGGTCACGCTCGAAGGCGAAGGAACGATGCTCACAGATAATGAGGGCTTACCGCTCGGTTTCGGTTCGGACGCGCACGCAACGCTGCGAATGATGACTAACGTGGCGGGAGATGTGCTGACTCTCGGAAACGGAGTCACCATCCGCCGCCTCGAGATCGACGATCTGACGGGGAGGAGCGGCAACGTGGTTGCCATTTACTCGCGCAGTCCCGGTGATACCGTCGCTGCGAACATCGTTGAATCCGAAATAGTGAACGCGAACTCAACGTTTTACGGGCTTTACATGCAGACCCGGAATCTCAATCTCGGAAATGCTCCGGCGCCGCACGAAGGTGCGGAGCTCGACGTTCGCATGACGAAGTCGCTGCTGCGATCGTCCGCCGGCGGACGCGGTGTGTTCGCGTTCAATTTCGCGCCGCAAGCGAAAGTTGCGCTCACGCTCACTGGCAACGTGCTCGGCGGCATTACTGCCAACGGCGGAGTGAGTCTTCCCGATGCCGTGCACGATTCGGAAGTGCAGATAGAGTCGCACGGGAATATCTACCGAAACGAAGTGAGTGCCTTGTGTTCTCCGTCAGCAATCGGATGGAACCTGACGGGCGGCTCCGGAGCGCCTGTGCCGGTTGCCGTTTCCGAAACTTCCCACAACACACTCAGCATGCACTCTGTCGGTGATCGAATCGACGGTTTTACAACTGCAGTGCTCGGAGGCGGTGGAAGGCGCTATTTCGGCGCTCCACTCGCCGGCCCGACCAATGACAACACGCTCAATCTGGACCTGATCGGTACAGCGCTTTCAACGCCATCGTGCGGCGGCGCAACGTTCATACGCGATCTCGATCTGAAGGGAGCATTCTCCGCGAGCTCGACGCTCACTCCCGGTAACGGCAATGTTCTGCACGCCGTGATTCGCAATGTGACGGGCAGTGGCTCGCGTTACAATTTCTACGCTGACGCGGGAGAGTCTTCAACACCGCTTCCCGCAGCAACTGCGGGAACAGGAAATCGGCTGGAGATTGTCGGCAATTCCGCATCATTCGCGCGAACGAATAGAAATATCGATCCCGCTCCGGATGCCGTGTTTTTCACAGGCAAGTCGAACTGACGGAGTCGTACATGCGACACGGGGAGCCGGTCGAAAGACGGCTCCCCGTTCGCTGACATTCGCACTTCAGAAAAACGGCAGACTCATTGTGCTTGCAGCACACGAATTGTTTGAAGCCATTTGACAACAAGTCCGGGCCATTCCGTGGTGATTGGAGCGCGCGTCGGGCGCAAGCCAAATGCATGACCGCCCTCGGCATAGAGTCGCATGTCGACCGGCACGCCCGCTTGTTTCAACGCAACTCCATAGGCAATTGAATGTCTCACGTCGTCAGTAGGGTCGTTCATTGCATGAATCAACAACGTCGGCGGAGCGTTCGCATTTATCTCGACCCAGGAAGAAAGCTGCAGACTCTGCTTCGGTCCGCGGTCATTCCATAGATGACCCGGATACAGAATGATCGCGAAGTCAGGCCGCGACGATTCACGATCAGCAGCATCAACAGGTTCATAAGTGCGGCGCTGCGCATTGCTCACAGCAGCGGCGAGGTGGCCACCTGCAGAAAATCCAATGACCGATCTTGTGCGGATCGATGGCGTAGGATGAAGCGCGGTGTCTCAGCAAACCCATTGCGCGCTGCGCATCCTGCAGAGGCAGCTGGACCTTTGGTGCTTTTTCGATATTGTCAGCGCCATGATGCCACGTTTGCGGAACGCGGTATTTCAGAATGA
>DATEDH010000157.1:0-3848 GCA_035281765.1 Gemmatimonadaceae bacterium
CGAGCGGCTGGACATTTGACGAGACACCTTTTGCGATTGCGCCGATTACCAGGTGAATTACCTCGAGAGCAACAACCGTCCACGCGATGGTCTTCAGTCGCTCGGCGTTCTCGATGATAAAGGGATTTCCTATCGCCACAGTCTCGACGATGGTGTCGAGACGCCGGAGTACAACCTGTGCGAGAGCAACCGCGACGACTCCCAAAGCCGCGATGCTTCGCATACCGTTGAACAACGTCTCGCTGCCGGGGCCCGATTTTACATCCAGTGCACGCTGAAGGAGCGTAGGGTCGACGTATGTCGCTACCAGAAGCGAAAGAATCATCAATCCGACAATTGGATTCAGAATCATCAGCAGTCGCAGGATTTTCTTAGAGAGGGTGAGCGCATATGGGTCAGATCTGGTCATCGGATTCATCCTGAAGGAGTGACTTATCGTTTATCGATAACATGTACGTTGAAAATCGATAAGGGTTTCAAAAGCGTAGTTTTGGGCTTGTGACAACCGCAGAAGAGATTCGGGTCGGCCTGGTGGGCTTCGGCTATGTGTCGAAGACCTTTCACGTGCCGCTGATCAAAGCGACCGAGGGTTATCGGATCGCCGCTGTCGCCTCGAGTCGGGCAGATGACGTGAAGGCAGCGCTCCCTCAAGTGGATGTCGTCGACAATCCAGAGGATCTGATGCGTGACGACATCGACCTCGTGGTTATTGCGAGCCCGAATGACACGCATGCCCCGCTCGCAGAAATGGCAATGAGCGCCGGGCGCAATGTTGTCGTGGAAAAACCTTTCACGATCACGACTGCTGAAGCGCGACATCTCGCTGCGGTATCGACTGAGACGGGGATGCTCCTCTCGGTGTTTCAGAACCGCAGATGGGACAGCGACTTTCTCACTGTGCAGGATGCGATAAGAGAGGATCTCGTCGGACGCATCTCTCAATTCGAGTCGCGCATCGACCGGTATCGTCCGCAGGTGCGTGATCGCTGGAGAGAGAATCCAGGTCCGGGCTCAGGACTGCTGTACGATCTCGGCCCACATCTCATCGACCAGACACTTCTCTTGTTCGGTATTCCTCACAGCGTGCACGCCACGCTTGCAAGGCAGCGCGATGGTGCAAAGACTGACGATTTCTTTCAGCTCACCATGCGTTACGGCGAAATGATTGCAACACTTCAGGCGAGCTCGCTTGTTTCGGGTGGCAGCGCACGTTTCATCGTTCACGGAGCGCGTGCCAGTCTGGTAAAAACGCATCCCGATATTCAGGAAAACCAGCTCCTCGCCGGTGTGAGCCCCCAATCGCTCGAATGGGGCGTAGATCCTGATAACGCATTGATCTACGAGGGTGCTACCGGCCAGCACCGATCACTCGAATCCAGGCATGGCGATCAGCGAGGATTCTACATCGCGCTTCGCGAAGCACTGCAGGGTCGCGCGCCTAATCCGGTAACTGCAGCTGAAGGCGCGGCGATCATGTCAATTATTGAAGCGGCGCTGCAATCAGATCGCGAGCGCCGCGAAACCATTCCTGAAGTTACCGATCAAGAGCGCGCAGCTATCGAATCACGTCGGCAAACGCACTGACCGGATCGATATCGACTGGAACGCTCGTGGTCTTTGCAAGTGCTGCCTGAAGCGTCGCCGGCATCTTGTCGTACTTCGCGAACCACGCTTCCGCCCGCGCACGATCACCCGTTGCTTCGATCTCGAGCAGCTCCTTCGCCAGCGATGCAATCGCCGACGGCATCTTCGCGAAATCGATCGCATACCGCCCGGAGGCCTCACGGTTTATCGCACCCTTCTCCGCGAGATAGTTGAACTCCATCATCTCCGCACGCCCGTGGGCTTCAGCAACTCCAAACCGAACTGTGCGGAAGATTCCGGCGACATACGAAGCGTAGTAATCCTGCGAGCGGGACTTGGGCAGAGCGTTCTGGTTCATCAGCCACTCGAGCGCGAACATTCCCACGACATCGGCCTTTGCTTCTTCAAGCGCTGACTGAATCGGTCCAATCGCTTCACCAATGTCGACGCGTCCGTTTGCAGTGCGCGCGAACGCGGGTCCAATCCCGTGACTGATCTCATGCATCACTACCATCGATAAATAACCGTCCATCGATGCGAGACGAGCCTGGTCCTCGCGCATCAACAGCTTTGCAATCGGAAGCACGACGTAATTCACGCGTGCATCCATGTAATTCTTGAAGAAGATTCGCTTGCTGCCTTTTTCCTCATGAATGCGTGGATCATTTGGAAGGTTGTCGGCGACGGCCTGATAACCATGTCGAAGATCCCCGGCACGGAATGGAGTATCCATCACTTCCATCGGCGCTCTCCGTCCTTCCTTTGACGGCTTGTCTTGGTCGGCAAGGGGCAGTGCTTTCTGAATATCGGGCACGTACTTCACGAACTTGGCGAGCTTCTGACTCTCGCCTTCGTTTCTGATCAGAACCGCAGCGCCGTACGATGTCTTTACGCCGAGCAGGTCGTCGAGATACGTCTCGTAAGGGGCGAAGATGATATCGAACTTCGGATTCTCGAGGTCGACCCACGCTGCATCGCTCTTGTAGTAATCATCCGTCAGCAATGCGTCAGCGCGAAGTCTCAGGAAATTTGCGAATGCCTTGTCATCGCTGAGTGCAGCCGCGTCACGCAGCGCCTGAGCGGCGGGGACAAGCCACTCCTTGTACTCGACATGATACGGAACTGCTACGAGATCCGATCCCTGTCGCTTGATCACAGTGAACGGATTGTAGATGTCGGCTTTCTTGTCGGGATGAGCTGCTACGTAATCGTCGATTTCTTTCTGGGTGATGTCCTTCGGGAAATTCTCGTGACCCGGGGGATACGGATCATTGCCCACAAAAGGCTTGTGCTCCTCGAGAAGATCGAACCGATTGCCGTTGATCACGAGAAATCTGCGCAGGTTCCTGTCCGCGGCTGACGTGCAGCCTGTGAGGCCCTTGTAAAGGGCGAGCCCCGCTTTGTCGTTCTGGCGCCAGAAAATCATCTCGAGATACCTGCTTGCATCGACAAGCTTCTGGACCAGCCGCCTCTCCTTTGCTGACAAACCGGCAGTCGCGGCAGGCATCTCCACTCTTTTGAATTTCGCGAGCTGAGCCGGGAGGTTCTCAGTAGCAGGAGGATGTTTTGCGCACATCGGCTGCGCAGGAAGCTGGCAGGCAGCGAATGACGCGGCGCCGAAAACGAGAATCGATCGGAAGATTTTCATGCGAGGACTCTATTCCCCGGGGAAACAAACGTCAAATCACAACACGTTGGCGCAACGGCAAGGGGACTATTAACGTTTGAGACTCTTTGCTCACTGGCTATGCCGGCAGGCGACATCAGGGATCGGGTACAGACTGCGCTTTCAGCGAGCTACACGATTCTGCGTGAGCTCGGTGGGGGAGGAATGTCCCACGTCTTCGTCGCCGAAGAGACGGCCCTCGGCCGAATGGTCGTCATCAAGGTGCTTGCTTCAGATCGCGCCGAGGGGATATCTGCCGAGCGGTTCGCGCGTGAGATCAAGCTCGTGGCGCGCCTGCAGCATCCCCACATCGTCCCGCTCTTCGCAACCGGATCGATCGAGGGAATTCCGTAATACACGATGCCCTTCATCGAAGGCGAATCACTGCGTGCACGGATCGCCCGCGAGGAAAAAATCGGAACACGCGACACAATTCACATCCTCGGCGACATTGCCAAAGCACTCGACTACGCTCATGCGCACGGCGTTGTTCACCGCGATATCAAGCCGGACAACGTTCTGCTTTCTGGAAGCGCGGCATGCGTTGCCGACTTCGGGGTTGCGCGTGCATTGAAGGCGGCGAGAACAGGACCATCTG
>DATEDH010000158.1:0-13729 GCA_035281765.1 Gemmatimonadaceae bacterium
CGCGCTCGATAAGGATGGCTGCACTTACTTTGGAGTCGTCCGTCGCGGGGAGATCGATCCATCCAGTATCAGGCGAGTTCGCGCAAGTCATGATGGAGTGTCGCGATTCATCGCGTCACAGATGCTGAAGCAGAAGGGCATCGATATCGGACATCTGGAAGTTGTAAAACTGCCTGACCCGGTACTGGCGCGCACACTTCAGACAGGCTCAGTCGATGCCGTTGCCGCATCCGAGCCGACGCTCACCCGGCTCGTAAGAGACACGCCGCTGTGGCTGTCTGCCGAGAAGGTGCTGCCGGATTATCAGTGGGGAATAGTCGCGTTCGGCGAGCGATTTCTCTATCGCGAGCGTGACACCGGCGCCCGGTTTCTTCGCGCATATTCCAGAGGCGTCGCCGAATATCGCAAAGGTAAGACAGATCGCAATGTCGACATCATAGCGCGAGAAACGGGTGAGGATCCTCTGCTGATTCGCGATGCATGCTGGCTGCCCTTTCGTGAGGACCTGCGCGTGAACTGGAAAAGCATCGACGAGTTTCAGAATTGGGCAAACGCTCAGGGCATCATGGAGCATACGGTTACATTTTCCCAGGCAATGGATACGACATTTCTCCACGACAACATTCCTGCTTCCAACGCCCATTGATGATCAAGTCGCGGCTTTTGCTCGCGTCGGCTTTCGTCGCAGTTACAGCGAACGCTCAGGACAAACGCGATTCCGCCACAGTCACTCCCCTGCAGGAAGTCGTAGTCTCGGCCACACGAAGCGAGCAAAGAGTCGAATCGCTTCCTTCGCCGGTTTACGTGATTGGCGCGCCGGCAATTCGATCGACGTCATCGGGAACTGTTCCTGACCTGCTGAGAAGCGTTCCCGGCTTCACGCTTCGCGATTACCAGGCGGGTGTGATCTCCGGTCCGAGTCAGTCGATGATGACGGTTCGCGGTCTCGGTGGCTCGTCAGCCGGACGCGTCCTCGTTCTTCTCGACGGACTTCCTATTGGTGATCCTTTCTCGGGTTGGATCGACTGGGGAAGAATTCCTCTTCCGATGCTTGCATCTGCCGAGCTGATTCGAGGAGGCGGGTCAATCATATGGGGTAGTCGCGCCCTCGGTGGAGTGGTGAATCTGAGAACGCTCGAGCCGCGCCGTAACGAAGTCACTCTCCTCGCTGAAGGCGGATCGTTTGGAACGTCGCATGGTGCAGGTGCCGCGACGTTCAAGAGCGGAAAATTGTCGGGACTGGTTGCAGGCGATTATCTCGACACGGACGGATTCATTCTCACTCCTCATGATCAGGCAGGACCAGTCGATAAGCCGCAGGCAACGCGCAATGGTGTCGTCGCCGGCAAGCTCGCATATGACGTAACTCCTGCGCTTCAAGGATGGATCTCGGGCAGCCTGTTCCAGGGTGGCGATCCACCGTGGGGCGTGCGCGACGATCAGAAGTTCAATGAAGGGCGGGCGGGCGTCAGATGGCTGCGTCAATCAGGAGGTATCGTCACGCTGAGCGCGTTCGCGAACGATCGATTCGCGCGCTCCAAAAGCTATTCCGTCAACTCCGACCGCTCCGTGGAAACACCGCAGCGGTTTGGGAAGTCTCCCGCCAATTCGAGCGGAGTTTTTCTTCAGTGGACTCAGCTCGTTGCGCGAAGGCATGAGGTTACGAGCGGTGCAGACTTCACCTTTGCAAAGGGATCTTTTACCGAGGAGTATGGATTCACCGTCGATGCACCGACCGAGCAGCGTAGCACTGCCGGGAGTCAAACGCTCGCCGGTGTTTTTATCCAGGATGCTGCTGACATCGGGTACGGCCTTCGCTTTGTTGCAAGCGCGCGGCTCGATCATGTGAGCTCTTCGGACGCGAGCCGGACAGTCAGCAGCCTTCCGTCACGAAGCGTTCTTTCGGATTCATCGATCGCCGATCACAGTGATACGCGACCAACGTGGTCGCTCGGATTCAGGAAGCAGCAGTCGCGCTGGCTCGGCCTGCGCATCAATGCATACGAAGCTTTTCGCGCTCCGAGCATGTACGAGATGTTCTATCCCCGGTTCTCGAGTCGCGGAACTGTAACCGAAGCGAATGCGACGCTCGATGCGGAGAGACTGCGAGGCCTCGAAGGCGGATTCGATGTAACGCTCGGTCGCGATGGACTGGCGCGGATAACTGCTTTCACCAACCGCGTTGTATCTCCAATCATGGATATCACGGTTGGAACTGCAGGGTCGACCGCTGAGGTGATTGCGCCATGCGGGCTGATGCCCGCACGCCAGACCTGCTCGCAGCGCAGGAATGTCGATGGTCTGCGGAGCAACGGTATCGAATCCGATTTGCGCTGGCGCCCGTTCGCAGCGTGGACATTGAACGCTGCATACAGTTACAGCGCAACGCGAGTCAGCGCACCAGATCAGCCGGCCGATGGAATGCAGGCGCTTCGGTCGCCCGCGCACACTGCCGTCGCCGGTGTGGCCTTTGACAAGCCGCGCTGGTTCTCCGCCGCGATTGAGACACGCTACGTCGGCAAACGATTCGAAGATGATCTCAATACTATTGAGCTCGATCCGTTCACTCTCGTCGGGCTTCGCGTGAATCGCGATATCGGAAGCCGCACTACAGTTCATGTCAAAGTCGACAATCTTCTCGATGAGGAATTCGATATCACCCGCAGCCGGTCCGGCCTTGCTGAAAGAGGCACGCCCCGCTGGGTGACAGTCGGATTGCGCACCCGGTGGTAGAGCTCGCAGCTCAGTCGACTTCAGATACGCTGCGCAGCTCCTCCCCTCTCCACTTCTCGTGCGACAAAGTCAGCCACACTTTCGACAGCGACCGCGGCAGTGTCGAAGCGCTTCGCAACGTGTCCTTCAACGTCGCGGTCAACGAGTTCGTCTGTATAGTCGGGCCGAGTGGCTGCGGAAAGTCGACTCTTCTCAGGATCGTTGCGGATCTGGAAAATCCGACATCGGGTAGAGTGACATTTCATTCAGGTCAACGTCCGCGTGGTGGGCTCGTTGTGCAGGAGAATGGAACGTTTCCGTGGATGACTGTGGCCGAGAATGTCGCTTTCGGCCTGAGGCTTGGCGGGATGGAGAAAGGTGAGCGACGCGACCGCGCGCTTGTATTTCTCGAGCGTGTCGGCCTTTCAGGATTTGCCGATCACTATCCTCACGAGCTTTCCGTGGGAATGCGTCAGCGACTCGGCATCGGACGCGCAGTTGTAATGGATGCGCCCTTATTGCTGATGGATGAGCCGTTCGGAGCTCTCGATGCGCAGACAAGGCGACACATGCAGAGTGAGCTCCTGAATATCTGGGCAAGCGATCGCCGCACCGTTGTCTTTGTCACTCACGACATAGAAGAAGCGGTTCTTCTCGGCGACCGCGTTCTCGTGATGTCGGCACGGCCTGCATCGATAGTTGCGGACATTCCCGTTACACTCGAGCGTCCCCGCAGCTTCTCGCGTGATCTTGCCCGCGCGAGCGGGATCATGGACAGGGTGTGGAACATCCTCGAGTCCTCGAGCACAACGCCGTGACCACGCCCGCAACGGTGATCTCCGCTGCACGAATGGAGGGAACCACTGCACCAGCACGCCGCAGCTGGTCGCTGAGGCTCGCCGCTGTGTGGATAGTGATTCTCATCGCGCTCGAGATGCTCGTGCGATCAGGTATCGACACCGGATTGTTTCTCCCTGCTCCGTCCGTCGTGGCTGGATCTCTGTGGGAAATGGTTTCCAGCGGTGTGCTCTTTCAGAATCTCTCAGTTACCATCGCGCGAATCGCGGGCGGGCTTTTCTTTGGCGGTACGATCGGTGTATCCCTCGGTCTCATTGCGGGAACATCACATCGCATGCGCGGCATCATCGATCCAATGGTTGCGGCGCTTCACCCGATTCCGCGACTCGCGTTTTTTCCACTGCTGATAGTTGTGTTCGGGCTTGGAGAGTCATCCAAGATCGCTGCGGTGTCACTCGGCGCATTCTTCCCGATGTTCCTCAACACCGTCGCTGGCGTGCGTTCCATGAATCCTGTCCATCTCGATCTTGGTCGAAACTATGGCGCCAGCGGCAGGCAGATGTTTGTGCACGTGCTGCTTCCCGGAGCGATGCCATTGATTCTCACGGGATTGCGGTTGTCCGCCAATACTGCGTTTCATGGAACTATCGGTGTCGAGATGGTTGGATCGCGCACCGGAATCGGCGCACTGCTGTGGCTGTCGTGGCAGACATTCCGCATCGACAATCTCTATGCGATCCTGATCGTCATCGCCATCATCGGTATTGGACTCGCAAAGCTCATACGGTGGATTTGCGATCGGGCTGCACCGTGGCTCGTCGACAAGCCGGCAAGTATGTGAAGGTGAGATAGATGAGCGCCCCGATGCGAATATTCCCGCGAGGGGACCGCAATCCCAAGCCCGAGGACATGCTCGAAGGCGCGGGGACAAATCGCTCGACGACTCGAGCGTGGCGCGAGCTCAAATGGCTGCTGCTGCGCCATCGCAAGCACGTTGCAATCGGCGTTGCACTCACATTTGTCAGCCGGTTTGCGGGGCTCGTGCTGCCGGCGTCCTCGAAGTACTTCATCGATAATGTTCTTGTCGAGCGGCGCCTCGATCTCCTGCTTCCACTCGCTGCCGCTGTAATAGCTGCAGGAATTATTCAGGCGATATCCGGCTACACTCTCTCGCTCGTGCTTGGAGTTGCAGCTCAGCGAACAGTGACGGAGATGCGGCGCAAGCTTGCGTCTCATGTGCTGCGTCTCCCGGTCGAGACCTTCGATGCAACGCAGGTGGGCGTACTCACGTCGCGCATCCTCACCGATCCCGATGGTATCCGCAATCTCCTCGGCAGCGGGTTCGCGCAGCTGCTCGGCGGTCTTGTAACTGCGAGTGCCGCTCTCGCCATCCTGTTGTGGATCAACTGGCAGATGACGGCAGTGATGATTGTGTTTCTCGCCATGATTGGCGGGAGCGTCGCGTTCGCGTTCTCGCGTCTTCGGCCAATCAATCGCGAGCGAAGCGTAGAGTTTGCGCGAGTCACAGGGCGCCTCAGCGAAGCACTCGGTGGAATACGCGTTATCAAGGCATATATCGCTGAACGTCGGGAAGATCTGGTTTTCACGCGCGGCGCTCACACCATGCTGCGTCTTGTCGTGAAGACTCTAAAGGGCTGGGCGCTTGTTGCTGGATTGACCACAGTCGCGGTATCCGGTATCGGCGCAACGCTCATTCTGATCGGCGGCCGCGCGGTACTCGATGGAAGAATGACACTCGGCGACCTGATCATGTATGCGTTGTTTACCGGCCTGGTGACTGCACCACTGATTCAGGTTGCGCAGATCGGCACGTTGTTGTCAGATGCGCTTGCCGGTCTCGAGAGAGCGCACGATCTGCTCGATGAGCCGAGTGAAGAGTCGAAGGGCGGGAACGCCGTTCCTCAGCTCGAGGGCAATGTGAAGTTCGAGGGCGTCGGATTTCATTATCGGGAGGGCGTCCCCGTTCTCATCGATATCGATTTCGATGCAGCTGCGGGAACGACGACCGCGCTCGTTGGACCAAGCGGTTCGGGAAAGAGCACGCTGCTCGGGTTGCTTGCCGCATTTCATCGTCCGCGCTCGGGGCGAATCCTGATCGACGGCTTCGATATCTCGTCATTCGATCTGCGGGATTATCGCGCGCAGATCGGTCTCGTGCTCCAGGAAACCTTCTTGTTCGATGGGACGATCCTGGAGAACATCATGTTCTCGAGACCTGACGCGTCGATTGATGATGTGTATCGTGTTGCGGCTGTCGCTCACTGCGACGAGTTCATTCGGAGAATGCCGAACGGATACGATACGATAGTAGGTGAGCGTGGCGTGAAGTTGTCTGGTGGTCAGCGGCAAAGAGTGGCAATCGCGAGAGCCTTGTTGGCCGACCCTGCGATACTGTTGCTCGACGAAGCGACGTCGAGTCTCGATAGTGAAAGTGAGTCGCTGATTCAGGAGGGTCTCGAAGCTCTGCGCGCGGATCGAACGACATTCGTGATTGCCCACCGATTGTCGACTATCCTGAGCGCGGATCAGATTCTTGTGCTGGAGGGTGGTCGCCTGGTGGAGCGTGGAACCCATGCGGAGCTTCTGGAAAGCGGCGGCACTTATGCGCGGCTGTACGAGCAGCAGCAGCGAACGATCAGGAACCAGTTCGTGAATCGGGGAGAAGAATTGCTTGATGCGCGATAGGGAACGAGATAGGTGCTGGAGAATCTTAGCGGCTTCTTCGACTTTGACCTAACTGACGATACTACCGCGGATCACGCGGGTTGATGGCAGATAAACACCGATACTACAGGCACAAGACGTTCGACAGACGCTGTAGCGGGGAACAATGTTTTTTTTGGGTTTGTTCTCTCGCAGTTCTGGTTTTTGTTGTTAACCCAAAAAACAGTTCCCACCGAGAGCCTCTGGATATCTGCCCTGAGCGGTATCCGCGTTAATCCGCTCAAAATCCGCGTCATCCGCGGCAGTACCGGCAGTTCAGGTCCTAGCTCGAAGGAGCCGCTAAGATTTCCTCAAAACATTTCCCCAACGACAATATCAAATCTCTGCTTCCCTCTTCCATTAAACGATCCCGCAATCAGTATCGATCCTATCGGCAGTGACCAGATTCCACCGATTTCCGCTCCAACTACCCATGTGTGTGACGTATCAAGGTCGCGAAGCCGCTCCGGTGCAGCACCCGCCCGCGAGCGAATTCGCAGATAACCACCCAGCATCACCGGATAAGCAACATCGATCCCGCCGATGATTCGCGCACGGCCGCGCTCTTCACCCCACCGCATCCCCGGCATCGCGCGATCATCTCCAAGCGCAGGCAGCACGTCATACGGTGCATCGCTGTTCGTGATTGCACCGTCCGCAACTGCAGCGACTTGAAAACGGTTGCGATCGCGTCGTACAGATCCACGAAAAGCGGCGCGACCATAGCTCCATCCTCCAAAGCGCTGCTCGAGCGAAACATGGAAAGGAACGCCGACAACCCTGCCGGGCTCCGGCACGCCTATCTGCAGTAATGGTCCATACGACAGATCGCTTCTCTCGTCTGTCTCGATTCGTTCGGTGAGGAGTGACGCAGTTGCAATCCAGTCCGGGAATACATGGCGGCGCTCAGCGCCGATCCATCCACCGGCCCGCGTGACGTTGCGAGTCGAGAGCTCATCACCGATTCGTACAAATCTGGATTCGCTCTTCTTATATGAGACCGACGCAGCCCAGCTGAGCGGCGCTAAGGCAATAGATGCTCGCCGCACTGCGAATGCTGTCCATCTGTCGGTTGTCGAAAGAGCTCCTGAAAGCGCGATCTCCGATGGTGGTCCGATGCCGCTGAATCGCCGTTGCAGGCTCGTCCATGCCCGCGCCTCCCGGTCGTTGTCGTATCCGACTGCGACATCCAGGCTCGCGTTCGCGCGTGGATCGATGTGAACTGTGAGAGCATCACTCGAATCGACGCGCGGCCAGACGCTTTCCGTGAACCCGGTTGCATACATTCGATCGACGGCAGCTATCACCGCGTCCGCCGAATAGGCAGCGGGTGCCGTGGCCAGGAATACAGAGCGCGCCAGGATCGCGAGGGATGAGTCAGGTGTCTCGATTACCAGTCGCGACAGCCTTTCCGGCGCAGGACGCGGCTTCCGGCGCGCAGCCTGACTCAAAGTCTGCGAAGGCAGAGTGCGCAATGCAGCAGTCAATCCCAGCTGAAGCAATGGCTCGACGTTATCGGGATAAAGGAGGCTGCTTTGTTTCGGATCGATTTCCGGAACGATGAGATATGTCGGAACCGTTGTATCCTGTCGCGCGCGGATGACAAGAAGCGCAAGCGCACGCTGAAGAAGGTCAATCGGATTGTTCGATGTGCCCGCCAGCTCCGATCGAATCACGTCGGATGCGATGATCGACTTCACTCCAAACGACTTCGCCAGTCCAACCGGCATGTAGTCGGCAATGCCGCCGTCGATGAGCACCTGGCCGTTGAAGAGAATTGGAGAGAAGACACCCGGCTCTGCCATGCTTGCGCGCACTGCGCGCGCCAGGTCGCCGCCCCCGATGATTACGGGTGAGCCATCACTGCGAGCTGCTGCAATCGTTCTGTATCTGCGCGGCAGACGGTCAAAGTCGCCACGCGAGCGCGCCTGTGCATCGAAGAAGTATTCGACAAGACGCCGGTTGATGCGCCAGTCAGCGAGAAATCCGCGGCTGAGCTCGAAACGGCCGAGATCTATCGCCCAGTGCAGTGTCGAGAGCCGGATATCGCGTTTAGGACCAAGCACAAGAGGCATTGGCTTGAATACATCGCGCCAATCCTGCTCGGCAGCGATTCGCCAGATCTGCTCCGATGAATATCCTGCAGCATACAAACCGCCGACGATTGCACCCATGCTGACGCCGATGACAAGGTCAGGGTCGCGTCCAACTGAATCGACTCCCGCGAGCACTCCCACATGCGCGAGCCCGCGGGATCCTCCGCCCGACAACACGAGTGCTTCCTGCGCGGGCGCATTGTCCGCGAACACGACAAAGGACAAAAGACCAACCGCGACCATGCCCCTTGTGAAGTGTCGAACCCGCATGCAGCAGTCGTGAGCCATTTGTTCAGGAAGCCACCAGAGAGGAGTGAAGCATTCAATCTGTACGGCCGTTATATACCCGGATAGCGCGAGTAGTGCCGGGGAAATTGCGCCCGCCCGCCTCGCGCAGTACCATATCCCTCTGGCATCCATCTCATACCCCCGGCAATGAGCACTTTCGAAGAGCGACTCAAATTCACGCTGTCCGACGCCTACGAAATCGAGCGCGAGCTCGGTGGGGGAGGCATGAGCCGCGTCTTCGTTGCAACCGAGACATCGCTCAAACGAAAGATCGTCATCAAGGTTCTCTCGCCTGACCTCACCGCCGACGTCAACAAGGGAAGATTCCGCCGCGAGATTCAGGTCGCCGCCCAGCTTCAGCACCCGCACATCGTAACGCTTCTCTCGGCCGGCGAAGTCGATGATCTATTGTATTACACAATGCCGTTCATCACGGGAGAATCACTCAAGTACGCTCTCGAGAAGTACGGTCCGCTGCCGGTCGTGGAAGTCGTGCGCGTTCTCTATCACGTGTGCGAAGCACTCGAATATGCACATGACGCAGGTGTCGTCCACCGCGACATCAAGCCTGCGAATATTCTGAGATCGGGTTCATACTCGATGATCACCGACTTCGGTGTCGCAAAAGCACTCAACGCCGCGATGCCGAACTCGGGAATGACCTCAACCGGAATGGCGGTTGGTACGCCGGCCTACATGGCGCCCGAGCAGCTTGCCGGCGATGCCACAGCAGACCATCGCATCGACATATATGCGCTTGGTCTCATGGCCTATGAGCTCCTGTATGGAAAATCTCCATTCGCAGCGAGCACTCCGCAGCGTGTGCTGGCTGCTGTTCTTACGCAGGAGCCGACGCCACTTATTGAAGCACGACCCGATGTTCCGGCGGCATTGTCCGAGCTCGTCATGCGCTGTCTTTCAAAGGAACCCGAGAATCGCCCCGCAAACGCGAGAGAGGTTCTCGATTCACTCGACATGTTCTCGACCGCATCGGGCGAGATCAGGACGATGGAGCACAGGGTTCCGCGTTCACAGCGCATCACGCCGAATTCGGTTCCGAGAACGACACCGACGGGAATGCCCATAACGACTGAGACTCCGCTCACAGTCACCCCGAGCTCAACGACCGTTCCGATTTCGGCGGAGCAGACTGCTGCCGGGCAGCCCAGAACACCTACTCCGCAGGAAGAGCTGTTGTCGCTCGAGTCCGCTCATGCACCATCGTATGTGCATGATGCAGGCTATATCGCGCCGAAAAAAAGCCGGAGCAAATATTTCGTGCCGATAGTGGGCGTCCTCGTTCTCGCCGCGGCCGGCGCATTCTTCATGTCGCAGGGTGACTCGACCACTGCAGCGACGGATACCACCGGCATTCCAAAGGACGGTGACCTGATAACGGATACTGCTGCGATGCAGGCTGCATTGCCGGCCGCTGTCGACAGCACGGCCGTTGCTGCCGCCCCGATCATCGATTCAACAGCAATAAAGGATTCGATCAGGAAAGCACGAAGAGAAGCAGCCGCTAAGCGAGCCGCGCTCGACTCTTTGAAGAAAGCCTCTCAGCCGGCAGCTGAAGCTCCCGGTCGCGAAGTCGCAGTGGTCAGAGCGCGAGTCGCTGCACAAGCGATGCTGTCTGATGCTGCCGGACGCAAGGCATTCATGGAAGGCGCAACTCACAAGGGCGGAGTCCTTGGAACTCAGCGCAAGGGTGACCTGCAAACTCAGATCGATGCGCTCACTCCATTCCTCTCCCGCGCCGGGATGAGTTATGACCAATTCAAGTCGCTCGTGCGCGAGTCGGGGATTAATCTCTTCGATCAGTTCGGACGCATGCTGCCGAGCGCTATGGAGCAGTTCGCTTCAAGCCATTGAGGGATTAACGCGTCCGTGGGAGGCACACAGCGGACGCTCAGATTATTTGCCGCCCGTCCAGCCCCCTTCCCGGAGACTTAGATGAGAATCCGCGCCCTTGCTTTCGTGCTGTCGACACTCGTTGCAACTACCGCATCAGCCCAGGGATTGATGGGCGACATGCACCGCGACGTGAACGAAGTCCAGAAGAAGTTCGTCGACCTCGCTCAGGCGATCCCCGAATCAGCGTATGCGTGGCGCCCGCCCGGCGCGAGATCAGTCGGCGAGGTTCTGCTGCATATCGCCTCGGATAATTACTTCCTTCCGATCGCAATGGGTAAGCCGGCACCCGCTGCAACTGAAATCAACGGCACAGATTTCTCGAAGCTCCAGGCTTTCGAGAAGCGAAAGCTCACCAAGGCGCAGATCATTGCCGAGCTCGACGCTTCATTTAAGCACCTTCACGAAGCAATGGGCCTCACGACAGACACCAACCTCGGCGAGAACATCAAATTTTTCGGCCAGGACTGGAGTCGGCAGCGCGCGATGGTTTCAACGGTGACGCACCTGCATGAGCACCTCGGCCAGCTCATCGCCTACGCGCGAAGCAACAACGTTACACCGCCGTGGAGTAAATCGAACTAGCCCTTATTGGACAGCGGAGCTCCGCTCATCAGGAGTCGGAAAGCTTCGCTGTCCACTTGGCAGCTTCGGCTTCCTTCCCCCACGCTTTATACAACGCAACGATGCGCTTGCGCACATCGTTCACAACCGGCGCTTCCTCACCACGAGCTTCCACGAGCTTTTTCTCAGCGGGAAGCAATAACGCCTCGGCATCTTCGAATCGCCGTGCCAGTGTCATATGTGCGCCGAGTATGCTTTCACTCGAGAAGATCAACCAGTGACCTTCGGGCAGAGATTGCCTTCGCAATCGCAGGCTTTCGCGCAGCCAGCGCTCACCAGCGTCGAGTGAGTCGAGCCCATCGAGAGATCTGCCGAGCACGCTCATCGCTGTGCCGATTGCAGGATGCGTTTCGGGAAGTGTTTTTCCACGCAGCTTGAGCACTTCCCTGCACCATTTAGCAGCTTCTGCGTACCGGTTGCGCCCGAGTAAAAAGTCAGCGTAGCTGAACATCGTCCACGCATAATCAGGGTGCTCAGCGCCAAGCAGCTGCTTTCGCATTGCGAGCGTCTCGCGATAAACGCTGTCTGCCTTGTCCGCTTTATTCAATCGATCGAGCACTGCCGCATACGGAGACATCAATGCGGCAAGATCCGAATGCACTGGTCCGAATGCGCGACGCCCCGACGCGACCGCCTGTACATACAACGACTCGGCTTGCTCCAGTTTGCCGAGCTCGGCGGTAACAAATCCAAGATTTGCATATGAAGATGAGAGCAGCGAGTCCCGCTTCGGTGCGAACTGCTGCACGAGCTCGAGCGCCTTTCGAAAAAGCGGCTCCGCCTCGTTCATCTTGCCGAGTCTTGATAACAGGCGAGCGCGCTGATCGATGAACAGTGATTCGTCGATGGGATCCTTCTGCGGATAGCGATCGAACAGAGCAGCTGCGAGCCGCAGCACCGAGTCTGCCGCCTCGAATTCACCGATGTACTCGAGCGCGTGACTCTGGCGCGCATATGCGAGAGCCGTCGCGCCATCGCCGTCGGGTGAGCGCCTCTTATGCGCAGCGAGCGCTTTATTGAACTGCCCCTCGGCAGTCTCGAATTCACCGAGCGCCATGTACGTGTTGCCGATCACGTTGCGGATCTCTGCTTCGAGGTCCGGCGTGCGCGCGAGTGCATCTGCTCGATGCGCTGCGGAGTCGAGCACTTCACGGACCGTTACGTCCTTGCCAAGAGATGCCGGATCGGCAGACCCGAGCATCGTCGTGAGAAACTCGGTGACCTGGGTTGCACGCTGGCGCTGGGCTTCAGCGCGTTTCGCTTGTATCGAGACGCCAATCAGTCCTGCGACAAGCGATGCAGTCGCAATTCCAATCGCGGCTGTCTCGAGCTTGCGGCGCGCGACGAGCTTTCGCATGCGATAGCCGAATCCATCAGGTCTTCCTGAAACGGGATGACCATTGAGATAAGCGCTGATGTCGCGCGACATGAGCTCAGCGGATCCGTAGCGTCGTGCAGGTTCTTTTCGCAGCGCCATCAATACGATGGCATCGAGATCTCCCGAAATCTGCGAGCGAACTTTCGATGCGGATCTTTCGCCGAGTTTTTCAGGGCGCGAATCGGTAATTCTCGTGCTCGGTGCAGGAGCAGGCGTTTCACAGATGATTCGCTCGATCTCCGACAGCCGCTGATCTCTAATCTGAAACGGTCGCTGTCCGGTGAGCAGCTCGAAGAGGACTACGCCCAGTGCATAAATGTCGACTCCGGTGCCGGCCTTGTCGCCTCGCACCTGCTCAGGTGCTGCATAGTCAGGTGTGAATGACCTGATCAGGCTGAGCGTGGAGGGCTCGCTACTGCTCTCGGCCTCGGGAGGAATCAGCCGTGCAATGCCGAAGTCGAGCAGCTTCACTCTTCCATCGTGAGTGACGAGAATGTTCCCGGGCTTGAGATCGCGATGCACCACCAGTGCCTGATGCGCGCTCTGCACTGCAGCTGCGACCTGCTGAAAGAGCGGCAGTCGCTCACGAATGGAAAGGCGCTTCTCGTCGCACCATTGCGTAAGAGTCTGGCCGTCGACGTACTCCATCATGAAGTACGGTTGACCGTCTTCGGTGATGCCGCCATCGACCAATGCGGCAATCCCCGGATGGTCGAGGCTCGCGAGAATCTGGCGCTCTGCCTTGAACCGCCGCACCGCTTCCGCGCTGAGCGCCTGCTGGTGCAGAAATTTTATCGCGACACGCTTGTTGAATTGGTCATCGGCCCGGCGTCCTTCGTAGACAGCGCCCATGCCGCCGACGCCAATGAGGCGGATGATCTCATACGCCCCGACTTTTTTTCCAATCCATGGATCCGCTGCTGCCGTTACGGGACTGCTCAGTCGCCCATCGTCACTGTGGTGCGCGGCAAGCAGAGCCTTGACTTCGTTACGCAGGTTCTCGTCGTCCGGAACCGCAGATCGAAGAAACTCATCGCGTTGCTCTGCGGGACGCTCCAGGGCTTTCTCAAAGAGATTCTGAAGCTGCTCGAAGTATTCCGGCGTCGGCCTCGAGTCATTCATTGGTTACGCACCGGCTTCGAGTGTTTTGAGGAGAAACGCACGCGCGAATATCCAGTCGCGCTTTACGGTTGCGGGA
>DATEDH010000159.1:0-10907 GCA_035281765.1 Gemmatimonadaceae bacterium
CGTTCACCTCTCTTCAGCACAATCTCTCGACGTGATCAGGAGCGCGCGCGATAGAGGATTGCCGATAACTGTCGAGACTTGCCCGCATTACCTGACATTTGCGGCCGAAGAAATCCCTGATGGCGCGACCGAGTACAAGTGTGCGCCGCCGATCAGGGAAGCGAGTGAGCGCGAAGCACTATGGCAAGCATTGATCGAAGGTGACATCGACATGATTGCGTCGGACCATTCGCCATGTCCGCCGTCGATGAAAAACTCGGACGGAGATTTCTTCGGATGCTGGGGCGGAATCGCATCGCTGCAGCTTTCCCTGTCGGCAGTATGGACTGGTGCACATGATCGCGGACACACAATGGCCGACGTCACGCGGTGGATGTGCCGGTCAACAGCGCAGCTTGCGAGGCTTGGAGACCGAAAGGGCATGGTGGCGGAAGGCTGTGACGCAGACATTGCGTTTCTGGACCCGGACGCGACCTTTGTTGTCCAGGCGGAAGCGCTGCATCATCGTCATCACGTTACGCCGTATGCGGGGCGCACGCTCCGTGGAATAGTCCGCAACACATTCGTGGGTGGAGAGCCGGTTGTCAGCATTCACTGATCTCATCGATCTCGCATCGGAAAGACTCGGCGGCTCGGTGCTCATCGCAAACGATGAGTTCTTCGCACCGAAAGAATCTTTATTAAAGCCGACCGCGCCTGAATGGCGCGAAGGCGCGTTCACCGAGCGCGGGAAATGGATGGATGGCTGGGAGACGCGACGTCGACGCACACCCGGCCACGACTGGGCAATCATCAGGCTTGGTGCACCGGGAATCGTCCGCGGAGTCGTGATTGATACGACTTACTTCACCGGCAACTATCCAGAGCGCGCCAGCATCGACATCACAAGCGTCGAAGGTACGCCGTCAGCGGAATGGCTTGCGGGCTCCGAGGTCCAGTGGGAGCCGCTGTTGATCGAGTCGCGGCTCAAAGGCAATACGACCAACGAGTTCGAAGTCGACAGCAGGCGCAGGATCACGCATCTGCGATTCAACATCTTCCCCGATGGCGGAGTTGCCAGGCTTCGAGTTTATGGCGAAGTGATCCCCGGCGCTGATTTCTTCAGCAGCGTGCGCGAGGTGGATCTTGCTGCAATGCAAAGCGGCGGGTACGTCGTCGAATGCAGCGACATGCATTATGGACATCGCCAGAACCTGATTCTTCCCGGTCGCTCCACTCACATGGCCGACGGATGGGAAACGAAGCGGCGCCGAGGTCCAGGAAATGACTGGTCAATCATTGGGCTCGCGAAGCGCGGAATTATCGAGCGCATCGAGCTGGACACCGATCACTTCAAGGGAAATGCGCCTGGCAGCGCGATGCTCGAGCTCACGGATGTCAGTGGCAAGTTCAACCGCGACAAAGCGGAGTGGACAACGCTCGTAGCCGAATCTCCGATTCAGCCGCACAGCTGGCATCATTTTGAGAGTGCGTCAACATCGCCGGCGACGCATGTGCGCCTCAACATCTATCCCGATGGCGGAGTTGCACGTCTGAGATTATTCGGCAGAGCGGTTTGACGACCGTCGCCGAGCTCGACGCTATGTCTGAAAGCGAGGCTGCGGAGGCGCTCCGTGCCTGCTGCGGATCATCGCGATGGGTCGACGCAATGACTGCGCGCCGTCCCTTCAGGTCGCGCGATGCATTGTTCAAGGCCGCCGATGAAGAATGGAGCCGCACAAATGAGAACGACTGGCTCGAAGCATTCTCACATCATCCGAGAATTGGTGACCGCTCTACAAAAGGATGGGCAGCGGGGGAACAGCAGGGCGCGCAAAACGCAGCCGTGACGATCCAGGACGAGCTGGCGAGAATCAATCGAGAGTATGAAGACAGGTTCGGCCACATCTACATCGTCTGCGCGACGGGAAAAACTGCGGATGAGATGCTCGCCATTGCGAAAAGCAGGATGAGCAACGACCGTGAGAGCGAGCTGAGAGCTGCGGCTGAGGAACAACGGAAGATCATGCAAATCCGTCTCGAGAAACTGACTGGAGAACTCTCATGAGCACCATCAGCACTCACGTGCTCGACACAGCGCTTGGCAAGCCTGCAGAGGGAATTCGAGTGACTCTGCATCGCGATGCATCCCTTATTGGATCCTCGGTGACGGATGCAGACGGGCGCGCGCGTGGATTTCTCGCAACTGATTCGTCGCTGTCGCCCGGGGACTACCGTCTCACGTTTTCAGTTGCGGATTATTTCGCGGCGAGCAAGCGCAAGTCGTTCTACAATGAGATAGTCATCCACTTCAACATCGCGGCTGACAATGAGCACTATCACGTGCCGCTGCTTCTCAGTCCCTATGGGTATTCCACGTATCGGGGCAGCTAGCGCCGCGTGACGCGCCAGATTGTGTTGCCGACATCATCGGCAACCAGAAGCGCGCCGCGCTTGTCGATCACAACGCCAACAGGGCGACCATTGGCATCACCGTTGTCGCGAACGAAACCGGTAAGCACGTCGATCGGCTCACCCGCCGGCTTGCCATTCGCAAACGGAACGAAGATCACCTTGTAGCCACTGCGTGGTGATCGATTCCATGACCCGTGCTGTCCCACGAACGTGCCATTCGTGAATGGCGCGCCAAGAGAGTTGGACGCCGAATACTCGAGGCCGAGCGACGCAGTGTGCGGACCGAGCGCGTAATCAGGCACAATCGCGCGAGCTACGAGATCCGGCCGCTCCGGCTTCACGCGCGTATCGACGTGATTGCCATAATAGCTGTAGGGCCACCCGTAGAATCCGCCGTCTTTGACAGAAGTCATGTAGTCGGGCACGAGATCGCTGCCGAGCTCATCGCGCTCGTTCACGGCAACCCACAGCGCACCGGTTTGGGCTTCCCATGTCAGGCCAACAGGATTACGGAGTCCTGATGCGAATACGCGGTGCGCACCAGTCGCGGTATTGATCTCCCAGACTGCAGCGCGCTCGAATTCATTCTTTATCCCGTTCTCGGCAGCGTTGCTGTTAGAGCCGACACCGACATACAACCTGGACCCATCGCGACTTGCGATCATGCTCTTGGTCCAGTGATGGTTGATCTTCCCGCCGGGAAGCGCAGACAGGCGAACGGGAGGAGCGTTGATCTGAAGCGCTCCCGGCGTATATGGAAATCGAACGACTCCATCTGCGTTGGCAACGTAGAAAGTGTTGCCAACGAGTGTCATTCCAAATGGCGAGTACAATCCGGAAAGAAAAGTGGAGCGGGTGTCGGCGACACCGTCGCCATCGGTATCGCGGAGCAACGTTATCCGATTGGCACTCGGCACGCCTCCACCCGCTTTTCCCTGGAAGTATTTGAAGAAGAATCCCTTGATGCCCTTGTTGTCCGCGGGTCGATCAGGCGCGTTCGTCTCGGCAACAAGTACGTCGCCGTTCGGCAATACATAAAGCCAGCGAGGATGTGAGAGGCCCGTCGCAAATGCGTTGACCTTCAATTCGTCGGGAGTGTCAGGCTGGTATCCCGATCGCCATCCCTTTGCATTGACGACATTCACGAGCGGAATGAATGACTCGCTCGGCGCGGGAAGCACCGGCGCTGGGCCCATCCCCGCCCGAACCGGGAGATGCGCTGACGGGCTGCACGCCGATGCTGACAAGAGAAGAAGAACCTGCGGGACGAACGGCTTTCTCATGTGATCCCGAGAGACGTGTCGACGCGAATGAGAGCAAGATTCAAGCGACAGCGGTACGGCGGAGCGCGATCGACGTTGATGTCATGGCGGGCGTATGCTCTGCGACGGTGAATTCCGGTCTCATTTGCCTTTTAACAGGGAGCGCGGGGAGCACAGTGAGGTTTTGAGGTATGATCAGGAAAAATCTCAGCGGCTTCTTCGAGTTTGGCCTAACCGAGATACTGCCGCGGATCACGCGGGTTGATGGCGGATAAACACCGATACTACAGGCACAAGACGTTCGACAGATGCTGTGGCGGGGAACAATGATTTTTTTGGTTTTTGTTCTCTCGCAGTTCTGGTTTTTGTTGTTAACCCAAAAAAAACAGTTCCCACCGAGAGCATCTTGATATCTGCCTTGAGCGGTATCCGCGTTAATCCGCCCAAATTCCGCGTCATCCGCGGCTGTATCCATCAGTTAGTTCTAAGGAGACGGTGCCGCTAAGATTTTCTCACGAGAAGGAGCCGCCAGGACAAGCTGCACTCACTTCGATGCTGCCCATCGTCCGAGAATTTCCCGCTCTGCATCCGTTATGTGTGTTTTGTTCGCTGGCGGCATCGTTCGCGTCACGAACGCACGCTCTCTGATGCGATCGGCGCGCGCTTCGATCTGCGCGCGCGTGTCGAACAGCACGCCAGCTGGAGCTGGTCCAAAAGTCACATCGGTTGGCCGCTCGGAATGGCAAACGGCGCAGCGTCTGTCGATGACGTGACGTGCATCTTCGAAGGTCACAGGTCCGCTCGAGATTGACTGCGATGCTGCCGCACGTGATCCGCCGAGGTTCATACCAAGCCACAGCAGCATGAGTGTCGCGGCGATTGCACCTGCAAGAGCCGGCTTCCAGACTGCAAATGTCCATCTGATGTTGAGGATGTGACGAATGAGAGCGCCGCCGGCGAGAATTACAAGAAGCAGCGCCCAGTTGTAGCGGCTTGAATAAATCCCTGAGAAGTGATTGCTCACCATCAGGGCAATCACGGGGAACGTGAAGTAATTGTTGTGGATCGAAACACGCTTTGCGCGCGCGCTGACCGCTGACAACCCGCTGCGTCCGTTCTCGACTGATGCGACCAGCTCGCGCTGCGATGGCACGATGGTCCAGAAGACGTTGCCCGCCATGATCGTTCCCATCAGCGCGCCAACGTGAAGAAATGCAGCACGGCCATTCAACACCTGCGTCAGCCATATCGACAGGGCGATGAAGGCACCGAACCATATCAGACCCGCGGCGGTCGGAGCGTGTGGCGCGATGAAGCGCTGAGTGATTTCATACAGTGCCCATCCACCGAGTATCGCTCCGGCGCCGATCATTGCGGCGGCCGAGTGAGAAATGGATCCATCACTCATCACGGCGCGACCGCCGAGATAATACACGACGATGAGAAGCGCGACGCCGCTCAACCAGGTTGTATATGCCTGCCACTTGAACCAGTGAACCACTCGCGGAAGCCGCTCGCCTTCGAGCAGCGTCTTCTCGACGTAATAAAATCCGCCGCTGTGCAGCAGCCAGATTCGGCCGACTGGTTTTTTTGATTGTGAATCCGACTGCGGCGGCTCGAGACTTCGGTCCAGCCAGTTGAAGAGAAGCGAATTTCCGACCCACATGATGCCGGCGACGACATGAACCCATCGCACGGCGAGGTCGAAGATCTCGGTCACTTGCGTCCCTTCATGATGCGCACGAAGCTGCGGCCCCTGAACTCGTCAGCGGTGAGCCCTGTCATTGCCAGTGCTTCTTCTTCGGTGATTGCGGCGGAGTTGATTCCGCGCAGGAAGAAGTTGAGCAGGCCCTGACCCGTTGCAGCGTCATCGAATACGTCACCGACGAGAGTTGCCTGCGCAGCTTTGCTTACGAAGTTGCTGAGCCGCACGCCGGCTGCGTCGATTCCCTCGAGGAAAAAGCTGTAGAGCGCAGCGTAACGCGTTACGAGCTGCGCGGGATGCAGATCCCAGCCCTGATAGAATCCGCCAGCGAGAGAATGCCGGATGTCATCGAAGTGAAGCTTCCATGCAGCGTGAACGCTCGACTCGTTCTCCGCTTTCTGCTGCGCGGTGAGTGATTCACCCCGATGAATCGGAACAGGCATCACTGTAGTGGATCCATCCGACAACCAAACGTCGGTTCCCGCAAATGCGACCTGCATGAAATGCTTTGCAAAGTCGCAGGCGAGATGCCGCATGCGTTGATGCGCTGCGGTGATGTTGATTCCCGCAGTGTAGTCGTATGTGCCGAAGTGCGCGCCTCTCAACCTTCCATCCGACGCATCGAGAATCCTCGGCAGCAATGAAGTGCCTGCGCTGTCGAGAACAATCTGCGGAGTCTCGACCATCACTTCGAACTTGAGAGATCCATCCTCCAGGCCGAGCTTGCGCTCGAGTGACCGCAAGACGGCCACTGTGTAATCGATCTGCTCGATAATAGTGACCTTCGGAATCGTTACAACCCATCGCTCAGGTATAGCACCACGTTCGACAAGACCGGTCACCACCAGATCGAGTGTGCGAACGCTGCGAGCACGGAGCTCTTCGTTGAGCGGCTTTACTCGCATTCCAATGAACGGGGAGAGCGTTCCCGCGCTCATCCCTTTGTTCACCTCAGTTGCTACGACGCCCGCATGATGATCCTCTTCGGCGTCAGGCCTGTTGCCGTATCCATCTTCGAAGTCGATGCGAAAATCTTCGATTGGCTCTCGCGACAGCTTTTCCCGCACACGGGTATTGATCGTCTCGAGAGCCGGATGATCGGAAATTCCAACTGCGCGTCCAAGCGATGACGAATCGGGCGCGTATTGATTCATGGCGCGGAGTGCGATTGCGCCGAGCTTGGGAACGGAATCGGCAGCGAATAACTGTGCGCCGCCATAAACAGTGTGGACGGGTTGTCGTCCCGGGCTTTCACCCGGATGAAGCTTTGCGAATTGCAGGTTCGCTTCGCGGAGCGCTGCTTCTGCCTCGGCGAGCTGAGAGTCGTTTGGCGTCATGCGGGAGAAGCTTGCCACTCCCGCATGATGTTCGGAAGACTATACGGCTGCGAGCTCCGGCTGATTCGACGGCTCGGCGAACGCGACAGCGATGTTCGCTCCCATCGAAAGAGTATTGTGCGCGGGGCAGGCATCGATCACGCGCTTGAGGAGAGGCATGTATTGAGGCGGCACATCGGCGGGAAGAGTCACCTTCACTTCGAAGCTTTCGATACGACTCGGATTCGCTGCTGAGTGATGCGATACGGAGACGACGAGTCCATCCGCGGGCAGGCCGCGCGTATGGAAGAAATGATGGATGTAGTACGCGATGCAGCTTCCGAGCGATGCACCAAGCAGCTCGAGCGGCGTCGGCGCGGCATCGGTTCCGCCTCCCTTTACGGTTTGATCGACAATTATCTCATGCGTCCGGATACGGATTGCGAATTTCACTCCGGATATGTGAGTGACTTCAGTTGGTGTCGATGTGTTCCTGACCACGGATTCCGCCTGTTGGGATGCTTCAGCATACGGTCGAACGGCAGCCGGGTCAGTCGGGGAGAGGCAGGTAATGCTGTGGGAGTTTTGCCTACCT
This sequence comes from Gemmatimonadaceae bacterium, assembly GCA_035281765.1. Lineage (GTDB taxonomy): Bacteria > Gemmatimonadota > Gemmatimonadetes > Gemmatimonadales > Gemmatimonadaceae > UBA4720. The sequence goes on from DATEDH010000159.1 coordinate 7,273, forward strand.
TCTAACCATTGTAGATCTTGCCGCTCTTAGCGCGGTAAAGCTCGAGCACGGCACGCGCTTCTTCACGCATTACATGCCGGACGATCTCGATGCCGCGGTCCTCGAGATATTGATATGACTCCGGAAAGACCGGCCCTTCCTCGAAGTTGAGAATCGTTGCGTCCTCGCGCGTGGCTCCGTAAACGACGCGGTGAACACCACTCCATAAGGTTGTGCCCAGGCACATGGCGCATGGCTCGCACGATGTGTAGAGCTCGTGGCGTGGAAGCCCAGGTGCCTTGAGCGTGTATGTCTGGAGCTTCTGCTGCGCCATCATGAATGCGACCATTTCACCGTGCAGGGTGCAGTTGTTCAGTCGCACGACGCTGTTCATCCCCACGGACACAAGGCGGCCGCTCTCGGATTCGAAGATCGCTGCGCCGAAGGGTCCGCCGGTCCCGCGCTCCACGTTCTCCCTTGCGACCTGAATTGCGAGCAGCATGCGATCGGTGTCGGATGCGTATGATCGATCCCAGTCGATGACATCGTCGACCCAGGCGGGATATTCTATAGTGACAACTGGATGGTCAGGCATTGATGAATTTTAGCAGGCCAATGACCAAATTACGGGGTCAGGAGACGCCCCTTGACATTAATTGTCATAACAACTATTGTTACTGCATGACATCGACCCTTCGCGACGAGATCAAGCAGAACAAGCCGTTCAGGACACTTCGCCAGGAGGCGCAGCTCAACATCCTGCGCACCGCCAATGTCATGACCGACTCGTTCGAGCAGATGCTCAAGCCCCACGGAATCACCGGCACGCAATACAACGTGCTGCGGATTCTGAGAGGCGCCGAGCCGCAGGGGCTTTGCCGGAACGAAGTTGCCGAGCGGCTGTTGAACCGCATGCCCGATGCGACGAGGCTGCTCGACAGAATGGAGCAGGCCGGTTTGGTCAGTCGCGAGAGGAGTACAGTCGACAGGCGGCTGGTTACCACCAGGATCACTGACAAGGGCAGGCAGGTTGTCGACGGGCTGGACGAGGCTGCAGATGCCGAGCACGAGAAGCTCCTCGGGCACATGAGCGAGAAGCAGCTTGCGACTCTGATCGAGCTTCTCGAGTCAGCACGCAGCAGGCTGTGAGTTTTTTTTGAATAAATGAGTGTTATCACACGTAGCGTTTCAACAATCAATCTGAGGCATCAAATTATGTCGGTGTTCAATCCCGCAACGAAAAAGCAGGTCGATACCGGACTGGCAATCCTTCGTGTAGTCATCGGGGCAATTTTCGTCGCTCACGGCGGTCAGAAGCTTTTTGTTTTTGGCCTCGACGGCGTCGCCGGCGCGTTCGGCCAGATGGGAATTCCGATGGCCGGTATTCTCGGACCGTTCGTAGCATTCGTTGAATTCTTCGGCGGACTCGCCCTTGTCAGCGGACTTCTGACGCGGCTCGCGTCGCTTGGACTTCTGTCGACGATGGTCGTCGCGATTCTCAAGGTTCACCTTCCCAACGGGTTCTTTGCCCCGAACGGAATCGAGTTCCCACTCGCGCTCATCGGCGGTACGGCACTGCTGGCACTCACGGGCGCAGGCAGCTTGTCGATCGACAGCCTGATCGCGAAGAAGACAGCTCGCAGCGAGTCGGCTCCCCAGGTGGGAAGGATTCGCAGGGCGGCGTAAAGCAGAAGGCCATTCAAATTATATCGGTACCGATATAATTTGAGGGATGCCACCAGAAGACGAAAACGACACAACCGCGCGGGCGATGAATGCATTACGCAGCATCGTCCGCGCGGTTGTTGCGTCAGCCCATAGCGCAGACGGCCGCGCCAAAGTCAGCGGCGCGCAGCTGTTCGCACTGCGCCAGATATCGATCTCGCCCGGAATGTCCGTCAATGACCTCGCGAGCCGCACGCTCGCCAGGCAGAGCACAGTTTCGGAGCTCGTTACACGACTCGTTAAGAACGGACTCGTAGCGCGCAAAAAAAGCGGAAGTGATGCGCGGCAGGCCGAGCTCACGCTGACTGCGGCGGGAAAGCGTGCAATCACGCGATCGCGTGAGACCGCACAGGAAAAACTCATCGCGGGTCTCGGAGCGCTTTCGCGCAAGAAACGGGAGCAGGTAGCCGACGCGCTCGAGGAATGGCTCGACGTCTCCGGCCTGAGCGACGTTCCGCCCACGATGCTTCTAGAGCGTTCAGGGAAGCAACGTCAATGACGGAGCTCATCAAAGCAAAAACGGGCGAGTACAGGTCTCCGCCCGATTACGAGATTGTCGATCGCCGCACAGTGATGATCTCAGCCATTGCCATTGTCCTCGCAATTTTTGCCGGACTCGCCGCGCAATTTCTGAGTGCTCTCATCGGATTCATAACGAATGCAGCGTTTTACGGACGCATCTCCACAGCGTTTGTAGATCCCGCAGGTGCACATCCTCATGTTGCCCGCATTCTTATCGTGCCCGTGCTTGGCGCACTCATCGTGGGACTCATGGCGCGATACGGATCATCAGCCATTCGCGGACACGGCATCCCGGAAGTGATGGAGAACGTGCTGTTCGGCGGAAGCCGGATTCCCGCGCGCGTGCTCGTACTCAAGCCGATATCCGCGGCGATCGCGATTGGAACCGGCGGCCCGTTTGGAGCGGAAGGTCCAATCATCGCGACTGGCGGTGCACTCGGTTCACTCGCTGGGCAGCTCATGCGGATAACGAGCGACGAACGAAAGACACTGCTTGCTTCGGGCGCAGCGGCAGGAATGGCTGCAACATTCGGAAGTCCGGTGAGTGCGGTTCTCCTTTCCATCGAGCTTCTGCTGTTCGAATACCGCGCCCGCTCGCTCGTCCCTGTCGCACTTGCTGCAGCGACGGCCACTGGAGTTCGCGCCGTATTCAATGGAACAGCCCCCGTGTTCGAGATGGCGAACGTCGCATCCCCGTCGGGATCGGCACTCGCTGTATATGCGGTGATCGGTCTTGTCGCTGGAATCGTCGCTGCAGGAATCACTCGAGCGACGTATGCAATTGAAGATGGATTCGAGATGCTCGGCGAAAAATTCAATCTTCACTGGATGTGGTGGCCAATGATCGGCGCATTGGTCGTTGGCCTGGTTGGAATCGTCGAGCCGCGAGCGCTTGGAGTTGGCTACGACAACATCAGCGGAGTCTTGAGCGGCTCGATTGCCGGCACCGCACTCATCATGCTCCTGATCTTCAAGTTCATCGCGTGGTCAGTCTACCTGGGCAGCGGCACCTCGGGTGGAACGATGGCGCCACTATTCACCATCGGCGGCGCAATCGGAGCAGTGCTTGGAACATTGATCGCAGCGATGGCGCCGTCGCTTGGCGTCGATCATCGCGTTGCCGGTCTCGTTGGGATGGCGGCGGTGTTCGCAGGAGCGTCGCACGCGTTACTGGCATCTGTCGTCCTCGCATTCGAGACAACGCGCCAGCCGCTCGGGCTTCTTCCACTGCTCGCCGGCTGCACCGTCGGATATCTCGCTTCGATTCTACTCGGGCGTCATTCGATAATGACCGAGAAGCTTGCGCGCCGCGGGACTGCAGTGAGACCTGAGTACGTTGCGGACCATCTCGCGCACGTGATAGTTCGCGATGTTGCAACGCGCGATGTGGTTACTGTCGCCGCAACGCG
>DATEDH010000160.1:0-13660 GCA_035281765.1 Gemmatimonadaceae bacterium
TTCTCACCCGCAAGAAATCGGGCGGCGAGATCTTTCTTGCTCCGACGCTCTCGAACGATGGCAAGTACATCGCCTTCCTCTCGAACGGAAATCAGAAGAAGGGTGAGCTCTTCATCGACCTTTGGCTTGGCAATGCGCAGACAGGAGAGCGTGTAAAGCGTCTCATCAAGAGCACGCTCGATCCGAACTTCGAAGAGCTGCGACTGCTCTATTCACAAAGCACGTTCTCAAATGACGGACGCACACTCGCATTCACTGCGATGCGCGAAGGCAAGGACGTTTTATACCTGCTCGATGTTCCATCGCGCAAAGTCCGCAAGCGTCTCGACCTCGACCTCGATGCAGTAACAGGTCCGTCGTACTCGCCGGATGACAAGCACATCGTATTCAGCGGAACGGTCGGCGGTGTCACCGATTTATACATCGTAGATGCGGACGGAAAGAATCTGCGACAACTGACGAACGATCTTTACGGCGACCTTCAGCCGTCGTGGTCTCCTGACGGACGCACGATCGCGTTTGCGACCGATCGCGAGCCGCCGACAGACATCACTCGGCTGCGATTCGCAAAGTGGCAGATCGCGCTCATCGATGCAGAGACCGGACAGATCCAGGTAGTTCCGAATCAGGCGGGATTGAATATCAATCCTGCATGGTCACCCGACGGAAAATCGGTTGCGTACATCTCGGATCGCACAGGCGTGCAGAACGTATTCCTGTACGATCTCAACGACAAGCTCCACTACCAGCTGACGAACGTCATCGGCGGTGTTTCCGCGATCACTGAGTACAGCCCGGCGATCAGCTGGGCACGCGGCAACGACCGGCTCGCGTTCACATACTATGAGAACGGCGATTACACGGTGTGGTCGGTGGACAACCCCCGATCACTCAAGCGCACGGCGTACACAGGTCAGAGCGCTACATCCACTGCCCTCGTCATGAATCTGCCGGCCGCGGTTGCGGCAACCGCCGTGAGCGCACTCGATACGGTCAAAGCGTCTGCCGACGCGGTCAACCAGTCGTCAGTCTATCGAGCCCCAACCGGCTCGCGCCCATCGGCGCAGCTCTCTATGGTAGAGCAGAAAACAACAGAGCTGCAGGAGACAAGCATCGCAGCTCTGATTGCAAACCCGGATTTCTCGCTGCCGGACACCACGCGCTTCCGCGACTATGCGTATTCCGTTGGATTCAAGCCGGACTACATCGCGCAGCCTGAAGTCGGATATGGAACCGGAAACCAGTACGGGCTGAGCGGATTCTCCGGCGGAACGACGATCGTGCTCAGCGACCTGCTCGGCAATCATCAGATTGCGCTTTCTGCATCAGTCTACGGACAGATTCGGGATGCGAGCGTGTACACCGCATATGCGAATCTGAGTCATCGCCTGCAGTACAACGTGGGAGCGTACCAGCAACCGGTCTTCCTGCCGCAGAGCAGTGACATTCCGATTTCGCAGAATCCCGACGGCAGCATCCACTACGCACTGCTGTACACGAGATTCGTTCTGAGAAACGCATTCTTCAACGCGCAGTATCCGCTGAATCGCTTTACGAGATTCGAGGCCGGCGCCCAGTTCAACAGCATCGGCAGATCAGTGGTCTCGCTGAGCCAGGACTGCTACATCAACGGGTGCACAGCGGCTGAGATCAATGACGTCGCAAATGCGCCCGCATGGAATTTCTTTACGCCGTCACTTGCATTCGTGTCGGACAACACGCTGTTCGGTTACACGGCCCCCGTGATAGGGCGCCGGTTCCGCTTCCAGGTTTCCCCGTCAGTTGGAAATCTTCGCTGGACCGAGCTGCTCGCCGATTACCGCCGCTACGATCCGATCATCTTCAACACGATCACGATCGCCACGCGCTTCCTTACCAGCGCTTCGGTGGGACGCGATGAAGATGCATTCCCGAAATACATCGGGCGTCCGGAATACGTGCGTGGATATGACAAAGCCAATTTCTATGGATACGAGTGCACCGGGTTCATCGGAGGCGGCTCGAACTGCGACACGCAGCAGCTCGTCGGAAGCCGGGTTGCAGTGTTCAACGCTGAGGTTCGATTCCCGCTCATTCGCCGTTTCGACCTCGGTACGCTTCCCGTTGGGCTTCCTCCAATCGAAGGATTGTTCTTCTTCGATGCCGGACTTGCATGGAGTAAGGGTCAGGAGGTTTCGTTCTCGCAGCCAGCGGATTATGATTTCACCCGCCAGCGCTACCCGCTCCGAAGTTATGGAGCCGGGCTTCGCGTAAACCTCTTCAACCTCGCGATCCTCAAGTGGGATTACGCGATACCACTCGACAAGGAATCTGGACGCAAGGCTAACTGGACCTTCTCGCTGGGCCCGAGCTTCTAAACTACGCCCCAGTCTTGTAGCACTGGCGCTTGCCGTTGCCGCCTGTAAAGGCGACCGGCAGACGCCACAAGGCGCGAGCACAGGTTCCCGCCCGGCAAGCGGCCCGGATCAGGTAATCCTTCGCATCCCTCTTCAGGGCGGAAATGCGAGAGCCTATATCTATCCGCGGCTCGACTCGGTGGTCGCTGCCGTGGAAGGATCTCCCCCCATTGCCCGCACACTTGGGTTCGATGCGGATTACGGAGTTCTCGCCTTTATCGATGACAAAGGGCAACCCCGCCGTCTCGACCTCCGCGCAGGAGAAGTCAGGACTGCATCGAAAGAAAAGCTCACGTCGCTTGCAACCGCGAACGGCTCCGATCTCTACGGAGTAAACGAGAAAGGAAATATCCAGCGCCTGACCCCCGCGGGTGACTGGACGTTCGATCCTCCATCGGCCGCGCGCTGGGTTTTTCCGCAGCCGAACGGGTCTCTGGTCATCGCCGGAACTACAGGCGGAAAAACTTCGCTCTGGCTGATTCAGCCGACCGATGACGAAATCCTGCAGACGGCATCCCTGCCGATTGTATCGCGCGGTGTCCGCACGCAGGTAGGTGATCGTCTTTATTTCACTGTCGATTCAGGCCTCGTCGGCGTGCGCACCCGCGACCTGAGCGTGCTCAACAGCATCAGGATGGATGCACCGGTTCAGGCGGTGGTTCCCACGCCGAGCGGTGATCGTCTTTATGTGGCGATGAAGAACAGGAACGAAATTGCGGTAATCGACCGCTATGCCGACAAAGTAAGTGAGACAGTCGAGCTGCCAGGACCTGCCGGAGAGCTTCGCATGGATCCGCTGGGACAGAATATTCTGGCAAAACCTGCAGACGGCGGCGATTCCGCATGGGTAATTGGAATCGGAAGCGACAAGGTCAATGGAACTGTGCGCACTGCATGGAGAAGCGACCTCCCCGGGTTTGCGCCAGGTGGCACGATTGCCACTGTGCGCGGAGCTGACGTGGTGTTCGTCGATGCTGATTCATTCGCCGACAAGAGCACGGCGACAGGCGGAGCCGCAGACTTCTGGTATTTCATGAACTGGAACGGGTTCAGGCCACGCTCAGCAGGGCTCGACCGTCCCGTTACATTCGAAACGCCGGACACCGGAGCGAGAAGTGACTCGTCAGCGACGCCTTCTGCCGACAGCACGTTTTCGCCGCCTTTGCGTGATGCTTCTCCCACGATGGTCGAGCCGCCGCGCCCGCCGAACGCATCAGCCGGATATATGGTATCGTTCGCAGCGGTGCTAACCGAGCAGAAAGCCAATGAGACTGCAGCAGGGATATCAGTGAACGGCGTGAGACCGCGTGTCGTCGCGAATAAATCAGGATCGACTGTGATTTATCGCGTTGTACTTGGCCCGTATCAATCGCGCGAGGAAGCGGATCGCATCGGGCGCGATTCGCATCGATCGTACTGGGTGTACACGGAGCAGCGGTGACCGCACCTCGCGCACCAGGTGGCGCGTATGAAGGCGCCGGCCGTCAGGCGGGTATTGCTCTCCGCGGATATTCATCGGTCATCGTTGCATCTGACGATGTTGTCGCTGCTGCACACGCGGCGATCGGGATTGCACTCGGAGAAAGCACTCATCGGCTTGTGATGGTCGCCGATCTTGGCGGAGACACCCCTCCCCTGCAGAGTCTCGTTCGCGACGATGACTCGCACGGAATCTACGACAGCTTCGAATTCGGAACGTCGTTCGTGCGGATTGCACGCGAAGTCGAAGGCGCAAAAAACTTTTTCGTGATGCCAAGCGGTACCGAATCTCCCGCGACGGAACGAATCATTGGAAGTCCGAGATGGCGCAGCTTTGCATCGGAGTTCGCAACCTCCGACGAGCTGCTGCTGCTCGTTGCGCGGTCGGATGCGCCAGGTCTCGCCAGGCTTGCAGAACAAGTCGATGGCGTGGTGCTCGTAGGATTGCCGCGCCTCGAGTCCGCGCCCGATGCACCGATCCTCGCAAAGATTCCACACCCGCAGATCGTCGCACCACCCAGGATCGACATCGCCCCGAAGGCATCGGGGTTCAAGATTCCTCGCGTTGCATGGGCAGCGGTCGCGCTGCTCGCTATCGGCATTGCGGGTGGCTGGCTTGCGGGACGCAGCAAAAAAACTCAGGAAGAGCCCAAGCCTGAAGCTGCCGCTCCGGATTCTCTCTCGGCCGACAGTGCTCGCCGTGCCCGCGCTCAGATCGCCCCGACCAATCCTGCTGATTCTGCAAGCGCGACCGCGTATTCGGTGGAGATTCTCGCCTCAAATACACTCGAAGGTGCTAACTTTGAATTACAACGCCACGGAGCGGAAATGCCCGCGGCAACGATTTCTCTCGTCCCGATCGGAGATACTGAAGCGACGTGGTACAAGGTTCACGCGGGTGCGTACAGTGACAGCGCCGAGGCAGAGCAGCTGCTCGCGAGACTTCGGCGCCGCCGCATCGTCCCCGATTCCGCCGGATCCGTCGTAAAAGTCCCGTTGTCACTGATGATCGACAGCATCCCCGCGCAGGCCGGAATGCAGTCGAGAGTTCGTGAAAAAATCCGTCAACTCGCAGCAATGTCAGTCAGCGCATACGGTTTGATTCAGCCCAATGGAAGTGCACTCATTTATGCCGGCGCCTTCGAGCGGCCGCAGCAGTCTTCTCTCGCGACGACGGCGTTGAGAGTCGCCGGTCTCGCGCCGGTGCTCACGTATCGCACCGGGAGACTTCCGTAAGTGCGGCTGACGAAGCTGGAGCTTCAGGGCTTCAAGTCATTCGCGGATGATACCGAGCTTTTATTCGAGCCGGGTGTAACGGCGATCGTCGGCCCCAACGGATGCGGAAAGTCCAACGTATCCGACGCAGTTCGATGGGTGCTCGGCGAGCAGCGTGCGCGCGCGCTGCGCGGCGCGAAAATGGAAGAAGTGATTTTCCAGGGTTCGTCCGCACGACGCCCCGTCAACATCGCCGAGGTTTCCCTCTACTTCGAGAACGATGATGGAGCGCTCGGAGTCCCGTTTCGCGAGGTAGTAATAACGCGGAGACTCAGTCGTTCAGGGGAAAGCGAGTATCTGCTCAACAATGCTCCCTGTCGTCTGCGCGACATTCACGACATGGTTCGCGGTACCGGTCTGGGTGCGGATTCAGGAGTAGTCATCGAATCCAAGATGATCGATGCACTTCTTTCGGACCGTCCTGATGAGCGACGCGAGCTGTTCGAGGAAGCCGCTGGCGTAGGACTCTATCGCGACAGGAAACGCAGCACAGAGCGCCGTCTCGAAGAAACTGCGGTTGATCTGGGAAGGCTCGATGACCTGATCGCCGAAGTACAGACGCAGGTGCGCTCGCTTGCGCGGCAGAGAAAGAGAGCCGAACGCAATGTCGAGCTGATGAAGCGGCGCTTCACTGTCGACATCGCTCTTGCAGCGCGTGAGATGGATGCGTGGCGTGATGAGCTTGCACGCCTCGAGACGCGCGTGACAGAGCTGCGAAATGAAGCACCTGCTGCCGAAGAAAACGTCGCCGCTGCAGAAGCGGCGCGGGATGAAGCGCATGGTGCGCGCGCCGCGGCTGAAGGCCGGCGTGGTGAGCTTGCGCGCCTGGTCTCGGAGCAGCGTGAAAGCACGCTGCAGCTGCGCGGGCAGATTGCCGTTGCAGAAGAGCGGCAGCGCAATGCGGTTGCGCGCCGCGAGCGCGCGGAGCAGGAGAAGCGTGAGGGTGGATCGACGGTCGAGCGGGTCATGGAGGAGCTCGACAATGCTGTGTCACATCGGCGTCAGCTCGAGCTCGAGCTGACGCAGGCTAACGAGGCGCACACTTCGACGTCGGCGGAGGAGGAGCAGGTTCGCGCATCTCTCGCGCAGGCGCGCGCCGCCGTCGAGACGGCGGAGCGCGCCGCACGAGAGATGCGCGAGGTAGCCCACCGTCACGCGCTCGATCGCGCAGCGAGCGAGCGCGAGCTGCAGGAGCTGGGCACACGCCGCGCTTCGCTCGTCGAGGAACAGACACAGCTCTCCGATAACGAAGCGGCCGTCCGCCGCGAGCTGACCGCAATCGAAGAGACGCTCGCCGACGCGCGCGGACGCGCGGCGATTCGCAATTCCGATCATGCGGAAGCGCTCGCTGCACTGCGCGCAGCACGCGAGGCCGATTCAGCCGCGCGCTCTGCATTGCTCCGCGCGGAGGAATCATTCACCGCGCTCGAGAGCAAGCTCAATGCTCTCGAAGAGCTCGAGCGTGAGCGCGTGGGTCTCGCCCCCGCAGCAGCACGCCTTCTACGTGAACGCGAGAAGTTCGGCGAAGGCAAAATCATCGGGCCGCTCAGCGATTTCATCTCGACCGAATCGGACGCTGCAGCTCTGGTCGAGAGATTCCTTGGACCGACGGTTCATGCAGTGCTCGTGCGGGATCGTGATGCTGCCGAGGCTATTCGTGCATGGCATGCATCGACGAATCCGGGTCCGCTGCTTCTCCTCCCTGCTGATGCGAGCTTCTCTGATAACAATCACGAGCACGACGGCGAAGATCTTTCGCGGCTGGTCCGGTCCGAGTCGCCCGCAGCACAATGGGTGCGTGCTCTTCTCGGAAAGGTTCGCGCTATCGAAAGCGGGACAGGATTTGTCGATGCACGCGGCGCAATCTGGCTCCCCGCCAACATGGCTGGGCCCGGTCCTCTTCGCAGGCGTGCTGAAATCGGCGAGCTGCGCCGCGCACTCGTCGATGCAGAGAATGCACGGAATTCAGCAACCGCTACTGCAGAAGCGGTACGTGCAACGCTCGTAAATGCCGAGCGTGCAGCGAGAGAGGCCGAGGAGGCCGCGCACGCTGCTTCTCGTGAAGCTGCGGAGCACGAAGATCAGTACACCGCGGTAACACGACGACATCATCGGGCGCTGAAGGAAGTGGGCGACGCCTCCGCACTTCTAGAGCGTCTCGCCGCGCGCGAGCTCTCGCTCACTGAAAACGCAGCGCGTATCGCGCAGGCGATTTCGGAGAAGGAAGCGTCGGTCGCAGATCTCGATGCCGCAATTGTCGAAGCACGAAGAACTCTGGCCGAGACTGAGACCCGGCAGGAGGAAGCGCGCGACAAGCGCACGCAAAGTCAGATCTCCGTCGCGCAGGCGAACGCACGATTGCAGGTTGCCTCCGATCGCGAGCGCCATCTCAACGAAGAGTTCGCGAGTGCCAACGCGCGGCTCGAATCGCTTCAGTCAGAGCTCAGCACATTGTCCGCCGCTGATGGAGAGCTCGCTCAACAGCTTGCCACATGGCAGCTCGACCTCGAGGCGCAGCAGGCAACTCTCGAAGATTCGGAAGCAAGGCTGGCCAGCGCAGAGCTCGCGGTGAAAACCGCTGACGAAAAGCTCGAATCTGCGGAGCATGAGCTTACCGACATCAGACATCGCGCGACCGCAGTCAGCGAGGAGCTTCATTCTTCCGAGCTTCGTCTCACCGAGCTGTCCGGCCGCAGAGCGATGATACGCGAGCGGCTCGAAACAGAATGGAAGAAACCACTCGGCGAATTGATGTCTACCGTTGAGCAGCCAGACATCGATGATGAAGCGCTTCGTGCGGAATCAGCGCAGCTCCGCGAACAGCTCGAGGCACTTGGCCCTGTGAATCCACTTGCCATCGAAGAGCATGAGGAAGAACAGAAGCGTCTCGAGATGCTCACCACTCAGCGTGCGGATCTCGCTGCTGCGAAGCTTTCGCTTCAGCAGGCAATTCGCGAAATCGATACAACGGCGCGCGAGCTCTTCCTGACAACGTTCGTGCAGGTTCGCGAGAACTTCAGGAACATCTTCATGTCGCTGTTCGGCGGCGGAGAATGCGATCTCCGCCTGGAGAATGCAGAGACGCCTCTCGAAGGTGACATCGAAGTGCATGCCGCGCCGCGTGGAAAGAAGACGCAGCGAATCCATCTTCTCTCCAGCGGAGAGCGTGCGCTTGTTGCGCTGTCTCTTCTGTTCGGCATTTTTCTCACCAAGCCGAGTCCGTTCTGCCTCATGGACGAGGTCGATGCGCCGCTCGACGATGCGAACATCGGCCGCTTCGTGCGCATGCTGAACGAATTCAAGGCCAACACGCAGTTCATCGTAATCACGCACAACCCGCGAACGACAACCGAGGCCGCCGATGCAGTCTACGGCGTGACCATGCAGGAGCCTGGTGTCTCGTCTCTCGTCAGCGTGCACATGCGCGGCAAGGCCGTCGAAGAAGCCATTGCCGGAACTCTCACACCCGCAGAAGCAGCGGAAGCGCTGACAGTCTGATATGCTCGTCGTAATGCATCACGAGGCGCGGCCAGCGGAAATCGACCGCGTCGTGCAGGTAATCAATGAGATGGGGTACGAGGCGCGCCCGATGCCGGGTGCCCAGCGCACCGCCATCGGGGTTGTCGGTAACGATGGGAGAGTAGACTCATCGCGACTCGCAGCGCTTCCCGGCGTCGTGCAGGTCATTCACGTCACGCAGCCCTACAAGCAAGTCTCACGCGAATGGAGACCTGAAAGCACGATCGTAACGATCGCCCCCGGGGTAACGTTCGGCGGATCCGAAGTTCCTGTAATCGCCGGACCGTGCTCGGTTGAATCGGAACAGCAGATCGTGGACGCCGCCCGCGCAGCGCGCGATGCAGGCGCGACGGCACTTCGAGGCGGAGCATTCAAGCCGCGTTCATCTCCGTATGCTTTCCAGGGACTGGGAAAGAAAGGGCTCGATCTTCTGCGCATCGCGCGTGATGAGACCGGTCTTCCGATCGTGACCGAAGCGATGGACGATGAGGGCGCACATCTGGTAGCAGAGACAGCCGACTGCATTCAGATCGGCGCGCGCAACATGCAGAACTATTCTCTGCTCAAGACCGTAGGACGCATTGGTAAGCCCGTGCTCCTCAAACGCGGCATGGCTGCGACCATCACGGACTTGCTGCTGAGCGCCGAATACATTCTCTCGGAAGGAAACTCGAACATCATTCTATGTGAGCGCGGCGTTCGCACGTTCGATCCCGCGAACAGGAACATGTTCGATCTCACAGCGATACCGACAGTGCACAAGCTGTCACACCTTCCGATCATCGCCGATCCAAGTCACGGAACCGGAATTCGGGATCGCGTCGGTCCGATGGCACGTGCCGCACTCGCTGCCGGCGCAGATGGAATAATCGTCGAGATGCATCCGCGTCCCGACAACGCACTCTCGGATGGCGCGCAGTCGCTGTATCCCGAGCAGCTCACTGATCTCGTTGCCGAGCTGCGCCGCGTGGCCGCCGCAATCGGCCGCAGCGTGACGTCGATGGCAGGCGGTGTGCATGATGGGTCACCCAAATCCCGAACAGGAACGGAGAAGGAGCGGGCGGGTACCCATTAACATGAAAAAATTCACCGTTGCAATTCTCGCTCTCGGCGTCGCCGCGAGCGCGCAGGCTCAGGCCCCTGAAGCAGTTATGGACCGCGCGGTCAAGGCGTATACGGCTCTCAACAGCGTGCGTGCCGAGTTCAAGCAGACGATAACCAATCCGTTGACGGGGACGACACTGCGGTCACAGGGTGTGCTGCTGCGTAAAGATCCAGACCTGCTGTCGATAAATTTTACCGATCCCAGTGGCGACAGGATTGTATCGGATGGCACATCGCTGTGGATATACCTCCCGAGCTCCGCACCAGGCCAGGTGATCAAGACATCGGCGAGAGCGAACAACGCGCTTGCGATGGTCGATCCAGGTGGAGTGTTCCTGTCGTCTCCTGCTGCGCGATACTCGATGAGTGGCGCAGGCACCGCTACGGTGAGCGGGCGAAAGACGAACGTTGTGAAGCTCATACCCAAAAAGCCCAACGGCATGTTCACGTCGGCGACAGTGTGGGTCGACACCGATACGAATTACATCCGGCAATTCGAGGTCACAGACGCGAACGGTCTCAAGCGCACGGTGACAATCACTTCAATCGATCCGAACGCGAGCATCGCCGGTTCTGAATTCCGTTTCATACCCGGCCGCAACGTCAAGGTTCTCGGCTCGGAATCCAACTAGTCGCGCTCAGCGCAGCAGCAATACCTTCTGCATTTCATCGATAGTCTCTCGAGGCACGCCGCGCTCAGCCGCGATTGAAAGTGCCGCGAGAGACAATCTTTTATAGACTGCTCGCGCATCAGCGTTTGACCGTAGCGCTGTGAGGTGGCGAATCACAGTCTCTGTTTCCCCTCTCACCACGGGACCGGTAAGCGCCTCAGCGGCGGAGCTGTCTGCGAGGTTCGTAACAGCGGCTTCCATCAGTCCATGCACCGCGTTCTCAGCGCTTCTCTCTGGTATTCCGAGTGAAGTCAGCACATCGCTCGCAATCGCTGCGAGCACAACCGGAAAGTTCGAGCTCATTACTGCGGCAGCGTGATACATCGACTTGCCGCCCGATGGAATATCGAGTGTTCTCGCACCGAGATGTCCCGCGAGACGACGCGATGTTGCACGCGCCGGGTCGTCGCCATCGATTCCGATCCACGCATGCTTGAGTAGATCGGGAACACGATCCGCATTCGCAAATGGAATCAATGGATGAAATGTCCCGCCACTCATTCCGAATTCAGTGAGGCGCGGGATCAGCTCCGGCTCTGCCCCGCCCGATGTATGAACGACGACAGTACCCGACGCAATTCGCCCTCGTGAGCCCTGCTGCCGCTCATTGATCAGCTCGGCGACTGCATCGTCGATCTGATTGTCGCGAACCGCAACAATGATTGCGTTTGCGTTTGCAACGGCGGGCGGCAAAGCGCCCGAGGAAGTGGTCCATGCCGAAGGTCTTCTCCCATGAAGACCCAGAACATCGATACCTGAATTGCGCAGCGCCTTGTACAGTCCGCGCCCAACCTGACCGGCGCCGACAATGAAGACTCTTTCGCTCACTCAGCTCCCGTTGAGCGCTGAGAATGCGCAACCGCGCGCCGGAGAAGGATCTTCTGCGTCGTTGCGCCCGTTGCAAGCTCGAGAGCCAGCTTGATCGTGCTGTCGTGGGCCACGCGTCGCTTGAACTCGGCTTCGGGGCCAAGCACATAGCGGGCGATCTCGAAACCGAGGAGCGTCTTCACAACCGGGGCGTATTCATCGTAAATCCCGCGATCCATCACCACTCCGCGCGCGCTCATCCGCTTCCACACTTCGTCGAGCATTGCGGGCGTAACTTCGAACTGTGGATCACTGATCGAGCGTGACGGCTTGAGGCTCAATGCGTAGTCAGTGAGCGCATCGCGGAACTGCGAGACTTTACCGGCCAGCACCGTCTGGAACGCGCGTACCTGCTCGGTATAAACACTGTCGCTCTCGATGACGTCGGGAGTGATGCCGCCGCCGTCATAAACTGCGCGCCCCGAGATCGTTCGATAGTTCTTTTTCTGTTTCGGCTCGGGTGATTCGAGTCCTGTGTCGTCACGCTGGAGCGCCTTGCTGATGGACCTTCCGGATGGCGTATACCATCTCGCAGTCGTGATCTTGAGTCCGCCCACTTCGCCGAGCGGAATTATGGACTGCGCGCTTCCCTTTCCGTACGTATTCTCGCCAACGATGATCGCACGATCCTGGTCCTGCAGAGCGCCGGCAACAATCTCAGATGCACTCGCGCTTCTGCCATCGACGAGAACCGTGAGCGGAAGATTTGGCCAGCGCTGGCTCGTGCTGTCGGTGTAATCCCGATTTGCTTCAGGTGTTCGCCCGCGCAGGCTGACGATTTTTTGTCCTTTCCCGAGGAAGAGATCAGCAACAGCGGTTCCCTGCTCGAGAAGTCCGCCGGGATTTGAACGGAGATCGATGATGAGAGATTTCGCTCCGCGCGAGAGCAATGCGGTGACGCTGCGCTCCAGCTCGCGATCAGTCGAATCGGAAAACGCCTTGAGATCGACATATCCCACACCGTTCGGAAGCATCGCTATGCGGCGCACCGCGCTCTGGTGCAGCGGCTTTCTCTCGAGCGTAAGCGGCATCGAGCCAAACACGCCCGGGCGCTCGATTTTCAGTGAGAGCCGCGTTCCCGGATTTCCGCGAAAGGCTTTTGTCGCCTCCTCCAGAGTCCATCCCTGTGTCGACTGCCCATCGAGCTCGACGATGCGATCGCCCGGTTGAACGCCTGCGCGCTCCGCGGGACTTCCTGATGTCGGCGCAATGACCACGATCCATCCATCGCGCACGTCGACCTGCACGCCAACTCCAGCATAATTGCCTGAAGTGGATTCGTTCAGGCGGCCGAGCTTGTCAGGCGGAAGAAGGCTCGTGTAGGGGTCTTCCAGCTCGTACAGCATTCCGTCGACAGCCATCCTGTACATGGCGTTCGAATTGACGGAGTCCACGTAGTGCGTATAAACGTGGGTGAAAACCTGGTCGAACAGCCGGGCAGCCTCGGCCTTGGTCGTGACCGGACCTGATCGGGTGCCGTGCTCGAGCAGCCATCCTCCTGCGATCAGGGAGATGACGAGCAATGTCGTCACGCTGATTGTGCGCGACCTGAGTCCGGGTTGTAGATCCATCAGCTTTGCTTCCTCTGCACCATCGTATTGAACCGGTCGGGCATATTCGTGGCAAGCGCATCGACAATACGGTCGTGAACCTCGCCAGGTTTTCCCCGCGCATCGACGGCGACAATCGGGCCGCACTCTCGATGCAGCCGTTGCCAGTCGCCACTGGTAAAGCGAGCGAATGCACGCTCGACACGATCATGAAAGTCGTCACCGAGCTGTTCGATTCGGTCCTTTCCGCTCCGCGCTGCGGCGCGCGTCATTCCTTCCGCCGCCGGCAGCTCGAGCACGACCGTAAGATCGGGCACGAGACCGGATGTCGCGAGTGCATTAGCCGACCGGATCTGCTCTTCGGGCAGCGCCCGGCCGTCGATCTGATACGCGTAAGTTGAGAGAAAGAACCGGTCCATCAATACAACTACACCACGATCGAGCGCGGGGTCAATCTCGTCCCGCACGAGCTGTGCGCGCGAAGCCATGAACAACAGGGCTTCGGCGGCAGGAGATATGTGCTGGGCGGGATCGAGAAGGAGTGACCTGATGGCGTCGCCAAGAGCGGTGCCGCCGGGTTCACGCAGCGTCAGCACTTCGATTCCTTCCGACCGCAGACGGTCCGCAAGCAGGCCGAGCTGGGTGGTCTTCCCTGCGCCCTCCGACCCCTCGAGAACAATGAGCCGCCCGGTGCGCATGCGAGAGTATCAGGTAAGCGTGATGATCGAGCTGGTGGCGCCCTTCTTCATTCCTTCCATGATCCAGTTGTTAACCTGGTACATGATCTTGTCGAAATTTT
>DATEDH010000161.1:0-15115 GCA_035281765.1 Gemmatimonadaceae bacterium
CCATTCCGGTCGACAGCGACAATCACTGAGCGCCTGATGCCGGTTACGAGCCAGCGCTTCGCGATTGGATCCCAGGCGATGTCTTCCGCGACAAAGTCGGAGTCCGGCATCGCGAAAGCCGGGGTCGTCACTCCAACAACCCTGGAATTTGATGCCAGCGCGTCGTTGATCGCCTTCCAGGTTGCGGATGACTTGAGTGCAACAAGCTCCGAATCCGCTTCGATGTTGCGCTGCAGTCCCATCGCTGCAAATACGCGCAGTTTCGAATATGCGGTCGCTGTGTCTCCCATGTGCGATGCAATGCGCGCATTGACGATCTGCACATTGGGATGTCCGCCCAGAATCGAATCGAGAACGACGACGTGCCTCTGATACTCGCTCCAGTCGCGAGCTTTCCGCGCCGCACTTGCAGCGCTGTCGTGAGTGGCATAGCGCTGCATCGGCGTTTGAGCGGTTGCAGGAATGGCGAATAAGATCGCGAGCACGATCAGCTTGCGCTTCGTGGAGCAGTTGGGCATAGGCCGAATTCTGCCACCGCTATGGGCGGGGCAGAAGTCCGGATGTTGTCAGGTTTGCGTTAGTGTCTACTGCCCGCTCGGGAAAGTCTCCGGAATCTCGCCGTCGCGTTTGACTTTCATGTGCAGCGGATCGAGCGCGCGCGTTTCCTCGATATACATGAATGCATCGTATCGTCCCGGTAGAATTGTCGGGACGTAGTTCCCCCAGTGTTCGGTGCGCGGATCATATACCACGCCGATCGCGCGGTGACCTCGCGGCTCTCTCAGTTTCTCCGTGGCCGACGAATCGCCTGAGGGAAAAATGAAGAGAGAATCGCCGACAGCCGCGTCTCTCATTGCGCTTTCGTAGCTTCCATCCCGCGCATCTGGAACTTCGATTCGCTGCATTGGCGCGCCCCACTCGCGCCCTGCAATCACGGTCCCGTGATGTGTCCCGAATCCGACGAGCACCACACCATCGCGCTCATGCTCCTGCCGCACGAGCTGCCCCACGTTCACCATCCCTGACCGTGCCATATCCGTGAAGCGCGCATCGCCGATGTGGGTGTTGTGTTCCCACACAATCGCTTTGGCATGAGCGCCGTGGTGAGCCATCAGGCGATTGAGGGTTTCGACCATGTGGTTGTCGCGCACGTTCCATGATCCCGGCCCGCCCCGCACCATCGTCCTGTAATAGAGCTCCGCGTTTCTCGCGACGAGAGCATTCTGATCGGCGTTGAAGTACGCGTCACGGCCATCGTCCCTGAACTCCGATGCGCGCGACCTGAGTGCAGCGAGAATCTGCACGGCCTCATTTTCGCACGACGTGGGAACGAGATAAGTTGCGCGCGCATATTCCTGTGCATCCTCTTCATATGGCTCGAAGCACGAATAGGCACGCCGTGCATTGCGCGCGAGATCCGGGTCCATCTTTTCGAGATACTCGAGAACCGCGTGCATCGATTCCCATAGAGAGTACACGTCGAGACCGTAGAATCCCGCCTGAGAGTTATGCGGAAGTCTCGCATTTTGTTCGTGAAGCCACTCGGCGAAATCGACTATCTCCTGATTTGCCCACATCCATGTTGGCCATCGCGAGAACGCATGCAGTACTTCCGATGCGTTGTTGCCCGCGAATCCCTTCACATAGCGATTGACCGAATAACAGTCGGGCCAGTCGCCTTCAACGGCTACAAACGAGAACCCTTTCTCGGCGATGAGCCTCCTCGAGATCTCGGCGCGCCATGTGTAGAACTCTGAAGTGCCATGTGAGGCTTCCCCGAGCAGGACGTAGCGTGCGTCGCCGATGCGCTCGATGAGTGGATCGAGATCGACGGGATCTGTGAGAGGCCGCGACAGAGACTCGATCTCATCGATGAGGGCAGTATCCGGCGCAACGCCGCGCCAGAGCCGGGAGAGGGTGTGAGCCATGCTCGTTACTGCTTCATCACGCGTGCCGGAGACACGTGAGGCACGTTTTTTTCCTGTTCCGGATTTATGGCTCTGACCGGACAGTATCTAAAGAAGCTTCCACGTCACGCACAGCGGCGCGGGAACGCAGAAGAGGGTGAATCCGAGATCGTCACAGGAAAGAAGGAATTGGAGCGAATAGCTGCCGAATGCAGCTCGGAGCTCTCGGGATCGGCGCTGGGCAAAGGCGGAAAACGAATCGGCATTTTGCTGGAAGACGAGGTTCGCATGGTTGTTCGTGATGCACTTCGATTTCCGAGCGGAGCAACCCGATGCGAAATGCGGATCGTCGGCAAGACGGAGTATGATGGGGCGAACGGAGTGGTTGTTCTTTGCATTGCCGATGGCCACATAGTTCTTCGCGAGATCTATCGACACCCGACGCGCTCGTGGGAGCTCGAGACGGTGCGCGGGCGACGCGAATCAGGTCAAACGCCCCGGCAGGCAGCGCGCGCGGAAGTAAAGCAGGAGCTCGGGTATCCGATAAAGCGGCTGCACCCGCTCGGCACGATTTGTCCCGATACCGGTGTAATGTCGAGTGTCCTCGAGATATTTCTCGCCGAGCTTGGCAAAGGCCCCCGGCGTGATGAGCCGGAGGACAGCGAAGCGTTCGGAAAAATTCATCGGTTGAGTCCACGGGAATTCGGCAGATACATCATCGATCGCCGGATCAGGGACAGCTATACACTCGGAGCGTTCGCGCTCGCCCAGCTGCGCGGGTTGTTACCGCCGGTCTACATCAAGCCGAGGTAACGGTGCCTGCCAAGAATCACGACCTTCACGGTAACGTTCCGGAGAACTCCCCGATTGCGTTGATAATGGTGGATGTGATCAACGACCTGGAGTTCGAGGGAGGCGACGCACTTCTCGAGGATGCTGTTCCTATGGCAAAGCGCCTCGCTGCGCTCGCATCACGCGCGCGAAAGGCGAATGTCCCCGTGATCTACGTCAACGACAATTTCGGAAAGTGGCGGTCTGATTTTCGAGAGGTGCTCGATCACTGCATGAACGACGACGTGCGCGGAAGGCAAGTCGCGCGATTACTTGCACCGGAGAAGTCGGACTACTTCGTGCTCAAGCCGAAGCATTCGGGGTTCTTCTCGACGACGCTCGACACACTGCTCGAATACCTGAACGTCAAAACGGTGATCATCGGCGGGCTGACAACTGATCGATGTGTGCTCTTTACTGCCAGCGATGCGCACATGCGGGACCTGAATCTCGTTGTACCACGCGACTGCTGCGCTGCTGACAGCGCGCAGCATCACGACGATGCAATCACGATGATCGAGAGAGTGCTTGGCGCCGATGTGAAACCATCAGGCGAGCTGGACTTCAGGAATCTTCCTGAGGGAAATTCTCGCGAATAAAATCGGCGAGCTCACCACGCGAATCGACGCCGAGCTTTCCAAAGATGTTCGACAGGTGAGTGCTCACAGTGCGGGCGGAAATGTCGAGAGCCGCCCCGATGTCCTTGTTCGACATTCGCTGAGCAACCATTCGCGAGATTTCGACCTCGCGACCGGTGAGTCCACCTGCGCCTTCGTTCAAAGTCCGTGGCGGGGGACGCGATCCGAGTTTTCGTATCTCGTTGCGGACGTTCTCGAGCTCGCCCCTCGCCTCCAGTCGGGAGAAGGCGTCATGCGCCAGTCGCAGCTCCTGCAGCGCCCCCTCCCGATCACCTGACTCTGTAAGTGCCTGCGCCAGCGCGCGCCTGATACGCGAGGCGACATCAGGAAGAGGAATTCTGTCGAGTGCATCGATCGCCGAGCGAAGAAGCGGAATTGCTCGCGCGGGATTCGAGTCGCGGAGAAGGAAAAGCATTCCTTCGCCCGTATCGGCGAGCGCGAGCGCGATCGGATTGCTCAGTCGTTCTCCATCGCGACGCATGCGCTCCAGGTTTGCCTGCGCAATATCGAACTCGCGGCTCCACAATGCAGCTTCGCCGAGCACCGGAAGAATCCACTGGAGATTCCACGCAACGTAACCGAGCTTGTCAGCGAGCTCGCGTGCGGTCGATCCGATCCGTATCGCCTCGCTGAGGTTATCTGTCTCGAGATGATACGCGGCGAGCCCCATGTACGCAGGGAGGACCGTCTGAACATCGAGACGGTGCTCCGTTGCAGTGCCTGCGCCGGATAATGTCCATGCCTGGTCGAAGTATGACCTGGCGCGCTCGAGATCATGGCGCCAGAGATAAATCAGGCCTGTCCAGACGAGAAGCCGCGGCAAAAGTGTTCGCTGATTCAATGCGCGAGCCTGCGCGATTGTGCTCTCGCCCAGTGCGATCCCGTCATCCCATTGCCCAATCCACGACAGGTATTGCAACGATAGCTCTGCCGTCCACAGAGGAAGGAGCGGAGAGCGAAGGTTTTCCTCGAGCTTCTGACAGCTGCCAATGTGGGTGATGACATCAGCAGCGCTCCCGGTAATCCCGGCAAGCAGGCCGAGGCCCCAGTTTGCGGTCCACTCGAGCATTTTTTCATGGGACCGACGCGCGTACTCGAGAGCCTTGTTGCCATGTTCGAGCGACACGCTCTTCGGCCCGGTCCACGCGTAGAGAAGCAGAAGCGCGCGATGTGCGCGGGATAATAGCGCAGGATCGTCTGCCTGTTGTGCCGCGGCCAGAGCGCTGGCCGCTTCGCGTTTCGCATCGTCGATCTTGCCGAGCTCCTGGAGACAAATAGCGCGTGCAAGGTAGAGACGAACGGCGCTCGTCTTGTCATCACAGCGCGCCGCAGCGTCCAGTCCTTCAGAATAGTGCGCCAGCGCGTCGTCGAACCGTCCACTCCAGAAGCAGGCAAGCCCCATTCGATATTGAATAGCGCTCAGCGCGGCAAAATCATTTTGCGATTGGGCAAACACGCGGGCCTGCTGCCAAAGTGCGAGAGCGTCGTCATAGTTGCCAAGTCGCTGCCGCGCTCTCGCAAGTTTCCGGATGATATCGTGCTTCTCTTCAGGAGTGTGCGCGAGCAGCTCGATCTGTTCGAGCGCTGACGAAAGAAACGCTGCAGCTTCACGGTTAGCGTAAGTATCGAGAGCGGTGCTGCCGGCTTCGCTCAGGTACTTCACGGCTTTCGGAGCGAGCGCTCCTGACCGGGAAAAATGGAAGGCCAGCTCACCCGCGTGAAGAACTGCGCGGGGACCGTAAAATGTCTCGAGTGCTTCGGCGACCTGACCGTGCATCATGCGGGCACGAGCGGCGCCGAGCGATGAGTATGTCACCTGCTGCAGAACGGGGTGCGCGAAGTCATATGCGGTTTCACCGGTGGTCCAGATCTCTTCGAGCACGCGCTGCGAAACGAGCTCCCTGATGGCAGTCACGAGAACGCCATCCGCCATCGGTGACAATGCTGCCATCTGCTCGTAAGTCACCCGGGCGCCGATCACCGCTGCAAGATTTGCGAGGTCGCGTGCATTCTCGCTCAGCCTGTCGATTCTGGATGTTACGGCATCGCGCACAGTTGGCGGGAGGTTCAGCGACTTCATGTCCCAGCCGGTCCACTTTCCGTCGGTCTCTTTTAATGTGCCGCTCTCCACGAGCCACTTGAGCGTTTCATCGACAAAGAACGCATTACCACGAGTCCAGTCATATAGACGCGCTGCAAACTGGCGGGTGCTAATCGGCTCGAGATTGAATCTCAGCTCGACTATTCTTGCGACTGCATCGTGCGAGAGAGGTCCAAGTGTCATGTGTGATGCCGCATCGAGGGCCATCAGCGACTGTTCGGTCGTCCTCAACGCCGGATTATTGTCTCGCTCGGCTTCGTTGTACGAGGCGAGAATGACGACCGGGAACGAAGAGATCTGGCGTGCGACGAAGTGAAACAGCTCGAGTGACGACGCATCCGCCCACTGCAGGTTCTCCAGAACGATGAGCAGGGGCTTCTTTGCGGCAAGCCTGCCGAGCAGCTGAGTGAAGTTCCATTGCAGTCGTGCCTTGAGCTCCGACGCATCGCTGCCGGCAGCGGCTCGCTCCCGGTCTCCCGGATTTCCGAGAACGGGGAACAGGTATGCGAGCTCTGCTGTTCCACCACGCGACAGTACTGACAGTGTCGATGCGTCGAGCGCTTTCAGAAAGGGGACGAACGCATCCGCAAAAAGCGCAAACGGGATTCCCGTTTCTGCAGCGTATGCCCGGCCCGCGACGACTTCCCATCCCGAGTGTTGCGCGCTTTCCGCCGCACTGGTAAGCAGTCGCGTTTTTCCAATACCGCCTTCACCTGCAACGAACAACGTTGCACCGTTTCCCTTCGCCGCGTTGCGCAGGAAGGATGCGATGCGCGAAAGCTCATCGTCCCGTCCGATGATGATCTGTGAAGAGCTTGGTCGCATCGTCGCCGCGCCGACGGACTCAGCGGGGTGGAAAGGCAGGTGGCGGGATTACGACAGCAAGCGACCGATGACCATTTGTGCCTACTGTGCGGACGCTGGCAAAAAGATCATCGAGCTGGTCTGTCAGCAGATACTGGGTTCCCGAGGTAACACGAATGACATGCTCATGCATGGGAGATGTCGTCCGCCGCATGAGAATCTCGTATGACACTGCTCCGGTCGATGGCTTCCAGGAGATCATCCATTTCTGTCCGCCGGATTCCTGGTCGCGTCGAGCTGTGACGCTGTCCGGCGGAGCGGGTGCCATCGCTACCGACGCCAGCGCCGCAGTGTTCAGCTTCGCCACGTTTGCGACATATCGAAAATTCACGTCAGCGAGCTTATCCGTTGGAAGGTGCTGGCGCTTGTAATTCTCGACCCTTTCCGTAAAGCGCAGCGCGGGATCCCGCATCGCATTGAAAGGCGAGTGATCGCCGCCGCGCCCGATGCGATCGAGCCGATACACTGGCACGACTGCAAATGCCGGATCGTAGAGAGCCCCGATCGCCCAGGTGTAGCGGCCAAGCTCGCGACTCGGTCCGTTGTCGGGATCGGCAGCGAAAATTCTCACGCTCGTTGAATCCACACGACCATCGTCAGCAACGACATTGCCGATGATGTCGTTGGTAACTGCGGCCGCGACTTTATAGTTCGATTCGTGGAGGCGCTGCGCGAGATGCGTCGATCCCAGCAGGCCTTGCTCCTCGCCGGCGTACAACGCAAAGATCAGTGTCGCGTCGAATCCTTTTGGAAAATGACGCGAAAGAACTCGAGCCATCTCCATGATAGCTGATGTTCCCGAGCCATCGTCGTCTGCTCCGGGCGCGTCGGACGCGACATCCCACCTGTCGATGTTGCAGATGCACGAGTCGTAATGTCCGCCAATTACTACGACGCGAGTGGTGTCCCTGCCGGGCAGCCATGCAAGAACGTTCACGACATTCACGCCGGGACGCTGCGGATGCCGCGTGACTTCGACCATTGCAGCGTCGTACTCCACTTTGAGACAGCCGCCGCATTCGCGACTGTATTCTGAGAGCCGCCCGTAGATGAACCGCCGCGCAGCACCGATTCCCCGCGTAGTGCTCGTCGTGTCGCTCATCGTGTGGCGCGTGCCGAATGACACGAGAATCGAATCGGTCTCGCGAATGCGCGCGGGCGAGATCTCGTCGAGAATCGCAGATATTCCGGGGTCCCGCCGCAGCCCCATAGTGATGTCGATGCGCTCCGTGCCAGGAGGCAGGGTTTCAGTCGTTGAGACTCTCACGCCGCTTGTAGTCGAGCAGGCAGAAAGAACCAAGGCAGCGAGGCAGGTGACTTTTCGCATCCTGGCCAGGTTTTATGGACAGCAAAGTATCGTACTGGCCTGTCCCCGGCGCCAGAGAAAACCGCGCCGCGCTATTTTGGCGTCCGGCGATATAGATTTTCAACCCGATGCCAACGATAGACGACGTATCCTGGACCTGCGGCGAATTCAGTGCGCTGTCAGTCGATGATCTATATGCTGTCATGGAGCTGCGGCAACGCGTATTTGTCGTCGAGCAGAATTGCGCGTACCTCGACGCGGATGGGGTTGATGCAAAGGCTCATCATCTGATGGGCTGGATCGAACAGCACGGAAGACGCCGCCTGATCGCGTATGCGCGATTGTTTCCGCCGCGCATCAAGTATGCGGAGTCATCGATCGGACGCGTGGCAACGCATCCCGATGTAAGGGCGACAGGCGTTGGACGGTTACTGATGAGCGAAGCGATCGCAAGAATCGAGAGCGCCGGATGGGGAAGTGAGATCCGCATCGCGGCGCAGATGTACCTCGAGCGATTCTATGAAGGGTTCGGTTTTCGCCGGGTGACCGATCCGTACCTCGAGGATGACATCTGGCATGTCGACATGCGTCGTGGATGATGCTGCTCCGTCAGTAGCGGAGCGATTCAATTCAGGATCGACATTCGAGGAGCTGCTCGCGCGGCCCAAGACCAATGGCGACATGTGGAACGCCATCTACAAGCGCGCCACTCTGGAGCCTGAGGCGGTAGCTCGCGCGAAAGCGCTGCATAAACGATTTAATATTCTCGTTCTCAACGAAGACTGGTGCGGCGACTCTGTCAACATTCTTCCGTATGTGGCGAGACTCACGGAGGCGAGCACCTGCCTGGAGATGCGAATCATCGGGCGGGATACTAATCGCGACCTCATGGACGCGCACCTAACTGGCCATGCGCGCTCGATTCCAGTCGTTATCGTATATAATGAGGACTTCCGCGAGCTTGGCTGGTGGGGGCCAAGGCCCGGCCCGCTTCAGAAATGGATGGTGACGGACGGACTCGCGCTTCCCAAGCCCGATCGGTATCCTCTAATCAGGGCCTGGTATGCCCGGGACAAGGGAAGGACAATCGTGTCGGAGATTCTTTCGATCATCGAGAAAGCTGATGCCTGAGATGCGCCCAAAGGTCGCTGAGCTGTTTCAATACATGGATACAACCCGCGCGGCGTTGTTCGAGCTCGCGCGCAACATGAACCCGTCGCTGGCGCAGATTCGTCCGAAGAGCGGAGCATGGTCCGCATCGGAGAATCTTGCGCACCTCGTGCTTGTCGAGCGCGTCGCAATCAGGGTCATGACGAAATCGATTGACGAGGCACGTGCAGCTGCAATCGGTCCGGACGATTCCGATGAATCGTTTATTCGTTCACTCGACAAGTTCCGCGTTCCTGAACCGCTCACGAAGCTGACGGCGCCGGACCGGATCATTCCCGATGCATCGACTCCCGTCGAGGATTCGATTGCGTCACTCGAGGCAAGCCGTGCGCAGCTGAAGCAGATTATCCTCGACAATTCCGATATAGCGCTGACCCGTATCATGTTTCCGCATCCTGTGCTCAAGGATCTCGACATGTATCAGTGGGCGCTTTTCGTGGCGCAGCATGAAGAACGACATCGCCGGCAGATGGAGCGAACCCTCGACGAAGTAACGGAGCGCGCCGCCGAATGCGCTCCGATTGTATAGCAGACAACAGCAGGAACGCACGAGAGAGGAGTTCACATGAAGTGGCTGCTCGCAATCGTTGCAATTGTCGTTGTGGGGATCGGGCTCGTCGCCGCAATCGGCGCCGCGCTCCCCAAAAGTCATGTCGCCACGAGATCAGCAGATCTATCGGCGGCACCTCAAACCGTCTGGGCAATCATCACAGACCCTGCGAATTACCCATCGTGGCGGGCGGACGTCACGAAAGTCGAGCACATTTCAGGAACGCCGCTCAAATGGGCGGAGTTCTCAGGTGGCGACAAAATCACCTACGAGGCTGCCGCGTTCGAGCCGCCATCGCATTTTGAGGCAAGAATTACGGATCCGGATTTGCCTTTCGGGGGCCGCTGGGATTATCGAATCGAGCCTGCGGGGTCCGGAAGCCGCATCACTATTACAGAACACGGGGAGGTTTACAATCCCATATTCAGATTTGTCTCACGCTTCGTGATGGGCCACACCGCGACGATCGACAAGTATCTTACCGCTCTTGCGGCGAGGACTGGTGATTCCTACGCTCCCCCACGGCGCAATTAATGCATTTTCGCTGACAACCTGTGACTACAATCCAACAAGACCCCTCCGTTCTATCCAAGATCGAGGTACTGGCTGACCTCGAGGATGTCGTTGCCGAGCTCATGGCAGTTCATGAGGCGAAGCGGATTCTATGGTTTCCGAGCGAGATTCTCGATGCGGCGCCGGACACCGATCCCGATCATCACATCCGCGAGCTGAGAAAGCGCGCGGAAGGAATCAGTGAGCCCGCGCGCGTGGCGCTCGCCCTGAACCTCCTGACCGAGGAAGGACTGCCTCATTTCCATCGCCTGCTTGCCGTCTACCTTGGCAACGAAAGCCACTGGCAGAACTGGACGAACCTGTGGACGGCGGAGGAAGATCGACACGGACTGATACTTCACGATTACGTGCGCGATGCACAGCTGTTCGATCGCACGGTCATCGAGAAGATGCAGTTCGATTATCTGCGCGCCGGGTTTGCCCCGGAGTGGGATCGCGATCCGTATCGCGTGTTCGTCTATACGTCGCTCCAGGAACGGGCAACGCAGATGTCACACGCGAACACAGGCAAGCTCGCTTCTGAATACGAGCCGACAATCGGACTCGTGCTCGCGAATGTGGCCAAGGAGGAAGCGCGGCATTACACGTTCTATCGGACTGTGTTCAAGGAAGTGCTGGAACGCGATCCTAACCAGGCGCTTGAATCAGCGGCGAAGATAATGCCTGCGATCGACATGCCCGGCGTGAACATGCCGCACTTCAGGGAGTTCGCAGACGTGGTGCGCCGCGCAGGCATCTATGGGCCGCGCGATTATCTCAAGATCGTGGAAGAGCAGATCAAGTTCTGGGCAATCGACAAGCTCGAAGGACTCAATGAAGCGGGCAAGCGCGCTCAGGAAAAGATCCTTGCAATTCCCGCGCGCCTCGAGAGGATTGCCGACGCGATCGAAGCGAAGACCAAGCCCAAGACGTTCGCGTTCGACGTCGTCTTCCGGCGCGAATTCGCAATGGAGTAACTGAGAGACTGGACGTTTTGTCCGGTCTCTTCAGACTCCTGCCAGACCCAGCGACTCCGCCGACCGCTGCATCGCCTTGATCACGAAGTCGATGTGCTCGTCGAGATCTACTCCAAGATCCGCCGCGCCATTGATGACGTCGTCCCGATTCACACCGCGCGCGAAGGCTTTGTCCTTCATTTTCTTGCGCACCGACTTCGCCTCGACCTCCATCACGCTCCTGCTCGGCCTCACCAGCGCAGTGGCCGTGATGAGGCCAGTCAGCTCGTCGACGGCGAACAACGTCTTCGCCATTTTCGATTCCCTCGGAACGCCGCTGTAGGTCGCATGTCCGAGGATCGCCGTCAGAATGTCTTCCGGAAAGCCCCGGCTTCGCAGGATTCGCACGCCTTCGGCAGGATGTTCTTCTGTCGGTGAGTGCGCGTCATTCGGAAACCGCTCGTAGTCGAAGTCGTGAATGAGCCCTGTTATTCCCCAGCGCTCGACGTCTTCGCCCAACCTTTCGGCGTAAGCGCGCATCGCTGCCTCCACCGAGAGCATGTGCTTGCGAAGGGATTCGCTCGCGGTGTACTCGTGCATGATTGCGAGTGCTTCATCGCGCGTTGGCAGGCCGGTCATTGAATCGCCTCTCGTATGGTCAGCACTTCCTGATTCCCTCGACAACTGACAGCAGAATGTCTGCGCCAATTTGAATTGCGAGCAGTGCGGTGAGCAAGGCGAATACCGGGCGCGATGACCGCGACGATGCAGGCAGCGACCGCCGGTAGACCAGCCAGCCTGCAGTGATCACGATCGCCTCGAGAATGAAATCGATCACCGGCCGTTTGTAGAGCTGAAGGCCAATCATCGGGCCGCCGCTCCACGTGGGCTTGATGCCCGTGAAATAATCTCCCACCGCGTGCGAGATGACGACTGCTGCAACGAGGAGAACTCCGGCAGGATCACGGCTGATCGCAGCGTAGCCCACAGCGGCAGACAACGCGAGAACGGCGATCGCTGGAAACGAGTGAGAAAGGATTCCCGGAGTTTCGGGACGAACTCCGGCAAGACAAAACGCGGCATCAGTCCAATCCGGGAGCTGACTCGCAATTACCAGAATCCACAGGGGAACCGACCGTCTTAAACCATGCGCTCCAAGCGCGAAGCCCATGTGACCGGCATACATCTACTTTCTCACCATGCGGTCGATGAGGATGGTCGTAAGTGCGATCGCGAGGGTCGCAATGATGAGTCGAATTGAATCGCGCATGCGAGGGCTCTAACTTAGCGGTCACAATGAGCAACGTCACCCATCTCGAATGCATGGCCTGCGGCAAACGCCATGATGCAGGGCAGCTGCACAATCTCTGCACGCAATGCGGCAAGCCGCTTTATGCCCGGTACGATCTCGAAGCCGCTTCACGTACCCTCACAAAGGACGCGCTTACAAATCGAAGCGCGGATATGTGGCGTTACCGCGAAGTGATGCCGGTGGAAAACGACGCAAACGTCGTATCGCTCGGCGAAGGATGGACACCGCTGCTTCACGCAGAGCGGTTGGGAGCTGATGTCGGTATCGCTCGGCTCCTGATAAAGGATGAGTCGCTCAATCCGACGCAAAGCTTCAAGGCGAGAGGAATGTCTGCGGCCGTATCGATGGCGAAGGAGCTTGGTGTGACGAAGCTTGCCGCGCCATCGGCGGGAAACGCAGGCGGAGCGCTGGCAGCGTATGCCGCGCGCGCGGGACTCGAGGCGCACATCTTCGTTCCAAAAGACACTCCGCGCGCGAACGTCATCGAGTGCCAGCGTCTTGGTGCGAACGTAACTCTGGTCGATGGATTGATCACTGACTGCGGCGCTGAAGTCGCACGGAGAAAGGATGCTGAGGGATGGTTCGACGTCTCGACTTTGAAAGAGCCATATCGCGTCGAAGGAAAAAAGACGCTGGGATACGAGGTCGCTGAGCAGCTAGGGTGGGAGCTGCCTGATGTCATCGTCTATCCGACCGGCGGCGGCACGGGTCTCGTCGGGATGTGGAAGGCGTTCGACGAGATGGAGCAGATGGGCTGGATTGGATCGAAGCGGCCGCGCATGGTGACAGTGCAATCCGAAGGGTGTGCGCCGATCGTGAAAGCGTTCGAAGAAGGGAAGCAGTCAGCCGAGATGTTCGAGAATGCTGCAACCGTTGCGTCCGGTCTGCGCGTTCCAAAGGCGATTGGAGATTTCCTCATTCTCGATGCAATCAGGAATTCAGGTGGCACTGCGATCGCGGTGTCCGACGCCGAGCTGATCGCTGCGGTAGATCAAATCGGCGCGCGCGAAGGACTGTTCGTTGCTCCCGAGGGCGGCGCCTGCCTGCCTGCACTTCGAGTGCTGATCGAGCGCAATCTCGTGGACAAGGATGAAACAGTAGTCCTCTTCAACACCGGAGCCGGCATCAAGTACCTAGAGGCGTTCGAGTAGCTCGCAGGGAACAAGGGTGCGTGGGTGCCGCGGATCGCTGAGGTCCATCTGGTTCCACGCAACCCGGTATGGTTTCGCCCCGCGCTTTTCGAGCTTTGCCTGTAACGATGCGGTGAGCGTCCAGCTGCTCAATCGGTCGAGCAGTCCCCGATGTTCAACGATGTAGGAATTCACCAGGCAGAAATCCTTTCCGCGGTCCAGCACTATCTCCTCGAGCCGGCCGATGTGACGGCCCTCGGAATCGGTGACTCTCACACCGAGCATCTCGCGGAGCTCGACTTCGCGCATCACCTGCCTCCTGGTATTCGGCCGACGAATCGCTCCGCCAGCCAGTGCTCCCACGCCAGGGCTTCAGTTTCGTCTGCCTCTATGTCGAGCTTGAGATCACGGCCCATTCGCTTCACGTGCTTCCATTCGATCGATACAGTTCGCACGCGGCGCGGCCCAAACCGCTCGGCAATCCATCGTGTGGGTTTCACGAGCCAGTGGGCGACTCTCGCAGCGAGTATCTCCCCGCCAATCTGGACATGCGTCAATCTTGGCTGACCGTTCTCCGGAAATTCGAGCCGAATTCCGTCGACGCGCCCAATCTCGCATCCGTTTCGGTCGATCAGTTTCTTGTCGAGAACATCGCGCACTATGTGCACGTCAGCCTCCGCCGAGCAGTTGCAGCGGCACCGCAGTGATTGCCAGGGCAAATGCCATGAGAGTGATGAGCACGACAACAGTGTTGCCGATGAGCTTGTTCGTGTGATCGCCCAGATAATCGCGGTCGTTCATCAGGATCAAAAACGGGATGACCGCAACAGGGAGAATCGCTGCTTCAAGTGCCATCGATATCTCCGTCACCTTTATCGGATTCACTCCGAGAACGATTGGAATGGATGCGACGAAGATGATCAGCGTATATACGGTGCTGAAACGCGCTTCCTCGACGGGCTTCCCCTCTTCGGATGAATGCCATCCGAGTCCCTGCCCGAACATGTAGGAAATGGAAAGCGCGATCTCCATTGTCGCTCCAAGGCAAGTCACTCCCAGCGTGATGGCAAAGAGCGCGATCCCCCATTGCGGGAATGGATAGCTCATCATGCGCGCCATTTGATCGAAGCGCTCCACCTCTATCCCACGATCGTGAAAGATGATTGCGCTCACGATCATCACGGCGATTGCCAGCCCTCCACCGAATGCAGTTCCAAGTCCGGCGATTACACGATTTACGCCGAGATAACTCTTGTCCCATTTCTCCTCGGCCGCGCCCGCCGAATAGAAGTACATGAGATAGGGGCTGATCGAAGCGCCGAGGATACTTACCGCGAGGAACCAATAATGCGGCTTGTCATTTGACGGAGTCGAAGGAATCGCGCCCTTTGCAACGGCGCTCCAGTCCGGGTTCAGTCGCCACGCGCCGATTGCAAAGAAGATCGATATGATGCCGAGCGCCGACGGAGCATCCTCGACAAAATCGAGGCTTCCTTTCCAGAGGATGAACCACGCAAGAGCAGCAACCGGAATCGCCCACCACGAAATTCCGACACCAGTGCCAAGCTCGATTGCGAGCGCCACGCCGCCGATTTCCGCAACGAGCACCAGAAAGACAATGACTGCAATGGCGCCGAGAACAATCGAGAAGAATCCGAAGCCGAACCGGTCGCGAAGGCCCTCGATAATCGTGTGACTGCTCACCGCCGCAAAGCGGCCCGACATCTCGAGGAGAAACGCAAGACACACCATGCCGAGCAGGAGCGGCCAGATGAGCTGATACCCAAACGCCGCGCCC
>DATEDH010000162.1:0-8909 GCA_035281765.1 Gemmatimonadaceae bacterium
CGCTGCACAGCAGGATTCTTCCGCAGCAAAGCTCGACCCCGTCGTCGTAACAGTTACTCGCGGAACTGCTCGCACAGTTCTGGGCTCTCCGTTCGCGATCAGTGTAACGCGGCCGGACAGCATGCGACCCGGCCTTCGCAACACATCGTTCGACGAGTCGATCGCACTCGTGCCGGGAGTGACGAGCGTGACGCGTAACAACCCGTCACAGGATCCGCGATTGTCTATTCGCGGATTTGGCGCGCGCTCAGCATTTGGCGTGCGGGGAATTCGCGTACTGCGCGATGGCATTCCGCTGACGCTTCCGGACGGGCAGACGCCGCTCGATTACATGAGCCTCGAATCAGTTGGAAGAATCGAAGTGCTTCGAGGCGCGGCGTCTGCGCTTTATGGCAATGCCGGTGGTGGAGTCGTTGACCTGCATACCGACGAGCCACCGCTCGAGTCGGCTTCGATCGAGGCGAAGCAGTGGCTTGGCTCTAATGCATTCGCGCGAAGCGTCATTCAGGGCGCAGGCACAGCGGGTGTGCTCGACTACAACGCAGACCTAAGTTACACCACAAGTGACGGCTCGCGCGCGCATTCCCGGCAGCGCAACACGATTGGGTTTAGCCGGGCGAGACTCGAGACGAGGAATTTCACGTATTCGCTCAGTGTGATGGGACTGGACAATCCGCTGGCAGAGAACCCTGGAGCGTTGACGCTCGAGGAAATGAAGTCGGATCCGAAAATGGCGGACGCATTATCTGTCAGGCGCAATGCGCGAAAAGCCGTGAATCAACTTCAGGTCGGCCTGTCGGCCCAGCGCTCGACTTCGCGATCGGACATTTCATTCAGTGCGTACGGGGGCGCGCGATCACTCGACAATCCTCTGACATTTGCGGTTGTCGAGGTTGGGCGGCACACATGGGGAGCAACGGGGGCAGTTCGCACTCGACGCGAAATCGCTGGACGCACGCATTCAGTCTCAATCGGATTCGATGCGCAAACGCAGAATGACCTGC
This sequence comes from Gemmatimonadaceae bacterium, assembly GCA_035281765.1. Taxonomy (GTDB): domain Bacteria; phylum Gemmatimonadota; class Gemmatimonadetes; order Gemmatimonadales; family Gemmatimonadaceae; genus UBA4720. The sequence goes on from DATEDH010000162.1 coordinate 1,005, forward strand.
GGCGCAATTTCGCCGTGTGCGCGGACACGGTGCCATCGACGATACCGACGCAGACGTGTCCGGTACCCGGAAGCGACCGCGGAGCTGTGACTCTCGATCAGCGCGAGCTCGTTCGTGGAGTTGGCGCGTATGCGGGAGACGAGTTCGATCTGACAGGCAGGCTCAAGGCAGGCATTGCACTGCGGGCGGACCAGATCCGCTTCGAGGTGAAGGACCGCTTTATCGCGAACCACAATCCCGACGATTCGGGCGATCGTACGCTTGGCTCCTTGAGCAGTGCGGCCGGCATTCTTGCGCGGCTTTCTCCGGCGCACTCACTGTATTTCAATTTTGCGTCGGCATTCGAGACGCCGACCGCCACGGAGCTCGGTAACCATCCCGATGGCTCGGCCGGAATAAACCAGGATCTCGACCCGCAGCGCTCATATACAATAGAAGGGGGCTTGAAGGGTTACGCCGGGTCATTCGGCCGCTATGATGTTGCCCTGTTCGACACGAAGGTGCGCGATGAGCTCATTCCGTTCGAGATTCCCGGAAGCAGCGGGAGACGTTACTTCCGAAATGCGGGCCGCACCGTGCGCCGCGGTTTTGAAGCCGGCGGAGACGTCACCCGATCGATAGCGACGCTGACTGTTGCATACAGCTACTCGCATTTCGTTTTCGATGAATATCAAGTCGGGGCGGACGACTTCGCAGGGAAAACAATCCCGGGATTGCCGCGTCATCGCCTTCAGTCATCGCTCAGGCTGGCGGCGGGGAAATCGTTTCTGGTAATAGAAAACGAACTGTCTGGACGCGCTTTCGCAGACGATGCGAATACGTTCAAGGCAGCCGGCTATTCCGTCACTCACGCGCGCATCGGAAGGAGCTTCAACGTCGGCTCCCCGACCGTGTCACTGGTCCTCGCGGCCCAGAATATATTCGACCGCGTATATTCACCATCACTCGCGGTGAATGCCGCGCGCAGCAAATACTTCGAGCCCGCCGCTCGCCGCACTCTCCAAGGCGCCGTCTCGGTAGTTCTCCCATAGCGCCGGGCATGCTGGTGCCCACAAATGGCCGAGGAAAATCGCGAAGGCTTCTTCAGGCGAATCTTTGAGGAGTCCCCGGTCGCGATTCTTGTCGTTGCACCGGATTTTCAAATCACTGATGCGAACGTCTCTGCCCAGCGCTTGTTGGGCCGGAGCCTCGATCACCTGCGGGAGTGCCGGCTGCGCCAGTTCATAGCGCAATCCGACCAGGAGGCTTACACCGCAATCCGTGCCGATATCGAGGCTCGGGCCGGCTACGTTACGCGGCCGCTGCTCCTGAGACTTCGCGACGAGACCAAGTGCGAGGTGTCGCTGATCGCCGCTGTCTTTCGCGACGGAAGAGGTAACCCGGAGTTCATCCTGGTTACCCTGCTCGAGAGGGGTAAGAGTATTTCAGAAGATATGCTGTAAGGAGCACGCAGCATGCAGCGAACCAACAGGCCAGGGTGAGTGTAACAATCAGACATTCCTGTTTCGTACAACCCGTGGGTTATCTAAGTTTCCCTTCACCCTCTCAAATGATGTCTGAAGATTCGAAACGACAGCCAATCCGCGACCAGAGTCCGTCCGACATGAATGTCATTCTCGATTCTATTCGCGCGATTGTGAAAGCGCTGCGGGATTCCGGGCGCGACACCGAGCAGAGACTGGGAATTACAAGCGCCCAGCTCTACGTGCTTCAGGAGCTTCGCGAAAAGCCGGCATCTATCAATGAGCTTGCTGCGCGCACGTACACACATCAGAGCTCAGTATCGATGGTTGTCGCGCGGCTCGTGGAAAACCGCCTGGTGAGCAGGAGCGCGGCGCGCAACGACGCGCGGAAGGTTTCGATCTCGTTGACACCTGCAGGAAGGGCTATTCTGCGAAAAGCACCCGACGCGGCTCAAACCCGAATTATGTCAGCGCTTCGATCGATGTCGAAGAGCGACCTGCAGTCACTTTCGACCGGGCTCGAGAGTCTAACGGATGTCATGGCGGACCAGCAAAAGGCTGGTGCCAGAAAGTCACGCCTTTCAATCACCGCCTGAGCTATCGTTGACAATGCAAAGGGGTGCACCGAATGGTGCACCCCTTTTTTGTAACCGGAGTTCGTCTTACCGATTTCCGCTCGATCCACCTGATGATCCACCGCTTCCGCCGGTCGATCCACCAGAGCTGCCTGAACGACTGCCGCTGCTCGAGCCGCTCGATCCGCTCATGCCGCCCGAGCCGCTCTGCGATCCACCCTGAGATCCGCGCTGTGTACCGCCGATGTTCTCCGATCCTGAATTTCCGGAGAGTCCGGAATTCTCGTCGAGATTTTCATCGCCGTAGCCGGTGCCACCTGAAGTTCCGCGCACGCTCGACCCGCTGCTTCCGGTCGATCCGCCCGAGCTTCCGAAGTCACCTTTCGATCCACTGGAGCCGCTCATTCCACCCGAGCTTCTGTTGGAATCAGATCCGGGATTCGAGCCGCTGCCCGACTGAGATCCACTTCCTGAACGCGAGCCACTGCCCGAGCTTCCGGAACCGCTCATTCCGCCTGAGCCTGATGAGCCTGAGCCACTCTGGTTGTTCTTGTCGTTCGCCATACGTCCTCCCGCCCTGTCCGGGCGCACTGATAACGCAACAACAGCTATGCGAAGCGTTGCCTTCGCTGCCAACAAAAAAAGCAAGCTTCACGCCATTTCTGTTTTTTTCGCGCGGTGTTACCGAAACGTATTGCAGAGTGTTCGACAACGAACACAACTCGCGGCACCATAACTTTTCGCAGAAATAATTTTATATGGGAGCCAATACATCTGTCTAAAAAGGCACGCGTATTGCTCAACGTGAATGCACGCAAAAACTCTCACCAGAGCATCATGCCGCAAAATTCAAAACACAATGGCCGCGAGATTTCTGCTGCTCGCGAGCATCCTCTTATCGTCCAAAGCCACCTGCGCTGGGATTTTGTCTGGCAACGGCCACAGCAGCTTCTCTCGCGTTTCGCGAGGACTGCGCCCGTTCTCTTCATCGAAGAACCGGTCTTCCTCGACGACGCAGGTCGTGATCATCTCGAGATCACAATGCCGCACAAGAATGTCATTCGCGCGGTTCCCCGCCTGCGCGGCGGGCTTCGCAATGATTATGACACGGCAATCGTAGCAGCACGAGACCTCGCCATTAAGGAGATTGGTCCACTCGGCCGCCTCGACGGTCTGTTCTCCAACGCAGTGCAGTGGTTTTACACTCCGATGCCGGCCCCGGTAATGCTCGGAGCATTCAACGAGATCGGAGTCGTTTACGATTGCATGGATGAGCTCTCGCAATTCAAGTTCGCGCCGCCGGATCTCGTGCGACGCGAGAGGCTGCTCATGTCGAATGCGGACATAGTGTTCACCGGCGGTTACAAACTCTTCACTGCGAAATCAGCTCACCACTCCAATGTTCACTTCTTTGGGTGTGGAGTCGACGTTCAGCATTTCGGAAGTGCTCGCTTCGCCGATACGTCAATTCCCGCAGACGCGCGGTTCGACGGACTCGTTGCCGGATACTTCGGCGTAATCGACGAGCGCCTCGATTATGATCTCATCAGAACACTTGCGGAAAGTCATCCGGAGATGACCATCCTGATGGTCGGCCCGACAGCGAAAGTGAATCCTGACGAGCTGCCATCGTCGCCAAACATTCACTGGCTTGGCCAGCGCTCCTACGACGAGCTGCCGAGGTACGTGAAGGCATTCGATGTATGCCTGATGCCATTCGCAATCAACGAGGCAACCGAATACATCAATCCCACAAAGACTCTCGAATACATGGCGGCTGGAAAGCCGATTGTGTCGACTGCAGTTGCCGACGTCGTTCGCAACTTCACTCCAATCGTTACGGTGGCGTACAACGAACAGCAGTTCGTCGACGCTGTCGTGCAGGGCGCAACGAAACCCGATGCTGATCTCATCGCCGAAGGCATCGAGATGGCAGCGGGCAACTCATGGGAGAGCATTGTCTCAAGAATGCAGTCCCTCATCAGTGATGCGGTCGACGATTCGCCGGTTCTCACCAGCGTCCGTGAGATCGAAGCTGTCACCACCACCGAGCTCGAGCTGCCCGGAGCCTGACGTGCATATCGTTGAGCCCGCCCAATCAACCGGGATTGAGCTCTGGGGCGGGCTCGAGTGCACCGTCAACAGGGTGCACAACCGCTATTTCGACCAGCTGGACCTCAGCGGTCACAGCTCGCGCGTTGCCGACATCGATCTCATAGCATCGCTCGGCATCAGGACAATTCGATATCCGGTTCTCTGGGAGCGCGCGTGCCGCTCGTGGGGCGCATCTCCGGACTGGAGCTGGAGCGATGAACGACTGGAAAGACTGTCTCGATCGGCAATCACGCCAATCGTCGGGCTTGTCCATCATGGCAGCGGACCCCGGCACACAAGCTTGCTCGATGATCGCTTCCCCGCAAAGCTTGCAGAGTATGCGGACGGGCTCGCGAGCCGGTATAAGGAACTGCAATTCGTTACGCCGATAAATGAACCGCTGACTACAGCGCGGTTTTCGGCACTTTATGGACACTGGTTCCCGCACGCGCGAGCATGGCCGGAATTTGTCGCAGCGATCGTGAACCAGTGTATCGCCACAAGAGAATCAATGCGTGCGATGCGCGCACACATTCCGCACCTCAAGCTCGTACAGACCGAAGACCTTGGCCGCATCTACAGCACGCCGCGTCTTGCGTATCAGGCGCGATTCGAGAACCACCGGCGGTGGCTTACGTTCGACCTCCTTTGCGGGCGTGTCGATGACCGGCATCCGATGTGGAGGCATCTCGCTCTCGACAACGCTCTCGAGCGACAGCTCCAGTCATTGCATGACGAGCCCTGCCCTCCCGATATCATCGGCATCAACTATTACGTAACCAGCGATCGTTTTCTCGATGAGCGTATCGAGCTCTATCCCGATGATGCAATCGGCGGCAATGGCCGCGATCGCTACGCAGATGTAGAAGCGGTCCGTGCCCTCGGAGAAGGTATCACCGGTCACAGCGAGATCATCGAGGAAGCGTGGAATCGATATCGCATTCCAGTCGCGATTACAGAAGCGCACATGGGCTGCACGCGCGAGCATCAGCTGCGCTGGCTGCTCGAAGCATGGGATGGAGCAGTCAAGGCGCGCGAAGGCGGATGCGATGTCCGCGCTGTAACCGCGTGGGCACTTTTCGGATCCTTTGGATGGGATTCGCTCGTCACGCGCGAGCCATTCAAGTACGAGCCGGGTGCGTTTGACGTGCGATCGTCTTCACCGCGTGAAACGGCGCTCGCCGGATTGATTCGGTGCCTCGCCACAAACGGATCACGTCGTCATGCTGCCGCGCAGTCCGCGGGATGGTGGCGGAGCGAGACCAGGTTGAATGTTCCGGCATACACTGCGTCTCTGCGTATTCCGCGCACAACACAGCATGCACGTCGATGCGATGTTTCACAACTCGCGCGCCCGCTTCTCGTAACGGGAGCATCCGGCACACTCGGCAGCGCATTCGTGCGTCTCTGCAATGAGCGAGATCTGCCTGTCGTGGCCGTCTCCCGCTCAGAGATGGACATCACCGATCCCGCGAGCGTGCGTGACGTCATTCGCCGAGTCAGGCCGTGGGGTGTCGTGAACGCTGCGGGGTATGTGCGCGTCGACGACGCCGAAAGCGACAGGATTGCCTGCTATAGAACAAATACAGTCGCAGTGAAGATCCTTGCTGCGGAGACTGCGGATGCAGGTATTCCGCTCATGGTGTTTTCGAGTGACCTCGTGTTCGACGGATCGAAAGGCGCACCGTATGTCGAATCCGATCGCGTCTCGCCACTCGGCGCATATGGCGCAAGCAAAGCGGCGGCAGAGGTTCGCGCGCTCTCCCTGCATCCGGATGCGCTGGTGATTCGCACGAGCGCATTCTTCGGTCCGTGGGACCGATGGAATTTTGCGACTGTCACACTCCGGAACCTCATTGATGGAGTGCCTGTCGCTGCAGCATGTGACAGCATTGTCTCACCGACGTATGTGCCGGACCTGGTCAACACTGCGCTCGATCTTCTCATCGATGGAGAGAAAGGCATCTGGCATGTCTCCAATCGCGGCGAAATCAGCTGGAGCGATTTTGCGCGTGAGATCGCATCAAGAGCGGGGTTGCAGGCCGACCTGATTCGTCCGGTTCAAGTGTCCGATCTTGGACTCGCGGCCCGGCGACCGTTAAACTCTGCGCTCGCATCCGAGCGTGGACAATTGCTTCCCTCATTCTCGGACGCGCTCGAGCGCTGGTTCAACGCCATGCGAGTCCATGAGCTGACTTCACCGCACGCATTGCAGATATAGAAATGGATCAATCCAGAAAGATCGTCATAATCGGCGCTGGCCCTACCGGCCTCGCAGCTGGCTACAGATTGAGAGAGCTCGGCTACGAGAACTTCACGATTCTCGAAGCACGCGATAAGGTCGGCGGTCTCGCGTCATCAGAGACGAGCGCCAACGGCTTCATTTACGACATCGGCGGACACGTTCTGTTCTCGCACTATGAGTACTTCGACAGATTGTTCGACAAGCTCATGGGCGACGACTACCAGGAGCTGCAGCGCGAGGCGTGGGTGTGGATGTTCAACCGCTGGCTGCCCTACCCTTTCCAGAACAACATCAAGTATCTCCCGCCTCCCGTGATTCTCGAATGCATCATCGGATTGATCGAGGCGCAGAAGAAACCGCTCGACATGTCGAAGTATGAGAACTTCGAGCAGTTCATTCACGGCGTGTTCGGATCGGGAATCGCGAAGTATTTCATGATGCCCTACAACTTCAAGGTGTGGGCGCATCCGCCGGCGATGATGAACAAGGAGTGGATCGGGCAGCGCGTGTCCGTCGTCGATATCGAGCGCGTACTCGGCAACGTGATTCTCGATCGTGAGGACGTGAGCTGGGGACCGAACTCGACGTTCAAGTATCCGCGATACGGTGGAACTGGCGGCCTGTTTGAGCGGCTTCAGCCGTATGTCGCGAAAAATCTCAAGCTCGAGTGCCGCACGACCGGCGTCGACGCGGTTGCGAAGGAAGTCATTCTCGAGAATGGCGAGAGGGAGAAATACGACATTCTTCTCTCGACCATGCCGATGGACATTCTCGTCAACTCGATGAATAGTGAAGTGCCGGAGGGCATTCGCGAGCATGCGTCGAATCTCAGGCACTCCGGGTCCCTGATTGTCGGAGTGGGCATCAAGCAGCCGGCACCGTCAACGAAGTGCTGGATGTACTTCCCGGAAGACAACTGCCCGTTCTATCGCCTCACGTATCTCTCGAACTACTCGCCTGAAGTCGTGCCGGATGCGAAGACACACTATTCGATTCTCGCGGAGATTTCATGCAGCGAGTTCAAGCCGGAAGATCGTGACTGCATTGTCGAGCAGACAATTCGCGGACTCGTGAACACGAAGATGCTTTCCCCGGATGATACGAAAGACATTGTCGACACTCATGTGATCCAGCGCGACTACACATATCCGATCCCGAGTCTCGAGCGAGATGCAGCGCTGAATGCGATCCATCCCTTCCTCGAGTCAAAGGACATCTACTCGCGGGGACGATTCGGCGCGTGGCGCTATGAAGTCGGAAACATGGACCATTCCGTCGCTCAGGGCGTCGAGTGGGTGAATCGTATCGTGCTTGGTGAGGCGTCAGAAGAGCTGACATACATGGCGAAGCGGGGCTGCTGACAGGGCATCGTTATTGCCTTTTCCCCTCGCGCCTGTTGATCCACGGGAGTGAGCGTGAAGAAAATCCTGCAGCTCGCCCTCGGAATCATTACGGGAATCGGGGGCTTCCTCGAAATAGGATCGGTCACAACTTCTGCGCAGGCGGGCGCGGCGTTTGGGTATCAGCT
>DATEDH010000163.1:0-14429 GCA_035281765.1 Gemmatimonadaceae bacterium
GACGATCGACCACAACTGAGATGCTGTGATTCAGCTTGCGATTGAGGCGCGGCGGATTTGCAATCTCGACAAGATCGCCATCGACATACGCGCGAACGAACCCCTGCTTTCGCGCAGTCTCGAACAGCTCCTTGAACTCACCTTTTCTTCCGCGAACGAGCGGTGAAAGAACTTCGATCTTCGTTCTTTCGGGCCAGGTAAGAATTGTCGATGCAATCTGGCCGGCGCTCTGGCGCTCAACCGGGCGTCCGCAGTTCGGACAGTGCGGAGTGCCCGCGCGTGCATAGAGCAGGCGGAGATAATCGTAAATCTCCGTGACAGTACCGACAGTGGATCGCGGATTGTGTCCCGCGGTTTTCTGCTCGATGGATATTGCGGGCGAGAGTCCTTCGATCGAGTCAACGTCAGGCTTTTCCATCAGGCCCAGGAACTGTCGTGCATATGCCGACAGCGACTCGACGTACCGTCTCTGCCCTTCAGCATAGATGGTATCGAATGCGAGGGAGGACTTGCCTGAGCCGGAGAGGCCGGTGATTACGGTCAGACGGTCACGCGGAATCGTGACGTCGATATTGCGGAGGTTATGCTCTCGCGCTCCGCGGACAATGAGCGCTTCTTCTGCCATAGCCTTGTAACTTGGGCGCGAAGACATCCCGAAACAAGTCATCGCTTCATTGCTTTGGTTTGTGGCGCCGGGCTTGGCTTATGGGTGTGCTTTTGGCCGGACGTCGCAACCTATAGAGACATAGCAGCCCACCCTCGCCGATAATCCGGCCAAAAGCACACCCATAAGCCAGCCCACTCCTCTGGTCTACCTGTTCCCCAACAAGTTTCGATAACGCGCAGTTACAAGGCGTAGGCTTCAGCCGGGAGGGGGGCTGGTGCGGATGGTGGGTGATTCTCACCGGATTATCGGCGAGAGTGGGCGTCTATGTCTCTATAGGTTGCGACGTCCGGTGAGAATTACCCACCATCCGCACCAGCCCCAAGCCCGCAGAAACCAATGCCGTAAAATCGAGCGTTACGTCGAAAACGCCACATCGTATTATCTTCGTGGCGACTTCACAGCTGGAGAAAGTTTGGCGCATACGGATGCGGTTATTGTCTTCACGACCATCGCTAACGAGGAGGAAGGCGTGAAGCTCGTTCGCGACCTGCTGGATCGCCGCCTCGTCGCGTGCGGAACCATCCAGGCAGGCTCCCGCTCCATCTATCGATGGGAAGGAAAAATTGCCGATGAAGTGGAAGCGGTGATCATCCTCAAGACGCGGTCAGGGTGCGTCGAAGGGCTGCGCCGCGCGTTCGCCGAGCTGCATCCCTACAAGGTCCCGGAGCTGCTCGCGATTCCCGTCACTGGCGGGCTCGAGCGCTACCTCGGCTGGATCAACAGTGAGACGAGTCTGACGCTAGCGTGAGCAGAAAAACAATCGGCGTACTGATCCTCATTCTGTGGGTTGGCGCCCTGGCATTCCTCTATAATCGCACGACGCACCAGACACTCGACCAGCGACTCACTGAAGTCGGAATGAGAGTGTCGCCCGAGACGTTCTACTATTCCCTCATGCAGGGTGATGCGCAGGTTGGCGCTGCATCATCTTCGGTGGATACGTCGAAGACCAAAGTGATTGCGGCTGACATGGTGCGCGGTCGTTTCCCGACAGGAAAGGACACGCTGCGCATCGAAGCCCGTTCCGAAGCGCGATTCACGCGCGGAATGCGCCTGAGTGATTTTGTCCTTCGCGCAAGCGGAGACCTCACTCCGTTCCAGATCCGGGGAGTGATGCAGGAGGGAGAAGCAAAAACTCTTCGCATCACTACGGAACAACAGGGCGAACGCGCAATCACTCAGGAAGCAATCGCCGACGCTCCAGTTTTCCTTCCGACGGTCGCGCCACTGCCGCTTCTTCTGACTCGCGCGCCGGAAATCGGCGACAGCGTGAATGTATCCCTGTTCGATCCAATGTCGCGTTCGCTTAAAAACGTAACTCTTCACATCGAGGCAGACTCGCTGTTCCTGATCGCTGACAGCGCAACCTTCGATTCGACGTCGAACAAGTGGGTGAAAGCACGGCAGGATTCTGTTCGCGGATGGCGCATCACACGAACGGGAGCGCCGCTCACCGCGTGGGTCGACAGAGCGGGCCGCCTGATTGCAGCAAGCGAGCCCGGCGGCATCACCATGATCCGCACAGCTTTCGAGATCGCGTTCAGGAATTTCCAGGCGGAGGAAGCCGGGAGGACAGGTGCCGCGAACAAACCTGGTGGAGCCGCCAACAACGACAAACGCGCCGGGTCACAAAGAAAGCCGTAGAGTTTACCAGACGTGCATTTCGCTCGTCTTAGAGGGACTATGATCGAGCTAAAGGCACTCACAAAGCGGTACGGGTCATTTACCGCTGTCGACGCAATAGATCTTTCGGTTCCCAAAGGTGAGCTTTTCGGATTTCTAGGTCCGAACGGAGCGGGAAAGACTACCACTCTCCGCATGATCGCCGGCATTCTCCGGCCGTCGAGCGGCACGGTGCACATCGGCGACATCGACGTCACTGCCGACCCGATGGCTGCCAAAGCAAAACTCGGATACATACCGGACCGCCCGTACATCTACGAGAAGCTGACCGGATCCGAGTTTCTTCGTTTTGTCGCGGGGCTGTACAGCCAGAACGGGAAGGTCATCGAGCATCGCGGCCGTGAGCTGCTTGCACTGTTTGACCTCGAGGAGTGGCGCGACGAGCTCGTCGAGAGCTACAGCCATGGAATGAAGCAGAAGCTCATCATCTCGAGCGCGTTCATTCACCGGCCGGAGGTAATCGTTGTCGACGAGCCGATGGTGGGACTCGATCCAAAAGCAGCGAGAATCCTGAAAGATCTTTTCCGCGAATACACGAAGCGCGGTCACACGGTAATGATGTCGACGCATACGCTCGAGGTCGCGGAGACAATGTGCGATCGCATCGGGATTATTCAGGGCGGAAAGATTCGCGCGCTCGGAACGATGGATGAGCTTCGCGCGTCGTCTGAATCCGGAGCGGAAGGACTCGAGGAAATCTTCCTGAAGCTGACGGGAGAGAATGCGGCGCGTGAGTTCGTGGATGTGCTCGATGCATAGCATCGAGCACATTGAGAACACAGAGGGCGACGCTTCGCGCGCCTGGCAGAGGGCACAGAGACGCAGAGTCGGCGGCGCATTCGCGCGCCACGCAGAGGGCGCAGAGACGCAGAGAACACAGAGAGCACAGAGGTGACGGGGCCAACGTTCATGCATCTGCTCGCCCCGAAGTGGCAGAGCATGCGCAGCCGCGCTTTGAAAAAGCAGACTGGAGCGGCCGGGAGATTTGGCGCGCTCGCGATAATCGGACTTCTGTTCTGGGGATTCATCTTCGCAGTGCTGTATCGCCTGCTCGCGTACTTCCGCGGAATACCTGAGATCGGACCCCTGCTCGCGGGCAAGCTCCTCGGCATGATTCTCATCGCATTCTTTGGAATGCTGCTTCTGTCCAATGTGATCAGCGCGCTATCGACATTCTTTCTCGCAAAGGATCTCGATCTACTGAACGCAGGACCCGTGGACTGGCTGCGACTCTATGCAGCAAAGCTCGTCGAGACATGCGCGCACTCGAGCTGGATGGTTGTATTGATGGCAGTTCCGCTCTTTGCAGCATACGGGATTGTGTACAGCGGCGGACCGATGTTCGTGTTCGTCGTGATCAGCACTTTCGTGCCGCTCCTCATTCTTCCAACTGTCGTTGGATCAGCAATTACCCTGGTGCTGGTGAACGTTTTCCCTGCCCGCCGCACCAAGGACATTCTCAGCGTCATTGCGGTTCTCGCAGCGGGTGGCGTGATCATGCTGTTCCGCCTCATGAGACCCGAGCAGCTTGCGCGACCGGAAGGATTTCGCTCACTGATCGAGTTCATCTCGATACTCAGAACGCCAACGTCGCCGTATTTGCCGAGTGAGTGGGTTCAGCAGGGAGTGATGAGCTGGCTCAACGGAGAGCCCGATGCACTGCCGTTGTATCTGCTCTGGTCCACAGCAGCGGCCTTCCTGGTCATAGGCGCAGCGATTCACCGCGCTCTCTACGCAGTCGGATTTACGAAAGCACAGGAAAGCGGGGATCGGTGGGTAAAGCAGACATTGTTCGGCGGCGTGCTGCGCAAGATGCTCTCTCCGCTCGGCCTCGTGCGGCGTGAGCTCGTGCTCAAGGAAGTGCGACTCTTCTTCCGCGACACAACTCAATGGTCGCAATTGATACTGCTTGCTGTGCTCATAGTGGTTTACATCGCGAACATCAAGTTTCTCCCGATGAACGGAGAAGGTGTTTCGTTCTTTGTCGCGAACCTGATTCCCTTCCTCAATCTCGTACTCGCCGGATTTGTCATCGCGTCGATCGCCGCAAGATTCATCTTCCCCGGTGTGAGCCTCGAAGGACGCACGATGTGGCTCCTGCGGTCGAGCCCGCTGCGCATGCGCGATCTTCTTTGGTCGAAGTTCTGGGTCGGCACGATTCCCCTGCTCGTGTTCGCGCTCGCCCTCGTTTTCACGACGGGAATTCTCATGAAGGTGAGCGACTTCATAATGGTTGTATCGGTCTTTTCGATCACGATGATGACGTTTGCAATCGCAGGCCTCGCCGTTGGATTTGGAACGCTGTATCCGCGCTACGACACCGAGAACGCTGCCCAGATTCCGACATCGTTCGGCGGACTGCTGTTCATGATGGCATCGATCGTTGTAATCGGCGCGGTGATATCACTCGAGGCGCGGCCGGTGTTCAGCTATCTCGCGTCCAAGTCGTTCGGCACTCAACGCGATTCATTCGAGATGGTGTGGGGATTCGGGCTCGCGTTCCTGATCTGCGGAAGCGCGACGATCCTTCCGATTCGATCCGCGAGAAAGCGTCTCGAAGTTCTCGAGACCTGAACGGCGCGCTAGGCCAGCGCCCGACCGCAGTTGGAACAGAATCGCGCGTCCGCCTCTGGGCGCGGACCGCATACATCGCAGACAGGACCATTACCTGATCGCATGGCCTCGACGGCCTGCTGAGTGTACGACGCCTTGAGCGACGCGTAATCAGTGTCGGAGAGCTTTCCCGTCGCGCGATCGAACTCGATCTCTCGCAGCGCGTCGATCGCCTGATCCTGTGAACCGCCTGAGACGGGATACATCGCATTAGATCCGCGCGCCGGTTCAGCCACACCGATGAGAAGCGGATACAACACGAAGGTCAGCGCTGCGAGCGCGAGCACAGTGCCAACAATGAGAGCGGTCAACTGTCGTCTCGCATCGCTTCGTTCAAGGCACGCAGCTCGTCCGGTGTTGCATCGACATTGCCTGCAACGACTGGCACAGGAGCGCTCGCTCTCCTTCCCCATTTCCGAATCAGCGTCGCCACAACAGTGCCGCCGCCAATGATGGCAGCGAAGGGCATGAGGTATCCAACCCAGTTGAATCCCTGCTTCAGCGGTGCCATCAGCACGCGCTCGCCATACACGCTCTGGAACGCTGTCATTATCTCGGCGGCATCGTAACCGCCGTTAATCAGGCTGATGACGTCACGATGCATCGCGGGTGAAACACCGCAGGAGAAATCCGTTGTGCGACATGTGAAGACGTCGAGCACGCAGCCACACTGACATTTGATTTTGTGCTCCAGGTCGTCGCGCTGCTCGTCCGTCATCGATGCAACCGCATCAGGCTTGGGCGGACGCCTGACTTGACGATATGCATCCTGCTCCATCGGCACATTCGCAGCGCCTGTATTCTCCTGCATTGCTCGGAGCGAGCGCGGAAGAATTGCAACAGCTCCGACGGCGCCAAGCGCCGCAAGGAACTCACGCCTCGTCTGCATCAGACTCCCGCGAGCTCTCGCTCGATTGCGGGCAGCTCGACAGGCGGCATCGCCGCAGCGTATCCACTCTGCACACGCTTGCGTTCAGCTTGAGGCCACATGACGACCATACCTCCAATCGCCATCAACACCCCGCCAAGCCAAACCCATCGTACAAGCGGGTTGAACGTGACACGTATCTCGGCAGCCTGATTATCATCGACTCCCGCAAGCACAACGTACACATCCTGACGCCATGATTCGCGGATCCCAACTTCGGTTGACGGCTCGAATGTCGGCGCGCCGCGGCTGTCCACGTGCTGGCGCTTTTCAGTCGTTAGAACTCCCGCGCTTTTTCCGTCGCGCGTAAGATCGAGCGCGAGTGCGGTCACCTGCCGGTTGAGAAGATTGTACTGGGAGATTCCCTGGCTCACGAACTTCCACTTGTGGCCATACGGGTCAACGAGCTCCCGCGACGCACCTTCGCCAAGGGTAACGTCGAATTCCTTTTTAAATGCGAGTCCGGCAAATCCCGCGAAGATCACGACAACGCCCATGTGAACGATGTAGCCGCCGTATCGCCGGCGATTACGCGCCACCAGCCGTCCAAGCGCACTGAAGGTTCCTTCGCCGTACATCCTCCGGCGTGCACCGACGCCCTTGTAGAACTCCTGGATGACGGTCATTGCAACGAATCCCGCAAGCATGAATGCGAGAATCGCAGTGAAGTCACGCATCCCGAAAATGAAGAGAATGAATCCGGTCGTGAAACCAGCGAGCGCGGGATTCGCGAACTGTCGCTGAAGATTTGCAACTGACGCGCGGCGCCACGCGATGAGCGGGCCGATACCAGTAAGCAGAAGCAGCGTAAGACCGAGCGGAATGTTCACAGTATTGAAGAACGGCGGACCGACCGTGATCTTCTCGCCGCGAACGGCTTCGGTGATGATGGGGAACAGCGTTCCCCACAAAACTGAGAATGCGATGCCAACGAGAACGACGTTGTTATACAGGAACGCGGCCTCGCGGCTCACCATGCTCTCGAGATTGGCCTTTGCTTCGAGGTCCTTCAATCTGGTTCCAACGAGATACGCGGTAAGAACGATCGACAAAATCAGAAATCCGGCGAACCAGTTTCCAACCGGCGACTGAGCGAACGAATGAACGCTGGAGATGATTCCGCTTCGTGTGATGAACGTGCCGAAAATGGAGAGCAGGAACGTGGAGACGACGAGGGTCACGTTCCATTTGCGCAGCATCCCGCGTTTTTCCTGCACCATGATCGAGTGCAGGAATGCAGTGTTCACAAGCCACGGGAGAAGCGACGCATTCTCAACGGGATCCCATGCCCAGTAGCCACCCCATCCAAGCTCGACGTAGGCCCACCACATCCCAAGGATGATTCCAGTGGTATTGAAGAACCACGAAATGAGCGTCCACTTCCTGATCGCGGTGAGCCACGCCGCATCGAGACGCCGCGTGATCAGAGCGGCAATCGCGAACGCAAATGGAATCGTTGTTCCGACGTAGCCGAGATAAAGATTCGGCGGGTGAATCGCCATTCCCGGATTCTGAAGCTGCGGATTCATTCCGCGGCCGTCTGCCGGAACCCAGTCGAGTCGCTCGAATGGATTGGCGCCGAGGCACATCGTTGCAAGGAAGAAGATCAGGACGATTGCGAGGGTGCCGGTCACGTACGGCATCAGCTCGCGGTTCTTCGCGCGATTGTTGTACACAGCGATCGCCGAATAAATCGCGAGTATCAGGCACCAGAACAACATCGAGCCGGCCTGACCCGCCCAGAACGCAGTGAAAGTGTAGACTTTCGGGAGATTCGCGCTCGAGAAGGATGCGACGTACTTGAGCGAGAAATCGTGCGTGAAGAGCGCGGTCCACAATCCGATGGACGCGAGCACTACCATTACCAGCGTCGCGTAAACTGCGCGCTCGCCGCTCAATGTCAGGTCCCTGCGCTTGAGCGCTCCGCCTGCATAGGACACGGTCGCCGCCCAGGTCGCCATCAACAGGGCGACCCAAAGCGACAGCTCACCGATGAGAATCACGCGCCGCTAGTCGCCGAGCGGTACGCCGGCGTTTCCTTGTATTTGTCGGGTGCGTTTTCGTAGCGCGAAGCGCACTTCGCGAGGAGTGTCGTAGCGTGGAAAGTGCCGTCGCGTGCGAGGCGGCCTTCGACAACGACGTCGACACCGTCAGTAAAAGTGTCAGGCGTAATTCCGCGGTACACGACGTTATAAGTCTTGGCGCCGTCAGTGACGGAAAACGCGGTCTCGCGTCCGCCGGCAGCGCGCTTGATCGAGCCGGGCACGACACGCGCGCCCATTTTTACGCCGGTGTCGTAGAAAGTCGGATCAGCGACTGTCTTGGCGCTGAGCTCGCCGGGCGTCAGATAATAGACGGCAGTCTCCTTGATGGAGCTCGCCATCAGGTATCCGGCAGTACCGAGAACCAGTGCGCCGCCCAGAATGAATTTTGTCCGCGCTTTCATATCGAGGTTGAATATAGAGGGCGGAACAGTCGAGGGACACCTGCGCAGCGGTAGTTCACCGACACCCGGCCGCGAACGTTTCTATTTCTGAGTCTTGTTGATCACGATCAGCGCGGCCGACGCGCCGATTGCGTCCCAGACCAGGTCGCGAACACTGAAAAGCCCCTTTGTCCGGCGATCGTGAATCTCGCGCCCAAGGGAGATGATGGTCGCAGCCGCGATCGCGCCTGTTTTCGCTGTAGACCGGCTCGATCCCGCGGCCTGAAGCGATGCAAAGCTCATCGACTCGGCGAACCCGACAATGAAGAAATGCTTGACCTTGTCGACTCCAAATACCGGATCGGCGGGTTTGGGACGGTCTTGTGCTTTCGATGCGATTGGCGCGACCGCAATGACGGTGATCAGCGCAGCGTACAGAAATTTCACCGCTTCCTTGCCGACTTGATGAAGGTGGCAACTTCATCGAGAAGCTGCGGGACGACAGGAAGAGCGGGATCACTGTAGGACGGCATTTGCGCAGCCATGTTGCCGCTCGCCGCTTTCAGGACGTGATTCATTCCTTCGATCGTGAAGAGCCGCGCATTGGCGTGACCGTCGGCAAGGAGCTTTGCGTCCTCAACGCTGGTTTGAATGTCGGTCGTTCCCTGAACGACAAGTGATGGAACCGTGAGCTTCGCGATTTCGCTCGACGGCGTGTATTTGAACCACGAAGCGAGGTATGGCTGGACACTTGGGCGTAACAGCGGAGCAAGCATCGGCGGAACTGAATCGACTTTTTCCCCTGCTTCGATCTTTCGCATCATGTCTTTCACGTTGTTGACCACATTCTCGGGCAGCTGCGTCGAGAGCTGAGCGGCGATCACATCCTTGGCATTGCGCCCCGCGCCCTCGAGAGAAACGAACGCATCCGCGCCGGCTTCGCGCGCAGCGATCATTCCAATCAGCGAGCCCTCGCTGTGGCCAACGACTGTGATAGTCGAAAAGCGCGGATCGGAGCGAAGCTGTGCGATCCAGCTCTTCGCATCTCCGACGAAATGGTCGAAGCGGAGATCCTGTTCCTTTCCCATCGCGGCTGCACTCGCTCCGATGCCACGCTTGTCGTAACGGAGGGACGCAATCCCCCGCTCTGCCAATCCGCGAGCGAGATAGCGCAACGAATTGTTCGCGCCGGGGAGAGCTCGTGAATTGCCGTTGCGATCAGTCGGGCCTGAGCCGGCGATTATCAGTGCGACTGGTACCGGGAACGAGTGTGCGGGAAGCTCGAGCGTTCCGTATAGCGTTGCCTGATTCGATACAACCGATATCGATGAGTCTTCCATTATTGCCACTGGTGCAGGTGGAAGATTTGCCGACGGTTTTGCGCATCCTGCGATTATCGCCAGCACTGGTACTCCGTACATCATGATCGTTCGCCGCAAGCTCACTCCTCGCTGAGTATTACCGCTTACCATCCGCCCAATACAAAGCAGTATCTATTGCGCGATTCCATCCGGCAACAAGCGAGCGCCTGTTTGCTTCAGCCATGGAAGGCTTGAACGTGGCGAAGCGCCGAACAGAATGAAATTCCGATGACGTCTTCCAGACTCCCGACGCAATTCCGGCAAGTCCAGCGGCCCCCATGGCAGTCGTGTCGACAATTTCGGGTCGTTCGACGGGGACACCGATGATGTCAGCCTGAAACTGCATCATCCAGTCGTTCGCGCTTGCGCCGCCATCGACTCTCAACCGGTCGAATGCGACGCCGCTTCGCTCGCGCATCGCTGACAGCACATCGGCCGTTCCATAGGCCATGGCCTCGAGCGCAGCACGAGCGAGATGCGCCCGTGTCGTGCCCCGAGTGAGTCCGACGATTGTCCCGCGCGCGTCCGGATTCCAGTGCGGCGCACCAAGGCCCGTCAACGCAGGAACGAAGTAGACACCATCGTTCGAATCGAGACTGCGCGCGAGATTTTCTGTTTCAGGAGCTTTTTCAATAATGCCAAGGCCGTCGCGAAGCCATTGCACGGCGGCGCCCGCGATGAAGATCGCTCCCTCCAGTGCGTACGCGTAGTCACCGTTCGCATCGCACGCGACCGTCGTGAGAATTCCTTCGCCCGGCTCCGGTTGAACGGCGCCGGTGTTCAATAGTAGAAAAGCACCAGTGCCATATGTGTTCTTCCCTTCACCGGCATTGACGCACGCCTGTCCGAAAAGTGCAGCCTGCTGATCGCCGGCAACTCCACGTATTGGAATTGACGCTCCCAGCAACTCGGAGCGGGTGTTTCCGAAATCCCCGCTCGACTTGCGCACTTCCGGAAGCACCGACTTATCGACGCTGAGCAATCCGCAGAGCTCATCACTCCACGCACGCGCGCGAATGTCGAACAGCAGCGTGCGCGACGCGTTTGTGGGATCAGTCGCATGCACCTCGCCGCCAGTGAGTTTCCATATCAGCCACGTGTCCATCGTCCCCGCCAGCACGCGCTTCTCTGCAACAAGCTTCGCAACGTGCGGCAGGCTCAGTAGCAGCTCGAGCTTTGTGCCCGAGAAATAAGGATCGACAGGCAATCCTGTGCGACGCGTGATCATCGGTGCATGCGGCGCCAGCTCCCTGCAGCGCTCGGCAGTCCGACGATCCTGCCACACAATCGCGCGGTGCAGCGGCTCCCCGGTCTCGCGATCCCACACAACAATGGTCTCTCGCTGATTGGTTATTCCAATCGCATCCGGCATAACACCGGCGGATTCGATTGCGGAGCGCGCAGTTGCAACGGTGCGGTCGAAGATCTCTGCCGCATCGTGCTCGACCCAGCCGGGCTTTGGAAAATGCTGAGTGATCTCACTGTATCCGCGGCCGACAATCTCACCGCGTTCCGACACGACGAGACACGTTACGCCGGTGGTTCCCTCGTCGATGGCAAGTACGTGTTTCATCTCTCGTTTCCGCTTTCATCAGGAACGCGCGGTGTCGTGCGACGCTCGGGAAAGTATTTATCGAGAAAATCGATGAGTGCGATTTCCTCGGGCCAATATCGCCCGGGGCCCGCGCTCTGCGACGTGCGTCGAGGCACGGATATCGTCGAGCCGCTTTTCAAATATTTCGTGAGGATCACGGGATGCACATAGGATTTGCGGCAGATCGCAGGCGTGTTGCCAAGCTCCGCCGCAACGAGACGCACGGCAGTGACGACATTCTTGTTCCGCGCCGTCCTGGTTTTCGCAGGACCCAGATCGGCGAGAACAGTTGCAGCCAGCATCGATCCGCCCCATGTGCGGAAATCCTTTGCAGTGTACGGAAACCCGGCGATGTCCTCGAGATACTCGTTCACATCGCGCGCATCGATGTCGACCCATTTGCGCCCCTCCTTGTAACGGAAGAGCCGCTTGCCGGGCGAACCCATTAAATCGTCGACAAACTTGATGAGACGCCGGTCGATCACATGCTGCCGGTGATCGATCCCGCGCTTCCCGCGATACTCAAAGACGATGTGATCGTTCTCAGGCCTCACGTGTGATTTACGAAGTGTGGTGATGCCGAACGAGTTGTTCTCCTTCTCATAGCGCTCGCTCCCTACCCTGAACCATCGCTGGGAGATGAGCATCAGGATGCCGGCAGCGACGCGCTCACGCGAATAATCCTTGCGCGCGAGATCCTTGAGCAGACGCTTCCGAAGTCGCGGCAAGTCCTTCGCCATCTGACGCACGCGATAATGTTTTCGGAGCGAGCCCTTTTCCACTGCGCGCGGATGATACCTGTACTGTTTTCTGCCGCGAGCGTCGAACCCCCAAACCTGAATGGGGGCCCGTATGTTGACGGCGATGTGCACGTCGGTCCATGCCGGCGGAATCCGGAGGAGATCGATTCGCTCGAGCGTCGTCTTGCTCGCAACGCGCTTGCCGTCAGGCCCGGTGTACCGGAAGCCTGATGCCTTCGTCCCCTTCCGCAGAATCCATTTCTCGGCCACTCACGCTCCGGTAAGGCGAATGTGATAGTGCGCGCGTACATTACACCCTTAACCGAACCTCCTCAACTCGCGCACATGTCCTACCAGTTTCTGACGCTCGAAGTAAACGAGCGGATCGCGACGCTGACCGTCAATCGCCCTGACAAACTGAACGCCCTGAACGATGCAACAATCGCCGAGCTGGGGAGTGCCGTCGAGGAGGTGCGGGCGCGTGATGATATTGCGGGATTGATTGTCACCGGCGCGGGCAGAGCGTTCGTTGCCGGTGCCGATATCGCTGAGCTTTCGAGCCAGACGCCCGCGATCGCCAAAGCCCGCGCGCAGAAAGGGCAAAACGTTTACCGTCGTTTTGAGACATCGCCAAAGCCAGTTATCGCGGCAGTGAATGGATTCGCGCTCGGCGGTGGATGCGAGCTCGCACTTGCCTGTCATATAAGAGTTGCATCGGACAAAGCGAAGTTCGGCCTTCCCGAGGTGAAGCTCGGCACATGCCCCGGATACGGAGGCACGCAGCGGCTTCCACGATTGATCGGAAAGGGGCGCGCGATTCAACTCATCACAACGGCCGAGATGATCGATGCGCAGGAGGCATATCGCATCGGGCTCGTCAATAAAGTCGTCGCTGCAGATGAGCTGATGAATGCGGCGACTGATATGATGAAGCTCATACTGGCAAATGGACCAGTTGCCGTTTCGCTCGCGATTGAAGCAGTGGACCGTGGAATGGAGATGTCGCTCGACGACGCAATGGTTCTGGAGGCGAATCACTTTGCGATGCTCGCCGCAACCTCGGACATGACAGAGGGAATGAAAGCGTTTCTCGAGAAGCGCACGCCGGTGTTCGGGGGGAAGTGACCGAGCCGCAGGTCTGGCTTCGCCGCATCGCGGCGAGGGATTTCCGTAATTTCGAGAAGCTCGATCTCGAGCTTCCGCCAAATGGACTCGCGATCATTGGTGAGAATGGCCAGGGGAAGACAAATCTTCTCGAGGCCATCTACTACATGCAGGTGCTGCGCAGCGTGCGCGGTGCGCGTGACCAGGATCTCGTGCGGTTCGGGGCAAAGGGATTTCATATTGCCGCATCGTGTGAGTCGGACAGCGCGCACGAGATTGCTGTCGGGTTCGAGATTTATGGAAAGAAAAAGAAAGTCACGATAGACGGAGCGGTCGCCGCGCGATTGAGTGAAGCGTTCGGCGCGCTGCCATCGGTGATGTTTTCTCCGCGCGACATTCAGTTGATCGCGGGCTCACCTGGCGAGCGAAGGCGATTTCTCGATCTCGTGCTCGCGTTGTCTTCACGGCGCTATCTCGCGTCGCTGCAGCTTTATCGTGCGGCCCTGGCGCGCCGCAACGCTTCGTTGCGCGACGCTGCGAAAACGGGAGACGACAGTGCTGCGGAGGTCTGGGAGCCGGCACTTGCGGAACATGGTGCAGCGCTCGTGAAAGCACGTGTCGAGTGGGTGAACGATCGGCGCGATGAATTTGCGCGGTTGACCACCGCTATTGGGGAGCATGGTGATGCTGCTCTTTCGTACTCGAGCTCGATTGCGCGCGAGCCCGATGTTCGTGCTGCGCTGGAGAGTGCGCTGGCGCGCCATCGCCGGCATGATATTCGACGCGGGCTGACGCATTCCGGTCCGCACCGTGATGATCTCTCACTCACACTCGACGGGCGGGATCTTCGATTGTTTGGATCGGCCGGGCAGCAGCGCACTGCTGCGATTGCATTACGAATGCTCGAGAGCGAGACCATTCGAGCTGCTCGTGGAATTGCTCCTGTGCTATTGCTCGACGACCCATTTGCTGAGCTCGATGTTCGACGATCCGGACGAATTCTTGATCTGCTTCGGTCGGCCGGGCTTGGGCAGACTGTTCTTGTCGTTCCTCGTGCTTCTGATATTCCGTCGGAGCTCGTTACGCTCGAGCGGCGAACTATTGCATCCGGTATTGTCTCATGAGCATTGCCTGGGCTCTTACGGCCGCTGCATCTGACGACCTAGGCACAGCGACATCCAACGACCTAGGCACAGCGGCATCTGACGACCTGGACACGGAGCTACGGAGAAACGGAGTACCCACGGAGTTTTTTTTTGGGAACTGCGGAACTACTGCGGCCGGCTGTCTGCTGCCAGACTCCTGCGACAGCTA
>DATEDH010000164.1:0-9651 GCA_035281765.1 Gemmatimonadaceae bacterium
GATCTCGTTCGTAAGACCTCTGGCACCACCTGCGGACATCGCCATTACTTCTTACCTCCCGCGGGCGCGCCGCCAATGATGTTATCGGTGGCAATCGACGATTTCGTTCCGGGCTGCTGGTCCGTGA
Organism: Gemmatimonadaceae bacterium; assembly: GCA_035281765.1. GTDB lineage: Bacteria > Gemmatimonadota > Gemmatimonadetes > Gemmatimonadales > Gemmatimonadaceae > UBA4720. Next base: position 128 of record DATEDH010000164.1, read on the forward strand.
TCATCGCCGCCATCGAGACGCCATTGTGCGATGCAATATCCATCGCATCGAGAATCTTCGAATACTCGAGATCCTTGTGCGCCTTTACGTAGAGAACCTTGTCTTCCGTTCTGCTTTCGTAAATCTCCTTGAGCCGCGGCCCCAGCGTGTTGTTGGGAATCGGCGCCTTGTTCAGGAAATACTGATTGTTGGCGTCGATGCCGAGCACCTGATCACGCTCCTCTTCAGGATGTGGCTTCAGGTTCACACCTTGAGGCGGCACGGCCTGGAAGCCCGCCGAGATGGCCGGGACGACGAGCATGAAGATGATGAGGAGAACCAGCATGACGTCGATCATCGGCGTCACATTGGGCTCTGCCTTAACACCCCCGCTCCCTCCAGTTGACATTGCCATGGTTTAGTCCTCCCCGCCGGTCAGGTTGAGATCGGCGAAGAACCCGAGGAAGCCGTGGTGTTGAACTCGCGGGTGAAGCGCGAACGACCGAACTCGCCGCTCACGTTCTTGATCATGTAGTCGATCATTTCCTTCGAGGTGTACGTCATCTCAGCTGTGAGGTTGTCGATCTTCACCTGGAAGTAGTTGTACGCCCACACCGCAGGAATTGCGACGATGAGTCCGAATGCGGTCGTGATAAGAGCTTCTGCGACACCGGCGGAAATCGCCGAGAGTCCGCCTGATCCCGACGCGGCCATACCTACGAACGCGTTCACGATTCCCATCGTGGTTCCAAGCAGTCCGACGAACGGCGCGGTTGCACCGACGGTCGCGAGCACACCAAGACCTCTCTTGAGATCGGTGATCGTCATCAGCATTTCACGCTCGACAGCACGCTCTGCAGAGTTGATGTCACCAACGGAAACGGTGCCATCCTGAATGAGAGGCTTGATCTCGGTGAGTGCGCCGCCAAGAACGCGCGCAACGTGCGACTTCTTGTACTTCTCGGAGAGTGCGACTGCCTCATTGAGGTTGTCTTCCTCGAGGAACTGCGAGAACTCGGGAGCGAACTTGCGGGTCTCGACCTGCGCCTTGCGAAGGTCCCACCACTTCTTGATCGTGATCGAGAGTGACCACACCGACATGATTGCAAGGGTGAACACGATGCCGCGGGCGAACCCGGCCATCTGCCCCCAAAGATCCATCAGCGAGAGTTGCATTGTATCGAATTTCTCCGTTTGGGTTGGGTTTGCCTGCGGTTATCTGTCCAGCCGGAACTGGAAGCTCTGCTGCACGAGCTGCTTCACTTTCTTTCCGCCGACTTCGGCCGGATAGAAGCGCATGTTCGGAAGTGCCGACCGGACAGCGCTTGCGAAGAGGTCGTTTGTTGCCTTGAGGACCTTGAAAGACGACGGATCGGCTTTGCCATCCTCACTTACCACGAACTGTGCCTGCACTTCACCTTCGACGCCCGATGAGCGGAGCGCGTCGGGATAGCGCGGCGAGCCAGTGCCCGGGATCTGGGCAACGGGCTTCTCGACCTGGAACTCATAGTAGGTCTGGTTGGGATCGACGACAGCAGTTCCGCCCTCGACACCCTTGGCGACACCACCCTTCACGCCTTTTCCGCTGAAGTCGGCTTCGTCAGTGACCTTCTTGGTGAGATCGATTTCGGGAATCTTGATGGGGATCTCGACAGGAGCGCGAAGCACCTGGAATCCCTTCGGCGGAGGCGCCTTCATCACGACTTCCTTTGGCGGTGGAGGCGGCTCCTTCGGCTTTGGCTTCGGGGGCTCCTTCTTCATTTCCACGAACTGAATCTTCTCCGCCTTCGTCTTGTCATCTGCGATTCCTGCATTCGCAGTGATGACAACGGCAGCGACGATCAAAGCTCCGTGGAACACGATACTGAACAGTGTCCCGCCAGCCATTTTCTGCTTCTTCGGCCTGGACTCGATCAACTGGTTGAACATTGTGTCACCGGGAAAATGGTTTGGTGACTTACATTACCCCGCCCGACTTCCTCGCGTAATGCCGCGAAGATTAGAAAACAATTAATTCCTTTTAATGTTTTCTCACGCGGTCTGTGCTTGCGGAAGTGGCAGAGTAACTGTAAAGAGACTGCCCCGCCCAAGGCGTGACGATGCAGTAAGAGTGCCGCCATGTGCCTGAGCGATCCACTGGCTGATTGCGAGACCCAAGCCAAAGCCGCCCCGCTCGGACATTCGTGAGCGTGCGCGATCTGCGCGCCAGAATCTCTCGAAGATGTAAGGAACATCAGCCGCCGCGATTCCAATTCCCGTGTCACGCACAGCGAACGTCACATTGTCCGGATGGACACCAAGACCGATGTCGACTTTTCCACCTGCGGGAGTGTACTTGATTGCGTTTGTGACCAGGTTGAGAAACAGCTGCCTGAGCCGCGTCACGTCTCCCATTATCGTGACCTCTGCAGTGAACTGAAGATTCACCTGTACTCCTGCACCTTCGCCAAGTATCACTGCCGTCTCATACACATCGTCGACGAGACGTTTGAGCTCGACTGGCTCGCGATGAATGTCGAAGCGGCCTTCATCTGCGCGCGCGAGAGTGAGCAGACTCTCAACGAGATCGGCCATTCGCGTTGTTTCGTGCAGCGCTTCCTCGAGCGCAACCATTCTCTCATTGTGCGACGGCTCATTCATTGCGCGCTCAACATCAGCGCGCAGAACTGCAAGCGGAGTCTTCAGCTCGTGACTCGCATCGGCAGTGAATCTTCTCAACCCGAGGAATGAAGTTTCGAGACGCTCGATCATCGCGTTCAGCGTTGCAACGAGCTTCTCGAATTCCTGTCCCGCATTCTCGATACTCAACCTGCGATGCAGACTCCGGCCATCGGTGATTGCAGCAACATCGTGAGTGATCTTTCCGATTCGCTGCGAAAGCACGCCGAGCGTGACCCACGCGCCCCAGCCAGTGAGCACCACCACCAGCGCCATTCCCGCAAACGCAACGAGATAACTCCTCGGCAGCTCGTCCACGCCTTGCGTTGAAACACCGACAATCACCTTGCCGAGCGGGCCGGTTGCGGTGGAGATGTCGCGTGCGACGAGAAGTATCTGCTCCTGCGCGCTGTCGAGCGAGAGAAGACCTGCCGGTCCATTGGATGGAAGGTTGCGAACCTGATCTGCAAGCAGCGCTGCGTCAGAGCTGTTGAGCTGACGTACCTCATCGGACTCGAACAGAAGAAGACCATGATGGTCGAAGACGACGACGTAGCCTGGAAACTGATTGAGCATTGCGCCGAGGCGCGTCGTGATGGAGAGCGCTTCGGCGGCGGTGTCAGGTCTTACGACAACCGGCTGTGCGCCTTCACCGCCTGCATCGAGAATTATTCCAACAGCGAGATCGGCCTGTGTGCTCGCATAACGCGCAATGTCGCTGTAGACGGTTGCGTTGCGAACAGCCCAGAGTGTGATGCCCAATACCCCGGCCACGGCGACCATTCCCGCAACGAACGCAGCAGTAAGGTTCGTGCGGGTAGTGGCCATGTGCGATCAGTCGCGCGAGGCGCGAGTGTCGTTGTCCCGCGCAGCGCGCGTATCGGAATCACGCGATGAGCGCGCGTCGGATCTTATGACGTAGCCGACACCGCGAATCGTATGAATGAGCTTCTGTGAATTCGATGCGTCGATCTTCTTGCGAAGATGATTGATGACGACATCGACGATGTTGGTGCCGGGATCGAAATGGTATCCCCATGCATACTCGGTGATGAGTGTGCGGCTCATCACGCGGCCGGCGTGGCGCATGAGATACTCCAGCACCGTGTATTCCTTCGGCGTGAGCTCGATCACCTCTCCGCCGCGCTTCACTTCACGCGTGTCGAGATGAAGCTCGAGGTCGGCGACTTTTAGTGCCGGTGAAACAAGCACGCGCGGTCGTCGTGAAAGCGCTTCGACGCGCGCGAGCAATTCTTCAAATGCGAACGGCTTGGTGACGTAGTCATCTGCGCCGGCGCGAAGCGTTTCGACTTTCGCATCGATTGCATCCTGCGCCGTAAGAACGAGCACAGGTCTCTCGAATCCGCGCGCTCGAAGCGAGCTCAGCACCTCCATGCCGGATTTTCCCGGCAGTCGCATGTCGAGGATTACGAGATCATATGTACCGGTCGCGGCGAGCTGCTCGCCTTCATCGCCGTTGCCGACGAGGTCGACACCCCACCTTTGCTGCTCGAGGCCGCGCTTTACAAAGTTGCCGACCGTGGGGTCATCCTCGATTACCAGTATTTTCATATGTATCAGAAATTATAACAAACGCGCCGGTTGGCGCGTTTGTTCTAGTTTCTGATACATATGAAAATACGGTGAGGGCACAGAGGCTCGCTTCCCGGGGGAGAACGCAGAGGTCTCGCTTCGCTCGCCTGACAGAGAACGCAGAGACGCAGAGGTTTGGTTGCGTTGGTTGCATTGCGGTTATGCGGGGCTCGCCAAGCCACGTTTCTTCCCTTCGTGGGATTTAAACTTGGACGTGAGGACCACCCCCTCACTTACGACATCATTGGCTCTGCGATCGCTGTGCATAAGCAGCTCGGTCCAGGACTGCGTGAATCCGCATATGAAGAGCCTTTCTACATGATGCTCAAGGAGAAAGGGCTGCATGTACGACGTCAGCCGCGGATAAGAATTCCGTTCGAGGGGAAGCTTCTCAACAAGATCTTCGTGCCGGATTTTCTCGTCGCCGACGAGGTCGTTGTCGAGATCAAGTCAGTCGAAACGATCTCTCTGTTGCATGAAACGCAACTGCTCACATACATGAAGCTCGGCGAATACCCCCTTGGCCTTCTGATCAACTTCAACGTCATACGCCTGGTCGACGGCGTCCGACGCTTCATCAACACGCCGAGACACTGAGCCCGCTGAGGACGCCTAGCATACCCAACTCATCTGGCAAATGACAAAGGCGCGCCGATGGCGCGCCTTTGTTCATTTCTCTGTGTCTCTGCTACCTCTGTCAGGCGAGCCCGCGCGCCAGCGCGCGGGCGTCGCCCTCTGTGCCCTCCCCGATCAATATTCGACCCAGTTATCCACCCACGTATTAGGCATCGGTATCAATGCACCCATTCCCATGAGTGCTTTTGCCACCTCACATGAATTGTACTGGTAGACTTTCGTACCATTGACCGTATTGATCGGCACGGTAATGCCGAGCTTGGCGTTCAGCGCGCTGACGATCGCACCCTGTATATAGTTGTTACCATTTCCTACGATGTCGCCGCCGACCAGCACGATTCCTTTCCAGGTGAATGTGGCACCGTTACCGCCGTCAAGATCTCCTTTTACGATGAGGATGCCCCGGCCCCCGTTGAGAGCGCTGTTGGTGTTGAGCGTCCCATTTACGAAGATCGTAGGGTAGTACGTCGTGTCGCCCCATGTTGGATACGGATCGGGAGGGATCACGATATTCGGCGTGATCGCAGTTCCCGCAAGAATCCCCGCCCAGTCGATTTCGACTGCGCGTGCAGCGTCGTTAACAGTCTGGCCGAGATACTCGACGCTGTCGGCGGTCTGTGGGCGATTGAATCCGGGGATGAGTGGCACAGCAACACCCGCAATCGACGCAGAGTCGTGGCAGGCGTCGACGCCAAGGAATGAACCTGAGGCACCGTTTTTCTTGATTCCGCTGATGGCAGTCCAGCCTGCGTTTACCGACATGTCGGCCGGCTCCCACGAAGCGTACTGCGCAACAGTGCGTACTCCTGCGGGAGTGCCTCCAATCGCCCCCTGCGTCTGCGTGCCTTTCGAGCGAATCACGTAAATCCCGGCGAGCGACCCGACGGGCGCGCGCACGCGGTCGAGCTGGACGTCGGCGTACCCGCCCTTGAGATAAATCCTCACAGGGCCCTCTTTCACGAGAGGCGGCGTGGACTTGAATCCAAGCGAGTCGCGCTTGATGAAGAAGGTCTGAAGACCTTGCTCCGCGAGCACGAATGCGCTCACCTGCGCCTTCTGATCATCGACACCTCGACGCTCGGCGTTCACGAGCGTGAAGCCCGCTGCGATAGAGATCGAGAGAATTCCTACAATCAGAATCGCAGCCGGGAGCGCGAATCCTTTGCGTTGTGAGAAAAACTTCATTTCCATCTCCTGGTTCAGTCGAGACGATTCTTGAAGAACACTGCAGTGATGAACGGGGCTCTTTGTTTCGCGACATCACCTGAGGGCGCGCGTTCGCTGAGTCCTGTCATGTTGAGCTCGATGCCGCGGATCGTCGTGAGGTCGGCTGGTGCAGCGTCCTGTGCTACAGTGCTCGCTCCAACGAAAAACCTGAACTTGGCGCTTGCATCATAAGGCGCGGAGAGCTCCTCACTTTGTCCGTTCTCCATTCGTGTCCGGAAAAGTGCGGTCGTGCCTGGAACCATCGTCGAGGCACCGAACGAGTAGCGGATTTTTCTATAGAGAAAGACCGGCGTTCCATAGCTCGCTGTATCCGGCAATACGGGCATGATCCTGATGATCTTGCCGCCGGTGGACGTGAGCGACAGGATCTGTGCGGCAGTGCAGACTGACTCGGTTCCTACTTCCTTGGTCTGATTGTCTTCCTTGTAACGGTATACGCCGTCGCCGCCGCGCCACGCGTAGCCGGAATAGCCGGGCGCTGAATACATCGCAGAGTCAACGGGCAGAAGACTGATGTGGGTAGCGTTGCTGTTGTTGCCGCAAACGACGCCCATCGCATAAGGGACGCGAACTTCAATCTGAGTCGGTGATGCCGAGATCATTCCGCCGCGCGACTCGACCATGCGCAAGTCGGACACGACGCGGTTGATCGGGCCGCGCGCAACGGCGCGGGCGAGGTTGGATGTCTTCTGGTGGTCGAAGTACCTGGCCTGCGAGCGAAGCGTCTTGGTGAGAGCCATTCCAACAATCGCCAGAATCACCATACCAATGATGAGCTCGGCGAGGCTCAATCCTTTTCGTGGTCCCAACGTGAATGATTTCATCACACACCGTCGTCGATGAAGGCTTTCGTCAGGTTCGCGCTCGAGCGAATAAACTTGATCGTGTCGGGCTTGTAGAGAGGGTTCGTCGGCGTGATGACGAGTGTTACAGTCTTGCCTTTCAGCATGAATCGCGAGTAGTACTGAGCGACCGTCAAGGTTCTCGTGTAGGGATATGGCTTGGTCGTTACCGACGTTGTGGTCGTACCCGTTGCAAGACTGTCGTAAGCGATTGCCTCGAGGTAGTTCACTTCCTTCATGACAACCGCGTTGCGGTACGTGTTGCCGACGGAGCGATGCGAGCGCGCAGTGATCTTGAACACCATTGCGGCAAGCGGCGTCATGATGAGCGCGAGCAGCGTCATCGCAACGACGACCTCCATCAGGATGAATCCGCTGCGCTTTTTTTTCGCCGCGACATTTCCGTCATTCGCTGAGTTCATTGGCTTCTCCATCATTGCGGGTCCATCCGGATGAATCCTGCTGTAGACGCAAAGACCTTACGCTGGTAGTCACCGTTGTGCAGCGTCACGATGAATGCAGTCGAGCCGATCCCGTTGGGCAGAATGTCGACGGTGGTCGCATTGGTCTCCATCGAAGTGAGTGAGTACTCCGAGCCCGTAGCCATCACTCGCGTCTGAAGAACAGTGCCGGTCTTTCTGTCGGTGAACTTGTAGGTCTGAGTCGACGTATAGAACGTCAATCGCACCGGCGCGCGCTGGCGGCCTGCCATCGCGAATCCGTTCTGAAGGTCCTGCACGAGAACCTGTGCGGCGCGGTTCACCCGCTCGTGTCGCATGATCGTCGCCATCTTGCCGACGGTGATCTTGACGATGATCGAGATCATGATCATCACAAGCAGCATCTCGAGCATGGTGAAGCCCGAGCGCCGCCGTGTCATTTTACGTCTGTGACAAACCGCGCCCTCGCGTGTCAGCCGCATTAGCCAGTGGATTGAAGTTGCGTCATGCGCCGGCGCTGTAGCTTCCTTATATAGAGGACCGCCACAGCGGACCGATGCACCACAATGACGACCACGTTCCAGCCGCGTCACAGGGAAAAAGGCGGCTTGCGGGCGCGTATCTTGACTCACGCGTTTATGACGATTTTGCTACGGAGGAATACGCATGGATACCGCGACTAAGACGACCAGGGCTACGCTGAGATGCCAGTTCTGCCAGAGCTGGAACCGCATCGACGTTTCGCGAGCGCAGGACCGTCCGAAATGCGGGAAATGCGGTACCCCGATGCTCCTCGATCGCCCGATTCACCTCGATGATGAGACGTTCTCACGTACCATCGCGGAAAGTGAGGTGCCAGTCATGGTGGATTTCTACGCCGACTGGTGCGGGCCCTGTAAGATGATGGCGCCGGCAGTAGACCAGATTGCGGCGAATTACGCTGGAAGAGCGATTGTTGCGAAGCTGAATACGGATCTGGCGCCGGCTGCAACGAGGCCGTTCAACATCAGGGGAATTCCCACGACGATCATTTTTTCAGGCGGGAAGGAAGTGCAGCGCCAATCTGGTGCAATGCCTTACATGATGCTCGCTGCAATGCTCGACCGGCAGAACCTGGGATAGCGCCGGCTCCAGTCTGTTGAGCAGCAGACGGAGCCGACGCTGATCTTTCCCCAGGTTTTTTAGCTGCCGCTTACTACAACGTTGTCGAGCCCCCAGCTCTCATCATTCAGGTCCTGCAGCGGCGTCGTCGAATGGAAATACAGCACGAGCGGTCCGCCACCGGGGTTGGAAATCGTGTACTTCAGCTTGTAGATCGCGTCGCCGACATCGAACTTGCCTGACGCCTTGGGATATCCGAGAAGATTGGTTGCAAAAGCGCCCTTGTCACTCGGACTTGTTCCAGCAGTCACTTCCTTCGGGAAATGCTGAGGCTTCGTTGCCTGGTTGGAGAACGAAGTATGGAACACGTTCTGACGCGCGCCGCCGTTGCGGCTTACTTCGATCTGCCACCAGTCTCCACCGTATCCCTGCTGCCCTGCACCATCCCACGTACCGATGATGTAGAGGTCGAACGAGACCGTCACACTCGTCATGCCTGCTGGAATGCTGAGTGCGACTTCCTCATTGAGCAGCCGGCCGAGGAAGCCGGTTGATGCCATCTTCGCGGTGCCTGGCGAAGACGTGAGGCTGTTGAGATTCCACGATGAAACACTCGCTATGCCGTTCTCGAACGATTCCGAAAGGACGAGAGACGAGGGCGGTGGCGGCGGCGTCGTGGTGCGCTTGCCGTACGAAACTGCGAGGTCGTTCGATGGTGCAGTGACATCACTGCATGCGGCAAGAAATACCGCCGCAACGGGGAGGAAATACTTCGCGTTCATGGCCAACTCCTACACATAAAAGGTTTGCCGGCGGTTCCGGCGACCCTTTACGACAACCTGGCTGTCTTCACTGAGACCCTTTCCCGTGGCTCAGAAAGACCCATTGGCTTTGCGGACCGGCCTCGCGACCGGGGTGCCCTACGTAAGGATGTGATTGGCTGGCGCTGGATTCACGGAGAGGCGTTTGCCCACTCACCAGTTGGAAACGATGCTATTGGCGACCGGCTGAATTGTCAAAAGAATTTCACGTAACAGTTTCTTTAACA
>DATEDH010000165.1:0-6871 GCA_035281765.1 Gemmatimonadaceae bacterium
TACAGCAATACTAGCCCCGCGTTACGTTCGCTCTAATTAGTCTCGTTCCGCTACCAATTAGGCAGAGTAATCCATCGTTATCGGACGATGAAGACAGGCTGAGTCCACGCCTTCGCCCCGTTCGAGTCGGCAATCCTCGCCCTGACATAGGTGACCGCACGATTCAGGTGATACGTCGGCGCGATGTCGCCGGATGTCTTCAGTATCTCGCCGTTATCACCGACGAACTCCGTTGTGTACTTGAAGTTCTTGTACTGGCGAATGTTGATCCTGATGTCCTGGCCTCGCACCACGATCGAGTCGAGCTCGACACCGGTGCTCGCATAGAAATGCCCCGCGTCGAGCGCCGCAACGATCGAAGCCGGCTCGAGCTTCGGCGCGCGAACCACAACCCACGCCTTTCCGGGATTCGCGAGCTTTGGACTGAACTCCGCCTTGAAGTGATGCGCGTCGTCCGATCCAACTCCATAAATCCGCTTTCCATGCGAGAGCAGATAATCCCACACCGCTTCCATTCCAGGCGAATCGCCACCGCCAAGATTGTTCACGAGAGGATGACCGTTGTAGATCTCGACGAGGTTTGCATTTCTCACCTTCATCAAGTCACTCTCGGTGAGCGCCCAACCGAAGTTCGGATGATTGATCTGCGGAACGCCGCCCGCCGCTCGAACTGAATCGACAGTGCGCTGAACAGTTGCAGCTGCCGATGTATCCGCGAGAGGCTTGAGAGCGCGGGAAATATTTATCCCGATGAGATGCACCGGCTTGGTGCCGAACTTACCCGTTATCTCCTCACCAGGCACAAAGCGGAATGCCGAATCTTCGAGATGCGCGATCTTCGACAAGTCGAGCAGGATCTCGTGATCCGAGAGAACAAGAAAATTGTAGCCGTGGTTTTTATACCAACTCGCAACGGCCTCCGGTGACGAATCACCGTCGGTCTCGGATGTATGAGTGTGCGTGTTGCCCTTATACCAGCTGCCTGCGGTAAAATCGGTTGGCTCGAATCGCAGTCCGCTGATATCCTGCGCCGCGTGCCTGCCCGTCGCCGTGCTGCATGCGGCGGCGAATACTATCGCCGCCGCAATGCATACCGTTCTCTTCACTACTCGATCAGAGACAGGTCGAGAAGCTCGCCGGCGGATCACCACTCGGATTTGCCGGAACGTTCGGCTCGGTATTCCTCTCCGAATTCGGATACAGCAGCCAGCAGCGCTTCGCATAAGGCGATGTTGCCGATACGAGTCCGAGCCGGCGCACATCCTCCCAGCGAAGACCCGTACCAAACAGCTCGAACTTTCTCTGCTTGTAAATCTCGGCGACGATCTGCTCCTTCGTCGTCAGCTCTGACGCAGGAAGAGCAGGGAGACACGCCTTCGGTTGATTGGCTGCTCCACCGCAGCGCGTTCTCACGTAATTCACCATCTGCGCCGCAAGCGCGAGCTGATTGGTGTTCGCCCACGCCTCAGCCTTGATGAGCATGATCTCACCCGGCCAGTAGAATGCAATCGGCGATGTCGTCGCGGGATACTGCGCGAAGCTCCTGATCGGTCTCACAGTTCCAGCAACCGTCGGTCCGGTAATATTGAATGCAATGCGCGCATCACCCGGCTCGGCGATTACGCGAACGGTATCACGCGGCCTGATGTAACTCGAGCGCGAGCTCAAGTCGAACACAGGATTGATTGCCTGATCGCTGAAATTCATGAACGACACGACCGACGTATCGACTGCGTTCGCTGCCGCAAGCGCAGCCGGCCAGTTGTTCGCGAGCCGGTTGTAACGCGCCTGCATTGCCAGAATCGTGTTCTGCAGGTTGAGGCCGCCCGCCTTGATCGATGTGCTGAACTCCGAACGCGTCGCGAACTTGTTGTTCTCGATAAGAGCGCTGTCGAGAAGAGCAAGAACCGCTGCGATTGCGGTTGGCCGGTCGACGAACTCCGGTGTCGCAGCGCGCGGGTTCACGATGATCTTCTGATACTGCTGAGTCAGCTCACCGAGGGACGCGCCTTTCAGGAGATACGATAACGACAGGATTCCCGAGAGGGTCTCACCGCCAAGGTTGACGTTGGCGGCGTTTCCGATGAGGTCGTCGGCGCTCTTTATTGTCTGATAATGCGTGTTCCATGGATCTTCGACGACGCCGTATGTATCCGCGAGTGCACCGACTTCCGCATCCTTATATGATTGCAGCGCGGCAATCGGTGTACCCAGCTCATCAGAGATCAGCCCGCTGGGATAAATGAAGTACGCCATCCCGGTCGCATAGCGACCCTGAAGACCTACAGCGAGGGCGACGATTCCATCGCGACTGTTGAGAATCGTTCCCTGGCTCGGCGCGTTCGGGTTGTTCTTGTCGAGATCGCAGCCGGTGAGCATCGCGGCCGTGGCAAATGCAAATGCGAATATGGATTTATTTGTCATAGTCGGATGCCTCAGTAATTGACGCGGATTCCGATCGAATACTGCCTCGGAATCGGATACGTTCCAAAATCATTGCCGCGCTCAACCGTGAGCTGGCCGAACAGGTTCATCTCAGGATCGAATCCAGTGTAGTCGGTCCACGTATGCAGGTTTCTTCCTGAGACCGTGACTGCAAGACCGGCAGCTTTCACTGCACGCGCGAGGTTCGGTGCAAGGTCGTATGTCAATGACACCTCACGCAGCTTCACGTAGCTGCCATCCTCGGCATAGAATCCATAGTAGAATCGCTTCGATCTTGCGTACCCTGGGGCAACACGCTTCGGATCACCCACCGGCAGGAACTCGAGCGCCGCCTCGGCACTTGTGCCGAATGTATCGAGCGTGCGCTTGGTGAAGTTGAGCACGTCACCGCCGAAACTTCCATCGAGCAGGGCGCGGAAGTGAATGCGGCTACCAACCTGGATCTCATTCAGGAATGATCCGAGCCATTTCGGGTTAGGATCGCCGATCTTGCCGGATACCCGCGTCTCTACAGGGCTGCGCACGATCAGTCCGTCTGCTCCAATCGAGTCGCCGCCTGCAGCATTTTTCTGTGGAAGCTCGGAATAGAAATATCCAATCGGCTGTCCCTGTTCTACGCGGTTGGCGTAACCGAGCGTGAACGGCGCGCCGATGAGCTTGTCGAGCTTGTTCTTGTTCCTGCTGTAGGTCACGGTGCTCGTCCATCGCAGGTTCGGCGTGCTGATGTTGCGCGTGCGTGCGAGAAGCTCGAAGCCCTTGTTGGAAATCTCTCCAATGTTGTCGAGCTTGGTCGTGTAACCGCTGCTTGTTGGAAGCGGGCGTGAGAGAAGCGCATCAGTCACTTTCTTGGAGTAAACCGTCGCCTCGAGATTAACGCGATCATCCAGGAAACCCAGGTCGGCGCCGAACTCGTACTCGCGCTGGCGCTCGGGACGTAGAGAATCGTTGCCAAGTACGAGGCTGTTCACTACGCCAACGTGATCGTTGTTGACACGCTTCACATATGTGTCGAGACTCGCATATGCATTCGCGATCGAAGGCTGATTGCCTGCATATCCAAGAGCGCCGCGAAGCCTGAGCGAGCTGAATGCGTTGCCGATCGACGAGCCGCTGAACCATGGCTCATCGGAGATTACGTACGATGCAGAGAACTTGGGATACCATTGCCAGCGATCAGACGATCCGAACGTGGATGATGCATCGCGTCGAAGCGCGGCGGTCAGGTACAACCGGTCTTTCCATGCCATCGTCTGCTGTCCGTAGAAGCCAAGGGTGGCGAGATCGAACCTGCTCTGGCCCGCTGCCGGAATGGCGCCTGCGCTGACGAGCTCGCCCGTCGGGAGGAGATCGCGTGAGACTGCAGTCGTAGTGGATATGAACTGGGTGGTGTAATTGAAGCCAACGGAGCTGCCGAACTCGAGATCTTCATTCGGCCTCGACGTATAGGTTGCAACACCGTCGTTGTTGACGATTCTCGAGCTGCGAAGGATTGCAGTGGAGCGACCTGTTGGCTCTGATGCAATCGTGCCGCGCGGAATGAGCTGGTCGGCCTCGAGCTGGTATCCGTCGTAACCAAGAGTGTATTGCGCTGTGAACTTCGTGCTCGGGTTGTAAACAGCGTTTATGTTGCCGATGAAACGGTCGGTGATCTGCGGCGCTTTCCATGTATCGATTACAGCGAGCGGATTTGCGAAGCCAGCGCCAGTGGGTGCCTGTGGATATATGCCGTTGACCGGATAGAAGCTGAAGGTCGTTGGCGTGAAGAGCAGGGCGGTGATGACGCCGGTTCCAGATTCTCCATTTGGCTCGAACTCCGCTTCTGAGCGAACGTAATTAGCGCCGATGTTGAGCTTGAGCGGATCGAACAATTTCTGAGAGAGATTCACACGTGCACTGCGGCGAATGGCGGAGCTTGCCTTGATGATGCCTTCTTCACCCGAGTAGCTCGCACCCGCATAGTACGTCGTCTTGTCGCTGCCGCCCTCGGCAGAGATGTTCATTTCCTTGACATTGCCGGTCTGAAAGATCTCATCCTGGTAATCGTACCGCGTAACTGGCTTGCCTGCGGCATCGAGCGGGGCAAGGTTGAGTGCGAGGCGTTTTGCGAGATGTGACGATGTATAGCGTGTGCCGAAGTTGATGTGTGGAGCGCCGGCGACGCCGCGTTTGGTGAAGATCTGAACAACGCCATTGTTTGCGCGCGATCCATATAGAGCGGCAGCGGCAGCGCCGCGAACGATTTCGATGCGATCGATGTCGTTTGGATCGAGATCAGCGAGTCGATTCTGCACATTGCTGCGTGCGCCGAAGTCGATGAGCTGGTCGGAGCTGTTGTCGACGATCACTCCATCGACGATGTAGAGCGGCTCAGAGCCGGAAATGATCGATCCTGTTCCGCGAAGTCGGACGGAAAGACCGCCGCCGCCCGGGCTGCCGGAGTTCTGCGTGATCTGTGCTCCTGCGATTTTCCCCTGCAGCGCCTGATCGACGGTGACGGATCGCGCTTCGGCAATCTGTGTGTTGTCGACGCTCGCGATGCTGGTTCCGAGGGCGCGGACAGTTGTCGGCGTCGCGGTACCGGTGACGACGACCTGCTCGAGCGTGTTGGCTGTGACTTCGAGCGAGAACGCGACGTCGGTCACGCCGGCGCCGACCGCGACCTGTTTTCGCTGCGGTGCGTAGCCGATCCGGCGTGCGATGAGGGTCCGGTTTCCGGTGGGAACACCGGTGATTGTGAAGGCTCCCTCGGCATCAGTTGATGCTCCAAGATTGGTGCCTTCAACCGAGACTTGAGCAGCAGTTATGGGACTGCTGGTGCGTGAATCGATTACTCGTCCACGTACGGTAGACGTCGCCTGTGCGCCGGCGAATGCCGGGACAAGCGCGGCGATGGCGATAAGAGTGTACAAACTTCGCCGAGTGAGTTGCAGCATACGGGAAACTCCGCTTGGTAGGAAAGGGGGCGCGGGAACGGCATCAAATTGCGTCAAGAACCGCCTCATTGAAAGAGGAATTGCAGCCCAAAAAGTCCTCTTTTTCAGTGGGAGGGAGCGCGGGGCACACTACTATAGAAGAGGCGGGCTTGCACGCACCCTCGGCCGAGAATTATATCAACGGCTGACTCCCCAGGGTGAAACGGATGCAGAGAATGCAACGGGCCGCGGCGGTTCTCATGCTGCTGATGGCGACTAACTCGCATGCTGTTCTGGCGCAGCATGACGCCCATGACGCCCATGGCAAAGGCAACCATCAAGTCATGCTGGGTCACGTGACTTTTCCGAACTCCGCCAATGCAGCGGCTCAGAAACCTTTCATAACGGGCCTCGCACTGCTGCACAGCTTCGAATACGACGATGCGGCGGATTCATTTCGCGTAGCGCAGAAGCTCGATCCGGGTTTCGCGCTCGCATATTGGATGGAAGCGATAACGAACTCGAAGCTCGTATGGGGATTGGAGGATCGTGCCGCGGCAATGCAGGTGCTTTCGCGTCTTGGTCCGACTAAAGAGGCACGACTTGCAAAGGCGCGAACTCGGGGCGAGAGAGGTTTTGGCGCTGCAGTCGAGGCCTTTTATGGTGCCGAAGGAGATGCTCCATCACGAGTGCGCGTGTTCGCGGATGCGATGCGGAAATGGGCGACCACATCGCCTGATGATCCTGAAGCGCATGCGTTCACTGCATTAGCGATTATCTGGCAGGCGTATTTTCTCGAGGATGCAGCCGCGGATTCGCTGAACCGCGAAGCTGTGAAGCATGCACAGTTTGTCTTCGACAGAAATCCGCAGCATCCGGGAGCGGCGCATTACATCATCCACGCATCCGATTCACCCGCGGGCGCTGCGCGAGGGCTCGCGGCAGCAAGGGCTTACTCGAAGATCGCGCCCGATGCTTCGCACGCGCTTCACATGCCGTCGCACATTTTTCTGCCACTCGGAATGTGGGATGACCTCGTCAGCTCGAATGAGCGCGCATGGGCAGCGACGAGTGCAGTCGTAAGACAAAAAAAACTGCCGGCATCCGACAACGACTGGCACAGCTTGAACTGGCTTCAGTACGCGTATCTGCAATTGGGAAGATGGAAAGATGCTCGCGCATTGATCGACACTGCACGTGCACTGACCGCTGATTTGAGTCATCTCAAAAAAATCTCCGACGACCCTGATGCTGCATACGCAGTCGAAGAGCTTGCGTTCAGGTATGGTGCTGAGACGGGTGACTGGAGTGCATTTCCCGCAGATACAGTCGCGATTTCAACAACTGATACAACGATCTCGGAACGGGCGCAGGGATCAGCGATTATATCGCTGTATCATAGAGGTACTGTGGCTGCATTGCGTGGCGACTCGGTGCGCGCAAAGGCGGCGATCGACTATTTCAGCTCACACCGCCCACCTCTCGCGCAAAGGATAGAGCTATCACTTCTCATA